>CAMWQE010000159.1 GCA_947176335.1 uncultured Porphyromonadaceae bacterium | reverse complement strand
TGCTCACATCCCTCAACAAATTTCTGCAAGTTCTTTTCTACTTTTATCATTTTGGGAGCTTGGGGATGCAACTGGCATTGCCTGCCACTCGCTTGCACCGTAAAGCCTGGTTCGTCCCAGGAACGTACTCTATTGCGCGACATGAAAATCGGCGAAAACGCACCGATAAAATATTCATTGTTGGGAACAGCACATGCATTACCGTTTGTTTTGTTTTTCTCACGTGCTGGAATTGCTGTATCCTGCAAATCCCAAATGCATTCACGCAAGGTGGGCTTATGTTTCTGTGGAGCGGGATATTTGAAATCACGGATTTGCAAATCCTTGCGAAAACCTATGTAAAAAACACGGTCTCGATCCTCCGGCACATCATAATCATTGGCATTAAGCATCTTTAGATTCACATCATAACCCGCTTCATCAAATAGGCGCATAAATCCGTTAACAGCTTCTGAATGACGCTTTGCAAGCATACCTGAAACATTTTCAGCTACAAAGAACAGCGGATGTTTATCCCTTAATACACGGATATACTCGTAGAAAAGCTGTCCTCGTGAATCGTCTATTCCCCTCAATGCTCCCGCTTCACTCCATGACTGGCATGGAGGTCCTCCGATTATGCCTGCCACATTATCAGGGAACCGTGAAGATAATACTTTGCGTATATCTCCTTCAATAAGATTGACACCCGGAAAGTTGGCCCGGAAAGTTGGACATATCTTAGGGTCAAATTCATTCGCGACAATAGTTTTGAAGCCAGCTTTATGAAAACCCAAATCCAGGCCTCCCGCACCAGAAAACAAGCTTATTAATTTCATCATGATTAGCCCTATGATATTTCCGTTTAAGTTGCGAAATTACTCAAAAAAACGATACTATGGCTATAATACCATAAAACAAACATCGTTTTTAAACGATATGCCTATGTATCAATATATTGAGATAGGGGTTCTGCCGCAATTGCTGCTGTTTCTTCGGTAACACTGTAACTCTTTGGAAGTTTTGGCACGAATCGTGACAGGTAAGAATGGTTAAGATGGTACTCGATTTCAAAAAGTGTCTGTTCTCTTACCGCAGGTTTCAACTGGCATTCCCATACTGTCATTACGCTCCAACCTAACTTTTTAAGTTCCTCTTTGTTGCGTTTGTCACGCTCTATATTGCGTTCAATTTTATTCTGCCAGTATTCACGATTCGAGTGCGGAATATGTCCGTCAACTTCATGTCCGTGCCAAAAACATCCATGGATGAATATCACTGTGCCATATTTCCTTAGTACAATATCAGGTGTGCCAGGTAGACCTTTCACATTCTTACGGTAACGATAGCCGCGTGAAAACAAGTAATGCCGGACAATTAATTCGGGTCGTGTATTTTTCCCTCTAATTTTTGACATTACAGCGGAACGCTTCTTTTTGTCCCAGATGTCCATGCATGGATAGTTAAAGGGCTTTGATAAATGCGGTGATGTCGGCAAGAACCTCCGGAGAGATTGTCTCCTCAATAGTGCTGTATTCTTCCACATCACCGGTTACAGCGTGCTGCATAAGGTGGTTCAGCTCCGGATAACTTTTTACTTTTGCATCCGGGGCGAACTGGAGCGCGGGAGCAAGGTTGAGCGACGAGGGTACTTGCCGGTCCTTATCTCCATAAATAATGAATGCCGGAATCTTCAATGATTTCAAATCATCTTCAGGATTGTAACCAAGGAAAAACATCATCCAGGGATTGCTCGGAGTTGCAGCAAGTACGCTTTTCATTGATGCCACAAGCTGTTTGGTAAACACATTATTATTGCACTGCGGATACAGTTCTTCTATTGTTTCTTCCGAAACTTCAGTGATTTCAGGGGAAGCAAGCTTGAAACCAAATGCCTTTTCAAGCGCGTTGGCGAAGTCATCTGCTATTTTCTCATCAATGCCTGATTTTACAAGTGCAACTTTATTTTGAAACGCAATTGTCTTGCTGCCGGGAATAGAGGGACCGGCAACAGCAACTATAAAATCAAGATTGGCCTTCCGGGCACCAAGCATATATGCAATCTGCCCACCTTCACTATGTCCTATCAGTCCTGTTTTCCCGAACCTCTTGGTACCACGTAGCCAGTCCATCATCATACTTGCATCTGCGGCAAAATCGGCGGTAGTCGCATTTAAAGCGTCGCCGGTGGATTCACCGATGCCACGGTCATCATATCGTAAGGAGGCAATGCCGTTTCTCGCAAGATAATCAGCTATCACTGCAAAAGGTTTATGCTCGAATAGCTCCTCATCACGGTTCTGTAATCCGCTGCCGGATACCAGAAGGACTACCGGGGTTGCAGCAGTGCTATTCTGCGGAACACAAAGAGTGCCGGACAGCGATACTGAATCATTTGCTACAGTAATATTTTCGACTGAATACGGGAAAGGGGGTACAGGTGTCTGAGGTCGTATTGCTTTATCCTCCCCTCTATGAAGTGCAAGAGGAAGATTATATGCGCCTTGCCTGAAAGTTCCTTCAATCACTCCTCCGGTAAGCGTGCCTGTGTAACTCATCATCATTTTTGCCACGCGGCAACTCAACGAATCATCCGACAGGTATAGCACTTCACACTCGATACCTTTCACCCCCTGGTCCGGGGAGTCCATTGTTACTGTAGAATCACTCGCGGATATATGAAATACAAGTTTAAGAGTCCGCTGTGCACCGAGATGCAGTTTGCCTGACCATGTCCCGTCTATATAATCAGAGGCGGCAAGTGAAAAGGCAAAAAACGCCGCAAACGCTGTCAATATTAATTTCCTCATCGTGCTTTACTTTTTTTTATGACTCAATGAAACCAATATGTAAAGATAGTAAAAAAATCGCGGAGCAAGATTGCCCCGCGACTTAAATTCATTTCAATTTATATCAGAACTTCACTCCTGCCGAAAGAACAATCTGGTTTGATGACAGATTGATTTTGGATGCCGGAGCAAGTGTCGTGTAGTTATTGGGAGTGTATGCGCGCCATGTGCTCTCGCGCTGCTTGTTTACATAAGCCGCATCTATGTACAGGTTTTTATATTTGTAACCGATTCCGACAGAAATATAATGGGTAGCCTTGTCAAATGAGTAAGACGGAGTTGTCTCTGTGTCATCAGGACCGGAAGTGTACACGGGAGTATCGCCGTTCTGCGCAACAGTTGTACTCGGAGATGACTGCAACTGGTAGCCGGCTCTAAGACTCCACTGGGGAGTAAGGCGGTACTCGGCACCAAGACGGAAGATATTCATTGCCTGATAATAAGTCTCGATATCGCCATTTATATCACCGTACTCATTGTTGTTTGCGTCACGAACATTCATTTTCTGCATCGGACGGTATTCATAGTCAGCGCTGACGATAGCCTGCTTGCCAATAACACCGCTGATACCGGCAAGAAGTCGCCAGGGAGTTTTAAGTTTCCACTCGAAATAATCGGTATAGCCGTCATTTGTTTCAACGAATCCGCTGATGTCGGGATTGTATCCGTAGTCCACACCTGCCCAGCCTTCCTGCTTGAGATTATAATATGTGGGGGTATGAACGGCAAGACCGATTCGCAGTTCATTTATCGGCTTGATAATGGTGCCGATTTTGAAATTGAAACCGGTGCCGCTGATGCTCTTCCAGCTGTCAAGCCCGAAGCCGCCACCGCCGGTGGTTGTGCCGGTGTATTCGCCTTTGTTTCCAAGAACCGGAATATTGGCATTAGCCATATCCTCCTCGTAGTAAACCGATGAACGATAGCTTATGTCAGTTATGCCGAAACCAACACCCCAGAACACTACATTCTGGAAATTACCACCGAAATTGATTGAGTATTCGTCGGTATAGCCTTTTTCACTCACGGTGAAATTATACTCTCCCGTTGTGCCGTCCTTCCATAAACCGCTGTATTGTGAAGCACCTACAGGATTTATCAGGTAGGAATTATATGCGAGAATGCTCATCCAAGGAGCATAATCATCCATATAAGGATTGAACTCGGATGAATTGGTAGTGGTAAGCGCATCTGAGTTCCATTTTTCATAAGTGGTAAAACCGGCGATATAATTGGACAACGAACCGTTCATTGCGCCGCGTCCTTTGTAAGCACGGTTGAAACTTGACGTCCTTGAATAAGATGCTCCCCAGTTGAAATACGGCATAATGTCGCTGCCGGTATAAACAGCTCCGATATACCCGAAATTATTGCAATTGAAAGTAGTCTTATCTTTAGACATACTGAAATTCTGAGTAGTGGACTTAGCCGAAGCAAGATCTAAATCAAGTGTCAGTCCAATCTCACTGGAACGGTACACACCTATGCCGGCGGGGTTTTGGGTAAGTGTGGAAAGATCACCGCCGAGAGCAGTAAAAGCACCTCCCATGGAGAGGAATCGTGCGGTACCACGGTTTCCTGCCTGTGAAAGATTGTATGCGTCAATCGCAGATTGACCGAACATTAGAGTCGGCAAAGCCAGTGCTGCCGCTGCTATAAGGTATTTCTTCATATTCTCTTTTCGTGATAAATGTTTAAACTTGATTTAGTGTCTGCCTCTGCCGCCACCACCGCCGGATGACCTTCCGCCGCTGAAGCTGCCGCCTGAGCTGCGGTAAGAACCGGTATTGTTGTTGCGGTAAGAATTATTGTTGTTATTATAATGGCGCGTATCATTATTG
>CAMWQE010000158.1 GCA_947176335.1 uncultured Porphyromonadaceae bacterium | reverse complement strand
CAGTTCCTTCTCAAAGAGGAGAGCCATCTCGACAAGGTTGTAGACCCTGCAGGCGGCAGCTACTATGTAGAGACCCTTACAGTGTCTATCGCAAACGAGGCTTGGAAGCTCTTCCTTGAAATCGAGGATAAAGGCGGTTTCCTCGCTTGCGTGAATGACGGTACAGTGCAGAAGGCTGTGCGCGAAACTTCTGAAAAGCGCCACACTGATGTTGCACGCCGCAAAGAGATTCTTCTCGGTACCAACCAGTACCCCAACATCAACGAAACAGCAGCAGGCAAAATCAAGAACACATCATGCGGATGCGGTTGCTCCCACTCAGATGAGGAGGACAATGATGCCAATACACTTCCCACAACCCGTGCGGCAAGCGATTTCGAGGCTCTCCGCCTTGCAACCGAGGCTGCATCAAACCGTCCGAAGGTGTTCATGCTCACCATCGGCAACCTTGCCATGCGCCTTGCCCGCGCGCAGTTCAGCACCAACTTCTTCGGATGCGCAGGCTACGAAATCATCGACAACCTCGGCTTCGACACAGTTGAGCAGGGCGTTGACGCAGCTCTTGAGAAAGGCGCGGACGTTGTTGTTCTCTGTTCAAGCGATGACGAATACGCCGAACTCGCTCCCGCAGCATTCAAGTACCTTGACGGCAGGGCTGAATTCGTTGTTGCCGGTGCTCCCGCTTGCTCCGATGACCTCAAGGCTCTCGGCATTGTAAACTTTGTCAATGTGCGCAGCAATGTTCTTGACACCCTCCGTGCCTTCAATGCCAAATTGCTTAAATAAGTAACTCACCCTCATAATATTTCATTATCAATGAGACCCGATTTTAAAGAAATAGATATTACGAAGGACGCATTTGCCAATAAGAGCGCTGCGCCCCAGCAGGGTGAGGAGTGGCTCACCCCCGAACTCATTCCGGTGAAACCGGTTTACACAAAAGAGGATCTTGAAGGTCTGGAACACCTCAATTATGTTTCCGGTCTTCCTCCGTTCCTCCGCGGCCCGTACAGCGCAATGTATCCTCTGCGCCCCTGGACAATCCGCCAGTACGCAGGCTTCTCCACCGCCGCCGAGAGTAACGCTTTCTACCGCCGCAACCTCGCCGCAGGTCAGAAAGGTCTTTCCGTGGCTTTTGACCTTGCGACACACCGCGGATATGACGCAGACCATGAGCGTGTGGTAGGTGACGTTGGCAAAGCCGGTGTTTCCATCTGCTCTCTGGATGACATGAAAGTGCTTTTCGACGGCATACCCTTGAACAAGATGTCTGTGTCCATGACAATGAACGGCGCAGTGCTTCCCGTCCTCGCTTTCTACATCAATGCCGGACTGGAGCAGGGTGCCAAGCTTGACGAAATGGCAGGTACAATCCAGAATGATATCCTGAAAGAATTCATGGTGCGCAACACTTATATCTACCCGCCGGAATTCTCGATGCGCATTATCGCCGACATCTTCGAGTACACCTCGCAGAATATGCCGAAGTTCAACAGCATCTCAATCTCCGGCTACCACATGCAGGAGGCAGGTGCTACCTGTGACATCGAGCTCGCTTACACACTCGCCGACGGTCTCGAATATCTCCGCGCCGGTGTAAATGCCGGAATGGATATTGACGCATTCGCACCACGCCTTTCATTCTTCTGGGCTATCGGCATGAACTTCTTCATGGAGATTGCCAAGATGCGCGCCGCCCGCATGCTCTGGGCTAAGATTGTAAAGCAGTTCAACCCGAAGAACCCCAAATCACTCGCGCTCCGTACCCACTCCCAGACTTCAGGCTGGAGCCTTACCGAGCAGGACCCCTTCAACAACGTAGGCAGAACCTGCATCGAGGCTATGGGCGCCGCTCTCGGCCATACCCAGTCGCTCCACACCAACGCTCTTGACGAGGCTATCGCGCTTCCCACAGACTTCTCCGCACGTATTGCCCGCAATACACAGATTTATATCCAGGAGGAGACTATGGTTACCAAGCAGGTTGACCCCTGGGCAGGTTCATACTATGTAGAGGCTCTCACAAACGAGATTGCTCACCGTGCATGGGCTCACATCCAGGAAATCGAGAAGCTCGGCGGCATGGCGAAAGCTATCGAAACCGGACTTCCCAAGCTCCGCATCGAGGAGGCTGCCGCCCGCACTCAGGCGCGCATCGACTCCGGTCGCCAGACAATCGTGGGTATCAACAAGTACCGTCTTGACCATGAAGATCCCATCGATATCCTTGAGATTGACAACACCGAGGTGCGCAAAGAGCAGATTGAGCGCCTTAACGAGGTCAAAGGCCACCGCGATGAGGCTAAGGTCAAAGAAGCGCTCGCAGCAATCACCGAATGTGTCCGCACCAAGAAGGGCAACCTCCTTGACCTCGCTGTGACAGCGGCAGGACTCCGCGCTACCCTCGGCGAAATCAGCGACGCTTGTGAAGAGGTCGTTGGAAGATATAAAGCAGTAATCAGAACTATTTCAGGCGTGTACTCAAACGAAACCAAACAGGATCCTGACTTTGTGAAAGCTCAGAAAATGTGTGAGGAATTTGCAAAACGCGAAGGTCGCCAGCCCCGTATCATGATTGCGAAGATGGGTCAGGACGGTCATGACCGTGGCGCTAAAGTTGTTGCAACCGGCTATGCGGACTGCGGCTTTGACGTGGACATGGGTCCGCTCTTCCAGACACCCGCTGAAGCAGCCCGCCAGGCAGTTGAGAATGACGTGCACATCCTTGGTGTAAGCTCACTCGCAGCAGGTCACAAGACCCTTGTGCCGCAGGTCATCGAAGAGCTCCGCAAGCTCGGCAGAGAGGATATCCTCGTAACAGCCGGCGGTGTGATTCCCGCTCAGGACTATGACTTCCTTTACAAAGCAGGCGTTGCCGCTATCTTCGGTCCCGGCACCCGTATCCCCGAGAGCGCAATCAAGATGCTCGAACTCCTTGAGGAAGAATAAGGATAATACCCGTTTCTCCATACAAATCCCGGTTGGTTTCCAGCCGGGATTTTTTATGCCGTTCCTCCTGCCTGAAGCTGCCTCTTATTATCTTCCATGTATGCCATCCACTCCGCATGTGTGATAGGATCGGAAAATTCGTATTCATGATTCGGTCGCAACACCTTCAATACTGGACTGCACAGGTCATCAAGGTCTGCGGCGAGAATCCTGTGGTTGACATACTCCCTGATTGGGGTGCGGTCTTTTTTAGCACGTTCAAACATCACCTTGACAGCGAGCTCCTTGTGAAGGTCCGGTGACAACCGCAGCAGGTTATTGTCTGCCGATGCGCAGCAATCAGGGTCGTCTCCTGAGAAATATGTGTGCAATGCCGGCACTATCTTTATTAAATCGGCAACTTGCCCGAAGAGATGCTTCTCTTTAGCTTCCGCACGTTTCCGCGAAGTATCGGCTATTGCTGTGGGACCGGGTTCCGGAGTATTTGCCCGGCTTGTTTTCCCCATGCCGGTTTTGTCATTCTTATGCGATTCCATGAACCGGACATATTCCTCTTTGGTGATGATATCACCGTTGCCGTATTGGATGCCGGGGCGTAATGCATCATACACATCATAACAGGTTGTGAGTATTTCAGAATCAAATGTCACGAGGTTCTTGCATTGTTCCATGGCTATGCCCTCTTTCCTGGCAAGCTCACGCGCAGCCTTGACCGCAATCTCTTTGTGAAATTCGCGTTCAAGACAAAATGTACGTCCGTTGTATGACGCGCAATGGTTTTGGTCCTTGTTAGAGAAGTATTCTTTGAGTACCGGGACATTTGCAATGATTTCGTCAAGGTTTTGAGGGGGTGCGGAGGTGAGTGGCGTAGCGTCCTCCCTGGGCTCGGAGGTTTCAGGTGAGTCAGTTCGTGGAGCGTGGAGCGCGTGTGGTGCTGTCTCCTCGATTTCCGTTTTGATAAACTCGAATGCTATCGCTTCTGCCGTCTTGAGTTCGGGTGTTTTTCCTGATTCGATGTAGTCCATCAGAGCATCCATGACATTGTGCCTGATGGTGTCAGAAAAGCGTTTGAGAATGCGGTGCCATTTCAGATTAAAAGAAAAATTTTCCATAAATGTGCGTTTGTTTAGTTATTAAATTAAGTAATTGTTGGTGTTTGCGCTGCAAAGGTAATAATAAAATTGATAAAACACCAAATTATTTTTGATTTTTTTGTTGGGGGGGATATTGACGTGCCGGTAGAGCGCGTCCGGACAGTAGCCTCGGGGTAAGCGAAGCGCACCCCGAGGGCAACGGATACGCCTTGTCCTCCCTCTTTCTCCGCATGGCAAGCCATGCGGAGAAAGAGGGAGGATTATGTGGCTCCATTTCTGCGGGTTGCGGTCGCTTTCTCTCCCTTAACCGCGCAGCTACTTTCTGTGTGCGCTCTCCGGCGCACTATTTGAGTTGTGTTCCGTTTTCTGTGTCTCCGACACGCATATACACCATGCGGTCATTGCGTCGGTGAAGCGTCAGGAGAGAGAAGTGCCGGAGGCACGTTGCTATGCGAAACCTCAGGCAAGCGAAGCGTAGCCTTAGGAAGGAGGTAGGGAATAACATATGGATGCGTTAGGATAGGGAAGTGCCGTAGGCACGTTGCTGTGCGAAACCGCAGGCAAGCGTAGCGTAGCCTGAGGAAGGAGGTAGGGAATAACATATGGATGCGTTAGGATAGGGAAGTGCCGCAGGCACGTTGCTGTGCGAAACCGCAGGCAAGCGTAGCGTAGCCTGAGGAAGGAGG
>CAMWQE010000157.1 GCA_947176335.1 uncultured Porphyromonadaceae bacterium | reverse complement strand
GTATTGATATGCTCCTCGCAGAAGGCATGAAAGTGAAAGTGCTCCTGCTGCCCGAAGGTGATGACCCCGATTCATTTGCGCAGAATCACTCTTCCACTGAGGTGGAAGAATATATCCGTGCAAACCAAAGCGACTTCATTGCATTCAAGACAAAAATACTTCTTTCCGGTGTTGAAAACGACCCAATCAGCCGCTCAAAAGTCATTACTGACATAGTTCGCTCCATATCCGTCATTCCCGACCAGATAATGCGCACCGTTTATATCGCCGAATGTAGCCGTTCACTCGCAATTGATGAGAAGGTGCTTGCTCTACAGGTAACGAAATTCATGGCTGAGAAAGCGGAGAGGGATTATAACGAAGCGGCAAGAGAACGAAATCTTAAAGCTGTCCAGGCAGAACTCAATCCATCGGAGAAAGCGCCTGAGGCTGAACCTCGACCTCAAGTTACTGTTGCCGCCAATTCCTTTATCGCGCCATACGAGAAAGAAGTGCTCCGCTATGTCGTGCGCTATGGAATGGTTTATCTCGGAGACATGGCTGGTGAGGATACTGATGAATTTGTGCCGTTCAACGTTTTCGAATATGTAAAAAATTCAATGGCGGATGATGGATTGGAGTTCACGACTGAGCATTATCGCAAAACTTTCGAGCATATCGCTGATTTTATTGACAAGCACTGGAGTCTTGATAAAAAACGCTTTGAGGAGAACCTTGCCTTGAAACGCAAGAAGCTGATGGATGAAGGATTCGCTAAAATAAGGGAAACGGCAAATGATCTGGCGGATATTCACCGTCTCGAAGGGGAGCTTAAGGAGAAAGTTGAAAATACCATTCAGGATACAAGAAAAGAGTTTGAGAATACTTACCTTGTTAAGATGTTGGTGTCGTCTCCTGACAATATCGTGCGTGAAGTTGCCTCGGAGCTTGCCGATGAAAAGCATAAGCTCAGCAAAATCCATACCAAATATTCAGCTATAGAAACTGAGCGCGATAAATTGAAGGACCTTGTGCCGATGGCATATTATAATTTGCAGGAAGCAATCATCGAAACCCTGATAAAGGAAATTCTTGAGCAAATTCGTATGGAATGCAAGGCAATACCCAGAAATGACAATCTCATTGTAGACCTCATGCGTAAACATGCGGAGTACAATGAGATGAAAAAAGAATTGGCGCGTTATCTCGGTGAGAGGATTATCGCACCGAAAATTCGCTGAATTATATCCGGTTTATCGTCCGAAAGCTTTTAGCATCAGTCCCACTCTTTCCTGGAGGCCGAACATAAGGTTCATCACATGCACGGCGGCACTTGCTCCACCTTTGAGTGATTCATCAATTACTGAAGATATAACCAGAGTATTGCCATTTTTGCCAACACGCATCAGGCACTTGTTTGTGCCACGCACTTCTCCGAGGTCCGGATGGCTTTCACTCAGGAAAGTAAAGCCGTGGTCCTCATAGAAAGTATCGTAAATATCTTTTATGTCATCTTCGCTGATGGGGGTGTCAAGATAAATGGTTGCGGCAAGTCCGGTGTCCCAGCCTCCCGCAGTAGCGACAAGGCGGATATTGCTATTGAAGCTTGACTGTAGCACCTGCAGTGCTTTGCGGGTTTCCTCAATCTCCTCATGATCAAGTATTACTGACGCCTCTCCGGGTTTTTCATTACCGCTTGTGGCAGATGACACGCAGTTTACATGGATATCGCTGTTAAGCAGCAGGTTCTTGGCAAGGGGAAGTAACGACAGCAACATAATTGTAGCATAGGGACCGGGAACAGAAGCTCTTTTTGCACCACGCACCAACGGCTTGCGGTTTAGTTCAGGTAAAGCGTACACCCACTCGCTCCCGGCATCCTCCGGCATGCGGAAGTCAGGTGAAAGATCAATGATTTTAAGGTCTTCCGGAATATTATGGCGTGACAGATAGCGTTCAGAGTCACCGTCCTCGGTGTAACACATGAAAAGGACATCTATGTCCTCAGGTGATTTTTCACCGGAAAACCGCATGTATGTTTCACCGGTCAGTCCGCGGTGACGTTGGGAAAGTAAAGCCCCTTCCTCTTCCGGGGAACTTACCCATACAAGTTCAACATCCGGGTGATTGATAAGTATTCTGATTAGATCACCGGCGGTATCTGAATCTCCGCCTATAATGCCTGCGCGTATCATGATATTTTATTTTTGGTTTCGGTTAAATTCATTGTGGGCTGCCTCCATGACGCTCTGTGGAAGTACACGTGAGAGGGCGGCAAAAACTGCATCCATCGGGGCATTTTCCCGTAGGGCGACAAAAACAGTGTCTGCTCCTGCAATTGTACCAAGAATATATGGCGTGTCAAGGTCGTCGATGTCATAGGCAACTCCCCCTGCGTATCCGTTACGGGTACGTATTACCACAAGTTGTCCGCTCACGCTTATGCCTTCAATTGCAACACGACTCACTTTGTCAACCGCCGCTTGCTCTATCACCTTATCTGTAGGCAGACCGCTGCCTATTACATAGCGGTAGCCACCCATTTCGGTAGCCACTTTTGAAGTACGGAGTGTCTTTAAATCCCGTGACAGAGTAGCTTGTGTTACGGAGCAATCCCGGCTGCGGAGCAGATCCAGCAACTCCTCCTGACTTCCAACTATGTTGTTGAGAAGAATGTCTGCAATTGCGGTCAGTCGTGTCTGTCGCGTGTTCATTGTCCTGAAAATTATATTTATTCCGGATATTTATTCATTTGCAAATGTAATTATATTTTCACAATTAGCAAAACAGAGTTCTGTTTTACGAAATTTTGATGATGATTCATTAGCAGATACTGTGGATTTTATGATTTTTTGTGAACGAGGGTTCATATATAATGTCTACCTTTGCACCGCGCTATATATTTATGTGTGAGTAGCGCAAAATGTCTTATCACATTTCAGGTAATGAAGAGATATAACTTATTGAATAATGTGTTTGGCTGGTTCTGCTTCTTGGTTGCAGCGGTTACATATCTGCTCACCATTGAACCTACAGCCAGTTTTTGGGATTGTCCCGAGTTTATCCTCCAGGCATTCAAGCTCGAAGTAGGTCATCCGCCGGGCAATCCTATCTTTATGCTTGCCGGCCGTTTCTTCGTCAATTTTGCCGGAGGAGATGTTTCTAAAGTAGCGATGTGCGTAAATGTGATGTCGGCTTTGCTCAGTGCCGCCACAATCTTGCTGCTTTTCTGGACTATCACCCATCTTGTAAAACGACTTATAGTCTCTGATACCGCGGCGGATGTATCTCCGTTGAAAATGCTGGTCATTTTTGCATCAGGACTTTGCGGCGCTCTTGCATACACATGGAGCGACACATTCTGGTTCTCTGCTGTAGAAGGTGAGGTATATGCTTTCTCGTCTTTCTGTACCGCCTTGGTCTTCTGGCTGATATTGAAGTGGGAGAGCCGCGCCGATGCTCCCCATAGCGATAAATACCTGGTGCTCATTGCTTATGTGATAGGTATTTCAATTGCCGTGCACCTTCTTAACCTGCTATGTATCCCCGCTATCGTGCTTGTTGTCTACTACCGCAAATGGAAGGATACAAATGCCAAAGGATCAATCATTGCGCTTCTTGTATCATGTGTTATAGTGGGATTGATTCTATATGGGCTTGTACCGGGTTTTATTGAAATGGCGCAGTATTTCGAGCTGTTCTTTGTAAATGTCCTGCATTTCAGTTTCAATACTGGTACACTCATCTACGCTATTATTTTGGTTGCATCCTTTATCTGGGCAATCCGCGAGCTTTACAGACAGAAAAGCATTTCTGCTATACGGTGGTCGGTGCTTGTAAGCATCACCCTTTCCGGTATGCTATTCATCGGCGATAACCTGTGGCTTCCCGTCATATTGACTGCCGCGCTTGTCGTATGGTTGTTCAAGGCAAAGAAATTACCCGTGCGTATTCTCACCCTTGTTGTGATGAGCACTTTCGTAATATTTATAGGATATTCATCATATGCGCTATTGCTTATCCGTTCCTCGGCGCATACTCCAATGAATCAGAATGCTCCGGACAATGTGTTTGCTCTCGCATCATACCTTAACCGTGAGCAGTACGGTGACCGCCCGTTGATTTACGGCGAGACCCTCAACTCCAAACCGGTGTACGAGGTTATGGACAACGGTACCCAGCAGCCTGTCACCACAGAAGGCAAGGCATTGTATTCCAAAAAGGTGAAAGAGTCACCTGATGAAAAAGATTCTTATCTCCTTACCGGACACAAGAAAGAATATAAGATGACTCCCGAGCTCAACATGCTTTTCCCGCGCATCTACAGCAGCACTGATCCGCATCCGCAGGCTTATGTAGACTGGATTGGAATGCAGGGGCGTCCCGTTGAAGCTACTACCTATGTGGACTCGGAAGGCAATCCCCTCCAGAAAAGGACTTTGATTAAACCTACTTTTGCTGAAAATCTCAGGTTCTTCATCACCTATCAGCTCAATCACATGTACTGGCGCTATTTCATGTGGAATTTTGCCGGACGTCAGAATGATATTCAGGGTAATGGTGAGGTAAACCAAGGCAACTGGATTAGCGGAATACCTTTTATTGATAATCCTCGTCTCGGTGACCAGTCGCTTTTGCCTTATGATTATGGAAAGGGTAACAAGGGGCATAATGTTTTCTTCATGTTTCCCCTTATTATGGGTATCATCGGTCTTGGTTGGCAGGCATTCACCTCCAAGCGAGGCATTGAGCAGTTCTGGGT
>CAMWQE010000156.1 GCA_947176335.1 uncultured Porphyromonadaceae bacterium | reverse complement strand
CCGTTGGGGTTGGGTCAACTGCAAGAAGCACTCCCGTACACTCCGTAGCGTCATTACAACCTATCTGTATGCCTGAGTTGTCGTATGATTCCTGGAGGCATCGGGGAGCAAATTCTTCAATAGCGGTTATTACTTCTGAAATTCGCACAGGAAGTCGCTTAATCTTCTTTTACAATATCAATCTTAAGTTCATCAAGCTGACTCTGGTCGATAGCCGACGGTGCGTCAATCATCATGTCGCGTCCGGAATTGTTTTTCGGGAAAGCAATGACATCACGGATAGAATCAAGTCCGGCAAGGATAGACACAAACCTGTCGAAACCGAATGCAAGACCTCCGTGAGGTGGTGCACCGTATTTGAACGCATCCATCAGAAAGCCGAATTTATAGCGAGCTTCCTCTTCTGACAAACCAAGGAGACGGAACATCTTGTCCTGAAGTGCGGAATCATGTATTCTTATGCTACCGCCTCCAAGCTCATTACCGTTAACAACCATGTCGTATGCAGTCGCACGCACCTCTCCAGTATTGCTTTCAAGCATATCAATGTCATCAGGATTTGGTGAGGTGAAGGGGTGATGCATAGCATAATAACGTTGTGTCTCGTCATCCCATTCAAATAATGGGAAATCAATTACCCAGAGACAAGAGAATTTTTGAGGGTCGCGCAGTCCAAGTTCAGAACCAACATGCAAGCGCAGTTCACAGAGCTGTTTGCGGGTCTTCATTGTCGGACCGGCAAGTATCAGCATAAGGTCACCGGGATTAGCTTTTGCTCTTTCAAGCCATGTGCGTAGAATATCATCAGTATAGAATTTACCTACACTGCTCTTTATTGAGCCGTCGGCCTCATATTTAACCCACATCATGCCTTTTGCGCCAATCTGGGGACGTTTAACATAATCGGTGAGCGCATCAAGTTGCTTTCTGGTGTATCCGGCACATCCGGGAGCAACGATTGCTCCTACATATTCGGCATCATCAAGCACTGCAAATCCGCGCCCTTCTGTAAGGTCTTTTATTTCAACAAACTCCATTCCGAAGCGAGTGTCCGGTTTGTCGCTACCGTAGAGCTTCATCGCATCTGCCCATGTCATTCTGGGGAAAGGCTCCGTAAAGTCTATATCCTTAACATACTTGAATATATGCTTAACAAGACCTTCAAACATATCGAGTACATCCTCCTGATCTACGAAACTCATTTCACAGTCAATCTGAGTGAACTCAGGCTGGCGGTCAGCGCGCAAGTCCTCATCCCTGAAACACTTCACAATTTGGAAATAGCGGTCAAATCCACTCACCATAAGGAGTTGCTTGAATGTCTGGGGGCTTTGAGGAAGTGCGTAAAATTCGCCGGGATTCATTCGTGACGGAACCACGAAATCACGTGCACCCTCAGGAGTGGATTTGATGAGAACCGGAGTTTCCACTTCAATGAAACCGTGCTGGTCAAGGTATCGGCGGATTTCAAAAGCCATTTTGTGGCGAAGCTCAAGATTTTTGCGCACACATGAACGGCGAAGGTCCAAATACCTGTATTTCATTCTCAGGTCATCACCTCCGTCAGTATTGTCCTCAATTGTAAACGGAGGAACATCACTGCGGTTGAGCACCTTTATATTTTCTGCAAGTATTTCTATGTCACCGGTAGGTATATTCGCGTTTTTATTAGTGCGCTCAGCAACTTTTCCAGTTATTTGCACAACAAATTCCCTTCCGAGTTTATTTGCGGCTTCGCATAGCTCGGCATTTGTGTCGTTGTCAAAAACAATCTGGGTTATGCCGTAACGGTCGCGCAGGTCAATAAATGTCATGCCTCCCATTTTTCGGCTTTTTTGTACCCAGCCGGCAAGTGTGACTTCAGATCCGGCATCGGATAAGCGGAGTTCTCCGCAAGTTTTGGTTCTATACATATCTGGTATGGGTTATTATTTTCCGACCCCAAAATTACAAAAAAATCCGGAACATCGCGCGTATTATATATTAAGGTATATCTGACAGAGTAGATATGGCATCTTCTTCCAATATGTATGGTGACGAAATAATGCCTATGCGGTTGCCGTGTGATGAAAAAATAGTAAATTTGTAATCGCGTTTGACTGTGTCAGACTATTAATCTGTGAAACAAATACCTAAGCGATGAAGAAAATATATAGCATTTTGTTAGCATCAGCGCTCGGATGTGGCGCTGCAGGCGCAGTCACTCCAATGTGGTTGCGCGATGTGAAGATTTCTCCTGACGGCAAAGATATCGCCTTTACTTATAAGGGTGATATCTGGAAAGTGCCTGTTGCCGGTGGTACGGCAGTGCGCCTGACCTCTCAGCCAAGCTATGAGAGCGAGCCAGTATGGAGTCCTGACGGGAAAAGTATTGCCTTTGCCAGTGACCGCACCGGTGGAACCGACATATATATAATGAGTAGTAATGGTGGCTCTGCAACACGCCTGACAACCAACTCTGCTGCCGAAACTCCGGAAGCCTTTACTCCGGACGGTAAATATGTGCTTTTCAGCGCAAGCATCCAGGACCCTGCTGAAAGTGCCCTGTTCCCTTACCGCGCAATGACTGAGCTTTACCGTGTGCCTGTAGCCGGAGGACGTGTGACACAGGTTTTAGGTACTCCTGCAGTACAGATGACTTTCTTGCCGGATGGTTCTTCATTTATTTATGAGGATGTTAAAGGCGGAGAAGATAAATGGCGTAAGCACCATACATCCTCGGTTACCCGCGATATATGGAAATATGATGCAAAGACCGGAAAGCATACAAATCTCACAAAAAGAGGAGGGGAGGACAGGAATCCTGTTGTGAGCAAAGATGGTTCTACTATTTATTTCCTTAGCGAGCGCAATGGCGGTTCATTCAATGTTTACTCCATGCCGATTGCCGAGCCCACAAAAATAACTAAAGTGACCGACTTCAAGACTCATCCGGTACGTTTCCTATCCCAAGGTAATGACGGCACGTTTGCTTTCACCTACAACGGAGAAATTTATACCAAGAAGGGGGATGCCGCTCCTGTAAAGGTGAAGATAGACCTCAATATGGATGAAGAGGAACTCCCTGTAAATCTGGCTGTGCGTTCAATGCCGGGTGCGACAGTAAGCCCTGATGGAAACCAAATCGCTTTTGTAAACCGAGGTGAGATTTTCGTAACTTCCACCAAACATCCTTCCACCAAGCAGATAACCCATACTCCTGCCGGTGAAAGCAATGTCGCATGGGCACCCGATAACCGTACGCTATATTATACTTCGGAGCGTGATGGACATTATAATATATACAAAGCCACTATCAGCCGAAAGGATGATCCGAATTTCTCCAATGCCACTGTGATTGAAGAAACTCCTATGTTCAATACCAAGGAGGCTATTGACCGCACCTATCCTTCAATTTCTCCGGATGGCAAGAAGATGACATTCGTCCAGGACCGGACTAAGCTTATGGTAATGGATTTGGATACCAAGAAAGTACGCCAGCTAACTGATGGCTCTACGATAGCTTCAAGAACAAAAGGTTTCCCGTCGCAGTGGAGTCCGGACAGCAAGTGGATTCTTATTGAAGCAATGGATCTCCGTCACCAGCCTTATGGCGACATAGCTATCATCAATGCCGAAACAGGTAAGATGACTTATGTTACAAAAACCGGCTATTTTGATGAAAATCCCCGTTGGGCTATGGACGGCAACGCTATCATATTCGCCAGCGAAAGATATGGTATGCGCAACCACGCTTCCTGGGGTTCGATGAGCGATGTGATGATTACTTTCCTTAACCAGGATACATACGACCGTTTCCGTCTTAACGAAGAGGATTACGCTCTTCTGAAGGAAGTGGAGAAGGCTCAGAAAAAGGACAAAGGCAACGATAAGAAGGACGCTGATAAAAAAGGCAAGGATGCTAAAGCGGCTGATGATAATAAGGATTCAAAAGATATCAAGGTTGAACTTGAAGGTCTTGCAGACCGCACGATCCGTCTTACACCGAATTCCTCTAATCTTGGTGACGCTTATCTGACTCCCGACGGGGAGACTCTTTACTATCTCAGCGCTTTTGAAAAGGGATATGACTTATGGAAAGTTAAACCCCGTACCGGAGATGTCAAGCTGGTAAGTAAACTTTCCGGTGTCCGCGGCATTGATGTTGACAAGGACGGAAATCTATACCTTGTTGGCGCGTCAGTGCGCAAATTTGATCCCAAGACAGAAAAGACTACTAATGTCAGCGCATCTGCGAGCATGAAAGTTGACGGCATTGCAGAACGTGAATATATGCTTAAACATGTATTCAACGAGGAGCGTGAGCGTTTCTTCCGCACAGATATGAATGGCGCTAACTGGAGTGCACTTTACGAGAACTACAAAAAATTCCTTCCTCACATCAATAACAATTACGATTTTGCTGAGCTGCTCAGTGAGCTGCTCGGTGAACTGAATGTGAGCCACACAGGTGGCAGGTACTATGCTCCCGGAGCTTCTGAGGCTACCGCATCTCTCGGTCTTCTCTATGATTGGAATTATGACGGTGACGGTCTTAAAGTTGCTGAGGTGCTTGCCGGCGGACCGTTTGACCGCGCATCTTCAAAAGTAAAAGCCGGTGCGGTGGTTAAGGCGATAAATGGTGTCAACATTGACAAAAATTCAGACTACACTGAAATGTTCAATAACCTTGCCGGCAAAAAGACGCTTGTGACTTTTACCGCACCCGGTCAGGATAGCTGGGAAGAAGTTATTTTGCCTATCTCTTCAGGAG
>CAMWQE010000155.1 GCA_947176335.1 uncultured Porphyromonadaceae bacterium | reverse complement strand
GTCCTTACGTTTCATATCGCCGCTTTTGGAGTAAAACTTGTCGGCGTAGCACACCAGTCGTTGCAGCTGTGTGCGGGGGCAGAAATCCTTGTGCGGCAGCGGAAGGTTCTGGGCTACGATTTCCCGGAGAGTGATTCCGGCTCCGGTGTGCAGCTCTGCGGTTGCTGCAATCTCCTCGTCGATGTTTTCAGCCCTGAGGATTTCAGCACCTATGATTCCGTGCCGGATGTAGGGCTCGGTGCCGTGGCATTCGATACCCGGTGCGTTTGTGGCAAATATGCCTATGTCATGGAGCATGGCGGCAGCCTCGATTATCTTCGGGTCAATGGCAAGGTGTGAATCTTTGGCGATGGACAGTGCCTTGGATGCTACTGCATGGCAATGGCGCATATAAATATCCCGCAAGGGTGAGCCTGCGGGATAGTATTTGTCAATTATGGATTGGTAGTCAATCATATGCCTTCGACAATGGTGTTCCAGCCATGTTCATCGGGCTCTTCGCCGAGCTGCACGGCGCGCAGCTTGTTGTAAAGTGCTGTGGTGATAGGACCGGGTTGCCCGTCTTTTGCAACAATGTATTTTGTGCCTGTGTCAAGGTCATGGATTTCAGCAACAGGAGATGCAACTGCCGCTGTGCCGCAAGCTCCGGCTTCATCAATCTCGGCAAGTTCCTCAAGAGGGATGTGACGCTCCTCGACCTCGATACCCATATCCTTTGCCAGTGCCATGAGGCTCTTGTTTGTGATAGAGGGGAGGATGGATTCGCTTGCAGGGGTGATGTATTTGCCGCCTTTAACGGCGAAGAAGTTTGCCGGACCGCATTCGTCAACATATTTCTTGTCCTTCGGGTCAAGGTAAAGCACTGCGCTGTAGCCTTCGTGATGCGCGCGTTCACCGGCTTCAAGGCTTGCCGCATAATTGCCGCCGACTTTCCATCTTCCGGTGCCTTTTGGAGCGACGCGGTCAAATTCGCGCATGATGCAGATGTTGGTGGGCTTGAATCCCTCTTTAAAATAGGGTCCTACAGGAGTTACGAGCACAAGAAACAGGTATTCCTCGGAGGGTTTCACACCGATTTGGGCGCTCATGCCTATTTCAAGAGGACGGATGTAAAGGGATGCACCGCTGCCGTAGGGAGGAATAAAGCGTGCGTTGAGTCGCACCGCTTCTATAACCATTTTCTTGAACAGCTCTTCAGGGACCGGCTGCATCTTGATGCCTTCCGCGCTGGAACGGATGCGTGCAGCATTCTCTTCAAGGCGGAAAATACGCACTTTACCGTCTTTGCCGCGAAACGCTTTGAGACCTTCAAAAATTTCCTGACCATAGTGCAGCGAGGTTGCCGCAATGTGCATATTGATGATTTCGGAGCTTGAAACCTCGATTTCGCCCCAGCGTCCGTTTGCGTAGCGGCATCTCACATTGTAGTCTGTGGGAATATAGCCGAATGACAGATTACTCCAGTCCAGTTCTTTATCCATTAGTTTAAAAGCTATGCGACCGGAGCCTGATGACTCCGGTCGCTATGTTAATTCTGAGTCGGGGTGAGAAGACTCGAACTTCCGACCTCCACGTCCCGAACGTGGCGCGCTGCCAACTGTGCTACACCCCGGACTAACCGTTTTCAGTCAGCGGGGACAAAGGTAGGAATTATTTTTGAAATTTGCTATCCTTCGTCGAAATTTCTTTTACAATTGCCGGAAGATAATATGGACGGTAGCCTCTGAGCTGTCCGAGACGGCGGTTTAAGAACACCCGGTCAATGAGTGCGCCGATAAAAGTTGCCGCACATACCGCACCTATAATAATAAGCCATGCATAAAAGGCGTGTTCGCTCTGGGGTACCATAGTTTCTGTTTTTTTTGATTGTTGATTTTCTTTTGACTTAAAACACCGGGATTGTAGGAGTGGTTCGGGAATCCGGTATAAAAAATACAGCCGATGCGAAAAAAATGCACCGGCTGTATATATTTGTGTAGGTGTATATAATCAGATAGCGTCGTCCTCGATAGTCTCAAGAGCGTCTGCCTCAGCGGCGGGTGAGGGTTCGTCGGTTGTTGCAGCCTCAAGTTTCTTCATGATAGAGAAGATGAAGAGTGCTGAAACAAGGCAGATTGCAATAAGGATGCACCAGAGGGTGGCAACCGAAATCTTGCCCCATAGAAGCATGGGGATAGACACAAGGTAGTTGCCGATTGCTGTAGCGGCAAACCAGCCTCCCATCATTGAGCCTTTGAGTTTGGGAGGTGCGACCTTGCTGACGAATGAGATACCCATCGGTGAGAGGAGGAGCTCAGCGAATGTCAGGAGAAGGTAGGTTGAGATAAGCCAGTTGGGTGATACCGAACCCTGGGTTCCTACGATTGCCATTGAGCCGATAGCCATTACTCCGTAGGCAACAGCGGCCATAATCATGCCGTAGCCGATTTTTCGCGGTGCCGAAGGTTCTTTCTTTTTGCTTGCGAGCCATCCGAAGAGAGCAAGCGAGAAGGGAGTGAGCGCAACTACATAGAAGGGGTTGAACTGCTGGTACTGCTGCGGCTGGATGCCGAGTACAGGATCAGGAGTGGTATTGTAGAAGTAGTAGAGAGCCCATGCTACGAGTCCGAGAAGAATCACGGATATGGCGCGGCTCAAGGTGCCTTTGCTCTGGAAAAGGTTGAAGAAAGCGTAAACACCCACGGCGATGCTGAGCAGAGCCCATACATTGAAGCCGATACGGGTCCAGCCGGACGCTTCGGGGTTTGTGCAGCTCTTTGCAAACTCGGTGAGGGTTGCGCCATTCTGGTGGAACACCATCCAGAAGAAAATCACAACGGCAAACACAAGCAGGAGGGCAATGACTCTCTGTTTGGTCTGTGCGGGTGAAAGCTCTTTGACAGGAGCGGCGCTCTTTGAAGCGGAAGCGGCTTTCTTTTTGTCAGTGATGATGTGGGCGAAAGTGGGTCTGCCTATAAAGTAGATGAGGAAAGAGATTACGAGTGAACCGCAGGCGATTGCAAACGCGTAGGAGTAACCGGTGGTAAGAGTTGTTATGTACTCGGTTGCGAATGAAGCCATATCGCCGGTGATAGACATTCCGTTTTCAGCTGCGATGCTTGTGATTTCAGCAGCGGAACCCTGCACTCCGTCAAGGTAAGAGTTGCAGAGCGCGGGGAGTGAGGAAACGTAGGTGAGGCCTTTTGCTTTCAGTGCCATGTTGCACATGGCTGTGGCAGCCATCGGAGCGAACATGGAGCCGATGTTGATAGCCATGTAGAACAGTGAGAAAGCGGCATCGCGCTGTCCGCTGTATTTAGCCTCGTTGTAAAGGTCGCCTACCATCACCTGGAGGTTGCCTTTGAACAGTCCGGTGCCGGCGGCAATCAGCAGTAAGGCGCCGCAAAGAATCACAAGTGAGGAATCCGAGCGGATTTCAGTGGGGATAGACATGATGGCATAGCCGGCAAACATGACGGCGATACCGGTGACAACGCATTTGGAGAAGCTCCATTTGTCTGCTACCCAACCGCCGATGAGCGGCATGAAATAAACAACGGCGAGGAAGCCGGCGTAAATCTGTCCGGACACAGTTGCGTCAAGTCCGAATTTCGCCTGCAGGAAGAGCAGGAAGATTGCGAGCATAGTGTAATAGCCGAAACGCTCGCCGGTGTTGGCAAGCGACAGCACATACAGCCCTGCGGGTTGATTTTTAAACATGATAATGGTATTGGTTTGGTTTGAAGATTATTTCTTTTCAGCGTCCTCAAGCGCTTTGAAAGCCATGGCATACATTTTCATCTGCTTTACCATGGCGAGCAATCCGTTTGAGCGGGTAGGGGACAGGTTTTCAGCGAGTCCTATGCGGTCAATGAAATAGAGGTCGCTTTTCACGATTTCTTCCGGAGTGTGCCCGTTAAGCACCTCTATCAGCAGGGCGATTATACCTTTCACAATGATTGCATCGGAGTCTGCGGTATAGTACACCTTGCCGTCACGAAGCTCGGCTTCAAGCCACACGCGGCTCTGACATCCCTCGATGAGATGCTCCGGATTCTTATACTTCTCTTCAATCGGAGGCAGGGTGTTTCCTAAGTCGATAATCATGGAATAGCGGTCCATCCAGTCATCGACACCCTCGAAATCCTCTATAATCTTATCTTGCAGCTGGTCTATAGTCATAACTCTGCAAAGATAAATAAAAAAGTGGAAAGATGAACTACTTGGACGGCTTTTCAGAAAGGATTACGTTCAGCACTGTCTGACCGACCGCGCGGAGCGGGGCGGTGTCTATGGAAGCCATGTTGTCCCGGAGGGTATGCCAAGTCGGAGGGAATGACCTTGTGATGGTGTTGTTGCATTCGACGATGTCGATGCACGGTATGCCGGAGCGGTCTATGAACAGGTGGTCGTCAATAAGCGCTCCCCCGATTTCATTCGGAAAGAAAGTGGAGAATCCCGCTTTTGCGGCTGCACCCCATACCTTGTTCACAATTTTGCCGGCGCTCTTGTTTGAATAGTATTCGCGGTGGAATTTTGCATTTGTGCCACCAACCATGTCAAGCACAATGCCGTATTTCGGGCGGTTCTCTTTGGTGTAGTGGTTGTTGGCGCACCAGTACTGGGTACCGAGGCACCATGTTTCCTCTTTGTTTCCCCACCCTTCATTGTCGCCGTAATCTTCCGCATCGACAAACAGGAAGTCTACTCCTATTTCCGGGCGGTGTTCCGCGAGCTACCTCGCAAGTTCGAGCAGTCATCACCCTCCGATCCCCCAGTCATTGGCTGCAAGGATGGTATTGTTT
>CAMWQE010000154.1 GCA_947176335.1 uncultured Porphyromonadaceae bacterium | reverse complement strand
GTGTATTAGTATAATAGTACACTGCAAATGTAGGCATAATTATTTTACATCTCCAAATTATTTTGAAGAAAAATTACAGCGAGCAGAAAAAAGTTATGAAAAATGGTGTTCCTATGTCAATCACCACACCGCATACTATAGCAGCCGGAAGATAAGTGGCACCGCACCAGCGCCGTATTGCCGGGAGGCATACATCCACAGCGGTCACTCCTGCTGCGGCAATCTCCGCCTCCGGCGAGAGGCGTTTTACAATCAGGGGAGCGGCAACAAGCGCGAAAAGCTCACGGAAAATGTTTGCAAGCAATGCAATTGTGGCAATTTCTGCCGCAGCCGTTATACCGAGCGATGGTTCCAGCAGATTGCCTACAAGCAATGAAGCGAGGGAGTAGTAGCCGCAAGCGCTTCCTACTGCAACATACTGGGCTATGCTTCGACCGAAAAAGTGAGCACAGGCAAATCCGGCGATGGCGGAAAACAGGATTGCCCCGGCGACTATTGCCACAGGCATAAGGAGGATGCGCGGTGACAATGTCTTAATCATTTCAGGCAACTGCGGATTTGAGCCTATACTTAATCCAGCCTGGAGTATGAGCAAGTAAAGCAGCCATAGCGAAGCATCATGCACAGCATTGCCGATGCTGTCCACACACATTCCTGCAATACATCCAACCACAAAACAGCCAAGTGTTATCAGGCTACCTTTCATCAGTGTCCTTTTTACTTATATGTTTTTTTATCATTGACACAGCAACGATGCTTCCCCCGGTAGCGAATGCACCTACTATCAGAGACTCGAATCCAAGTGATGGCAGATGGGACATGATATATGGATTTGAGCCTACGCTGAATCCAAGGGCAAGAATGAGAACCCAGACCGTGACAGTCATGCCGGAAGCAAATTTTCTGACAACCTGCGATGACCGCAATAATCGTCCAAGTCCTATGCCGGTAAGAAGAATAGCTATTATTTCAATCATGGTGCAAAATTACATAAAAAAGTCCGGAGCCTTGTCGAGACTCCGGACACATATATTATAATAAGGTGTGACCGATGTTTTACTTCACTGGTGAGATTCTCAGCTTGTAATTCATCGGTTCATTGGGAACGCGATATTTGGGCAGAGTGTCAACATCAGCTCCGCAAGATGCGTTCCCGACACCACGGGTCCATGCGTCAAGGTGAAGCACATTGTAAGGACGTGGAGTCATGTCCCAGAAGTGGGGAGCTTTCATAAGGTCAGCATCGGTGTAGGGGAGGATTGAGAAGCTCACATTTCCCTCGGTTTCGATGTTGATGCCTTTGCCTTGCGCATCTGTGAGTGTGAGTTCGCGGAGACCTTCACGTCCACCGGTGCTCTGTGGCTTGACATAGCGTTCAGGCATTTCAGCAACTGTGGTTGAGTAGCGTCCGACCATTGCGCCGTCCTTGCGGTCATTGTAGTTTTCAAAAGGACCGTAAGCGTAGTAGTTGACAATGTCAAGCGCGGGATTGATTGCGGCGGAAAGACCCGCACGGCGCAAAGCATCGGTATGAGGCACAAAATCCACATTCATGTCAACAGTCCCGTCCGGATAGAAGGTGTAGATAATCTTTGTGTCGCATTTAGAACCTTTGCGGTCGGTTGTCACCTCCACATTCTTGCCGATATGGCGGAAAGAGATTGTTGCTTTATCCTCCATTCCGGAGATAGTGTCGGTATAGCGGTCATTTTCAATCCAGCGGTGGTTGTCGTATTCAAATCCCTGACCGTCGGCTATGACATTGATGCCGTCGATTTTCAGGGTAGTGAGTACTCCGGTGTTGTTGTCAAACAGTGCTTCAACCTTGTCATTGCTTACGCTGAGCGCTTTGCTGCCGGTTTTAGCGAAGAGTGCCGTGCCGTTAGCTTTGTATTCGGGAAGGGCGGCGCGCTGTGCGATTTCAAACTGTGCCTGTGCAATCTCGTGTCCTGCTTCAGCAAAAGTCTGCGCAGAGTGGTATGAGACCACAAGGTTGAGCATCACTTCCGCTCCTTTAGGAGCTTTGCCTACCGGCACTGTGAGTGTAATGCTGTCGCCGGGTACAACAGCAGAGAGGGGGAAAGTTTTGGAAACAGTGTTTTTGCCGTTCACAAGGGTGGTAGCGGTAAGGTCAAGTCCTTCAAGGGTGCGGAAATCGTAGCGGTTTACAAGAGTAACCATAGCGTTTCCGTTCTTGACCTCGTTGAGGCGGAATTTGATGAACTGGTGCGCTGCACGCACTTCCATGAGTTTCGCGCTTTCATGGCGTGTGGCGGGGATGATGCCGTTTGAGCAGAAATTGCCCTGATGAGGACCGGGATAGTCATATCCGGTGTGGAGGCGGTAAACACCATCCTTGATTTCCTGCGGGTCATATATCGCCTGGTCAACCCAGTCCCAGATACAAGCGCCGATAGTGCCGTCTGATGCCTCGATTACATCCCAATACTCACGGAGGTTACCGATTGCATTACCCATAGCGTGGGCATATTCACAGAGAATCATGGGCTTGTCAAGACCGCTGGTATAGGAGTTCATCCAAGCCATTCCCGGATACATCTTGGAATAGAAATCGGAGAAGCGGCTGCCGCCGTAAGGCTTGTCAATACGTGTGCCTTCGTAGTGCACGGGGCGGTTGTCGAGTTTCTTTGCCGCGTCATAGCAAGCCGCGAAATTCTCGCCGTTTCCGGCTTCATTGCCGAGAGACCACATGATTACAGAGGGGTGGTTACGGTCGCGGAGCACCATGCGGTCGATGCGGTCAACGAATGCGGGAATCCATGAGGGCATATCGGATATGCGCTGGTTGGCGTGGTCCTCAAGGTCAGCCTCGTCAATGGTGTATAGACCGTAGTGGTCAAACATAGCGTACATCCGCGCATTGTTGGGATAATGGCTTGTGCGGATAGTATTGATATTGTTCTGCTTCATGAGGGTGACATCGCGGAGCATTGACTCGGTGCGCACGGCACGTCCGTAGAGCGGGTCGCTGTCGTGGCGGTTCACGCCCTTGAGGAACACTCTCTTGCCATTTACATAAAGTAGGTTGTTTTCAATCTTTATGTCACGGAAACCGTGCTTGGTAGAGAACGCCATTTCATCCTTGCCCTGCGGATTGCGCTGGACAACGTCAACGGTGTACAGGTTCGGGGTCTCAGCTGTCCACAACTCGACATCCGGCATTTCGAATTCAGCAACAACCGGCGATTTGGAGGAGAGGTCATAGTTAAGGGACTTGGTAGCGACGACTTTGCCCTGTGGGTTTGTCACCTTAATTTCAAATTGCTTTGAGCCGGTGAGGTTGTCACGGTTGTCAATGTCAAGCTCAACTCTCATTTTCGCATTTTTGTAGTCGGAAGAGAGTGTTGAGGTGATGCGATGGTCGCGGACAGATGCTTTTGGCACGTTATAAAGATAAACGTCGCGGAAAATACCGCTCATGCGGAACATATCCTGGCATTCAAGGTAGGAGCCGTCACTCCAACGGAACACCTGCACTGCGATAGAGTTGTCACCCGGCTTGAGGTATTTCGTAAGGTCAAATTCACTTACATTGTTTGCCCCCTGTGTGTAGCCAACGTATTTGCCGTTGACCCAGATGAAAGCAGCCGAGTAGATACCACCGAAGTGAACGAAGGTGCGGTTGCCGTCCCAGTTTTCCGGCAGGGTAAAGTTGCGGACATATGAGCCAACCGGATTTATGCCATAGTTTTTGCCCCCGTCATTGAATCCTTTGCGGGCATTGATGTAAGGAGGGGTATTGCTGTGGGGGTATTCAACATTTGCATATATAGGCTTGTCATAGCCCTGCATCTCCCAGTTTGAGGGAACAGGAATGGTGTCCCATGAAGATGTGTCGAAGCCATCCTCAAAGAAGTTGAGGGGACGCTGTGACGGTTCGGGAACGAGGTTGAATTTCCAGGTGCCGTTCAAGGTAAGATATTTATCGTTCACAGGTACAGTCCATGGTGTTGTATAGTACTCTTTGTCAGCTTTCATTGCAGCTTCGCTTGCGTATGGCATCATGGTAGCTATTCCCGGTTCTTTGTTCTCCTCGAAAATCTTTTCGTTTTCCCAGTAGTTCTTTGTGCGTTCAAGCATGGTGGCTTCCTGCGCTGAACCGCCGGCAACTGCGGTGAAAATAAATTTTGCATCCTGACTGGTCTCCGCTTCTTTTTCAGAAACCAATGCAAGAGTGCCGTCATTTTTCGCAATGACTGCCATACCCGGACGGTTTGCAGGCATTACGAGTGACGGTGTGCCAACCACTTTCCAAAGCTGTGCTTCGTCAGAGCCGTTGTCCTGTCCGAGAGTCACAAGGTCGCCTTCCACTCTGATAGCGAGACCGCTTTCGGCATTTATGAACCGCCAGCTTCCTGACAGCTGGGTGATGTGCCATAATTGAGCGGGTTTAATCTGTGGGTCTGTTACCAGCTTAACTGTCGAGCCTACTTGCTCAAGACAGCATTGCTGGTTCTTTTGCATAACGATTTTGTAGAGTTTCTCGCTGTCAAAGTCAATTGCTTTCGCTTTTGTGATCTTTGCCATGGAGGCAAAAGGCACAATAGCCGCAAACAGGACAGCGATAATCCAACGGATTGATGGTTTAGACATAAGTGTTATGGTATTGGTTATAAAATATTCTGTTCACAAAATTAAGTAATTAAGATTAAAAGAGCGGAGTTAAATATGAAAATAAAATATTAATGGCACGGGAAGAAACATAAAACAACGGACGGCTGCGTATAGTCGCGCCTTCCGTTGGAATTTTATACCAGGTTTATGCTTATTCTGCTGGG
>CAMWQE010000153.1 GCA_947176335.1 uncultured Porphyromonadaceae bacterium | reverse complement strand
CAATCACCGCGGCTACATCTAACGGTCTGACCGCAAAGTGCGAAATCACGGTGGTAGAGAAGCCCTCAGGCATTGAAGGTGTTGATGGCGAGAAGAAAAGCAGCGTGAGAGTGGAAGGCGGCGAGATAGTGATTGAGGGTGAAGGCAAAGCAGAAATCTTCAACATCTCCGGAGCGCGTGTCGCTATCAGCAGCAGCGGCAGGGTGTCCGGTCTGCCCCGCGGCATCTATCTCGTGCGCTTCGGTGGAAAAACTGTAAAAATCAGATTATAACTCTAATATTAATCCAAATTAACTATTTTACAATGAACAAGTTTCTTAAATTTCCCTGCATTGCATTTGCAGCACTTGCAATGACATTCGCTTCTTGCAGCAGCGATGACAATAATGGTGATGAGCCGGAAATTAATCCCACGGAGGTGGCTTTTGTCAAAAATGTGTTCCCTCTCGGATTGCCGGAATCTCTTGACGGAGCCAGATTTACCGTAAATGACAAACATCAGCTCACAAAAATCACGATACCGGAAGACCCTGATAAAGAGAATGGACCCATTGAGGCGGAAATAATATTCGAGTATGGTGAATTCAGCCGTGCTGCCAAGTTCAATGTCCACATGTATATCAAAAAAGACGGTGAAATATATACGGATTATTACATTCAGCTGAATGAAAAAGGCTTTGCCACATACGTTGAGGAAAGTGAGGACGGAGACCTCTATTACAAGTATTATTTTACCTATAACAATGACGACCAATTGGCAAGCGTGAAAGGAATTGAAATTGAAAATGGTCGCGAAGATGGAACCACAGAACATAAACTGACCTATTCTAACGGTGATATCACAAGAATCCAGGAGTATTATGACGGCGAACTTTCCGATGATGTCAAATATGTGTACACCAACTCGGCGCAGAAGCAGCCGGTAGCAAACAAGGGATGCATTATGCTTTTCCAAGAGGAGGATTGCTTTGACATCGATTTTGATGAGTTTAAATGGGCTTTCTATTCCGGGGTTCTTGGAAAGGCGACCAAAAACCTACCGATGGGATTCGTAGAGGACAGTGAAAGCGGGGAATTCAAGTGGGAACTGAATTCCAATCAGCTTCCTGTGAAATTCTGGTGTGATAGTGAAGACAATGAGTCTCCCGATGTGGTAATCCGCTGGAAATAACCCTACCTGAAACACACATTATAAAATTATCCCCGGAGCGGTGCAGTTCATCATCGCTTCGGGGATTTTTAGTAAGCGGTTTTAGTCATGGCGTATCTGAATTCCGCCACGAAGTCACCGCGCGTTACGAGCAAAGATATTTCCTGATAAGTAGACACAAAAAAGGGTTCCCGTTTAAGAACCCTTTCCGACCGGGAGATACCCCAGCCCCTAAAATCGTTGCTTTCGCACTCGAAGTATTTCTTTATGGGGAAACTACCCGTATTTTGTAGTATAAAGTTACTAATAATTTCTTTACCTACAAATTCATAACGAAGAAAAGTATGTTAAAGTTTACCACAAGCATTTGTCGGAGTGTCAAAATCAGCACCACCAACAAAGAATACGAAAGATTTTTTCATCCCGGAATTTGCGGCAGTCTCACCGGTTATTTTTCAAAAGTCTTCTCGCAGCCGCAGGGTGTGGTCTCGAATTCCACCGTAGGATGGCTTATGCCATTTTCCAACGCATAATTTTTAATTGCGTCCTTCACCTCATCCTCATAATCGCGGCTGTCTATAAGAACATGCAGCGTCATTGCGTTTACCGTGGTGCTCAGCGCCCACACATGGAGGTGATGTATCGACCGCACGTGAGGCATCTTCTCAATATCCTCCTTGAGCTTGCCGACGTCAATTCCCTCCGGCACCCCGTCAATGGCAAGGTTCAAGGTCTCCTTAAGCATCGCCCATGTCGAAACGAGGATAAGCACCGCGATTGCCAATGAGATGATGGGGTCTATCATCACCCAGCCAGTAAAAGTGATTATTATGCCGGCAATCACCACACCTACCGACACAAGGGTATCCGCCGCCATGTGCAGGAACGCGCCGCGCACATTCAAATCCTCCTTCTGGTCTTTCATCAGCAGCCATGCCGTAGCACCGTTGATTATTATTCCTATTCCGGCGGTCCAGCTCATAAGGCTGCCGTCAATCGGGTCCGGATGCGAGAACTTGCGGATGCTCTCCACCACAATCACCCCGACCGCAACCAATAGCAGGATTGCATTGAGGAGGGAAATGAGAATCGTTGCCTTCTGGTAGCCGTAGGTGAAGCGCCGGTTGGACTGCGCCATTGCAAGCTTTATCCCAACGAGTGTCAGAACAAGGCTGAACACATCGCTCAGGTTATGCCCTGCGTCAGACACGAGCCCCATTGAATTTGCGTAAATTCCTATTCCACCCTCGACAATCACATATATAAGATTAAGGGCAATGCCCCACACAAGGACGTTGCTTACGCGGGTAAAGCTGTGGTGATGCCCTGCATGGTCATGAGCGTGGTTATGATTATGTGCCATTTGTTTTCTCTTTAATGCTTTTGCAAAAGTAGCGCGCCGCGGCTGCAACAAAGTGTCAAACAGACCGGATAAGCAATTATTTGCAAATACATAGCGACAAAACGGTTTATCTGCGTAACTTTGCAGCATCCCCTGTCACCCATAGCGCCGACCGAATGGAAGATATAGATAAAATCATAGAGCAAGCAGGCATCAAGCCGACATCCAACAGAATCCTCGTGCTGCGCGAACTCACCGGCAGCCCGCGCCCGCTCAGCCTCGGCGACCTGGACCTGAGAATTGACTCCCTTGAGAAATCGAGCATCCTCAGGACACTTGCCGTGCTGCAGGAGCATCACCTCATCCATAGCATCGAGGACGGGCGCGGCGTAATCAAGTATGAACTGTGCAGCGGACACCAAGGCGAGGAGGACAACGATATGCATGTGCACTTTTATTGCGAGAATTGCCATAAGGTCACATGCTTTGAAGGCATTGCCGTGCCGTATGTCAGCCTGCCGGACGGATTTTCCTCCCGCTCTGTAAACTACATGGTCAAAGGCATCTGCCCTGACTGCGCTCGCACTGCCCAATAAAATGTCAATAAAATCACCGGGGACGGATTGACAATTTTAAGAGGAAAAAGCGTAACTTTGCATCCCGTTATGAAGCAAGGATTCGACAACGAGAAGTATCTGAAGATACAGTCCGAACACATCAAAGAGCGCATAGCGCAGTTCGGCAACAAACTCTATCTTGAGTTAGGAGGCAAACTTTTTGATGACCACCATGCCAGCAGGGTGCTCCCCGGATTTGAGCCGGACAGCAAGCTGAGAATGCTCACCCACCTGCAGGACCATGCAGAAATAGTGATAGTTATCAGCGCGCTGGATATAGAGAAAAACAAAGTGCGCCAGGACCTGGGCATCACCTACGACATGGACGTCCTGCGCCTCCGCGACGAGTTCCAGAAACGCGGGTTCATGGTCAGCTCGGTGGTAATCACCCACTACAACGGTCAGATAAGCGCAGACGCATTCCGCGCACGCCTTGAGCGCCTCGGCATCACCACATACTACCACTACACAATCGAAGGATACCCCAACAACGTGGGGCTGATTGCCTCCGACGAAGGCTTCGGCCACAATGACTATATAGAAACCACACGTCCTCTCGTGATAGTCACCGCCCCCGGCCCCGGAAGCGGCAAAATGGCAGTATGCCTCAGCCAGCTGTATAATGAAAACAAAAGAGGCATCGAGGCGGGATATGCCAAATTCGAGACATTCCCGGTGTGGAGTCTCCCTCTGAAGCACCCCGTAAACATTGCATACGAGGCTGCGACCGCCGACCTCAACGATGTCAACATGATTGACCCCTTCCACCTTGAGGCATACGACAAAATTGCAATCAACTACAACCGCGACATAGAAATCTTCCCCGTGCTGAATGCACTCTTCGAGGGCATTTATGGCGAAAATCCCTACAAGTCCCCTACCGACATGGGAGTAAACATGGTTGGATTCTGCATCAGCGATGACAAAGTGTGCTGCGAGGCATCCAAGGATGAAATCGTACGGCGCTATTTCACCGCCCTCAACCACCTTGCGCTTGGCACCGGCACCGACAGCGAAGTCAACAAAATCGCCCTGCTGATGAAACAGGCGAAGATAGACGTCTCATACCGTCGTCCCGTTGAAGCGGCAAGAGCGAGAGCGGAAAAATGCGGCAAACCCAGTTCGGCGATAGAACTCAGCGACGGCACCATCATCACCGCCGAGTCCGGCGAACTGCTTGGCTCCAGCGCTGCGCTCATACTCAACACCATAAAGCACCTTGCCGGTATTGACCACGACCTGAAGCTCATTCCCCAGCAGATGATTGAGCCGATACAATACACCAAACTCAATTACCTGCGCGGGCGCAACCCGAGGCTGCACACCGATGAAGTGCTTGTGGCACTGTCAGTACTCAGTTCACATGACGACAACTGCAAACGCGCTCTTGAAGTACTACCTATGCTCAACGGCTGCCAGGTACACTCCACTGTGATGCTCGGCGAGGTCGACCACAAAATCTTCAAGAAACTCGGTGTAGGGCTCACCTGCGATCCGGTGCGCAAACGCTGACAACACCTTGGGCTGATTTTTTTGACATTGCAAGAGAAAAATCACCTTAAATTTTGGCATAACAAAAAAAAATCTTACCTTTGCAGCGCAAAACCGCTAACAGCGGCAGCGCGAACATAAAAAGATGACTCCGTAGCTCAGTTGGTAGAGCAAATGACTCTTAATCATTGGGTCGTGAG
>CAMWQE010000152.1 GCA_947176335.1 uncultured Porphyromonadaceae bacterium | reverse complement strand
AGCGGAAAAGGCGGGTCTCACGACTCGCCTTTCCCTAATTATTTTTCAGTATGAAATATATTACCGGGAATCCGGTAATGCGTTTTGTTGTTAACTATATGCGTTAAGGACGTGTATTAGCCCAACCGGGTGTCTGCTCGATACCATAACCTGCATTGATTTCGCTCTGGGGTATCGGGAAAATTACATCAGACACATTTGCATTTTTGATCTGATATTTGATTTCAGGCGCACCGAAAGCATACAGGTTGGCAGTTTTACCCCAACGACGCAGATCCCAAAGACGGTGACCCTCCTGGAAAAGCTCACGTGCACGCTCATCCTTTATAAAATCCATAATCGCTGCCTTGCCGGAGGGAAGATCTGCTACAGAAGTAATTGCATTGTCGCGCATTGCTACTGTGAGAAGTGCTTTTTTAGCAGCTGACTCATTGTTCAACTGGATATTAGCCTCTGCCTGAATAAGGAACATTTCAGGCGCATTGATAAGATAGTTGGTCTGGCAAGCAGGATTTCCACCCTCTACTGAATTAAATGAACCTTGACCGAATTTACCACCACCATACCAAGGTTTAGTAGCACCATAATTCACATAAGCCGACCCTGCCTGATTTGTCCAGTACATTATAGCTGTTCGCACATCGTCATCGCTGTATAGTGAAACCAAATAGGGGGAAGGACCATAGCAATAAGTTGTGTACAATGTACCACATGAGTTAGCACTCCAGTTTGTCTTAGTGTCAAGGGCGAGGTAGAAAAGTGACTCCTTGTTGGACCATGTGGTAGCATAGAGATTCTCGTATGCAGATGCGGTAGTAGCGAGTTCTTTAATACCGGAAAGTTCAAGCGCCTTGGTTGCAGCAGCAAGCGCTCCGCTGTAATCCTCCAAATAGAGTTTTACACGTGCCATAAGCCCATAAACTGATGCAGGTGTAAACACTTCGCCTGAACGACTATACTGGTCAGCTGCATCGAAAGCGGCTATTGAGGCATTAAGATCATTAAGAATCTGAGTATAGCACTCTCCAACAGATGAACGCTTTACAGTCTGAAATTCAGGTACGGGAGTATCAACAATAGACACACCGAGTTCATTTGAAAAATCCTGACCGTTTACTTTCACCTGATGCCCGAAAGTATTTGTAAGAACGAACATTGCATAGGCACGGAGCGCGTAAGCCTCTGCCTGATATTGGTAAAGGTCACTTTCGTATTCAGGGAAAGAGGGCATCAGTTCTTTAGCTGTCTTAAGAACACGCGCTGCATTGTCTATCACTTTATAGCCATAGACCCAAATATATTCAAAACCGTAATAGGTATCGAGGTAGTTGAACTTGTAAGAGGCATCCTGATGTGAATTATCTCCGTTCCAATAAATGATATCTGAGGATATATCACCGAGAGTTGTGGCATAATTCCCGGCGAAATAATACTGGCTCAGACGATAATATGCGCCATTGAGAGCTACACCTACACCATCCGGTGTGGCAAGGAGAGTCTCATTATCAGTACCGTCATAAATATCGGTATCAAGGAACTTGTCACCGCAGCCTGTTGCTGACACGGTGATCATAAGTCCCGCCATTGCCTTGATAAATATATTTTTCATAAAACTTGTTTCTTGTAATTGTTTCTAAAATTGGAGTTTAGAATGTAATCTGCACACCGCCGGTGAATGTGAAAGTTGCCGGATACTGCCATGCGATAACACCGCTTGAATAGGTTTCAGGATTGTAACCTACGAAATCTGATGCTGTCCATGTGTGAACGTTGTCAAATGTAGTATAGAAACGCACCTTATCCATAAATGCCTTGCGTGTAAGCTTAGCAGGAAGGGTATAACCGAAAGTGATGTTGCTCAGGCGGAGGTAGCTGCCGTTCATCAACCAACGTGATGAATTTGCCATTGTGTTATTCGGGTCGCCGTAAATGTACTGCGGATATTTTGCATTAGGATTCTCCGGAGTCCATGAATTGTCTGCAACAATCTGGAGAGGAGTGCGGAGTGACATGCCCCAACCGGTGAATGAGTGACCGGTATCCATTACTTTTGAACCAAGACGGTAGTTGAACTGCATTGAGAGGTCGAAACCATAAGCATTGGCGTTGAGACCGAATGCACCGAACACCTTGGGTTCAGCACTGCCAACATAGCGTTTTGCGGCAGAAGTAAATTTATCCGTTGTTTCATCGCCTTCTGCATTGAGATAATAAAGCGCTTTACCTGTCTCTTTGTCAACACCTGCATACTCAGGCATGTAGAACTGACGGTAAGGACGACCTTCCTCCACTATAGTGTATGATCCCTCAATAGAGCCGTTTGCAAGTTTAATAACCTTATTCTTGTTCCATGTGATATTTGCGAAAACATTTACAGAAATATCATTATTATAGAATACAGCACTGTTTGCACCAAATTCTATACCGCGGTTGCGCATCTTGCCGATATTCTGATACTTGCTGCTGATACCGGTTACATAAGACAACGGCACTGAGTAAAGTGCGTCATCGGTATCATCATTGTAGAAGTCAAAGGTAAATGTTGCACGGTTAAATAACGAGAGGTCGAAACCAACGTCAAACTTCTTTGATGTTTCCCAAGTCAAATCGGGGTTATTGAACTGCACAGGCACCATACCGGGGACACCCGCATAGTTGTAGCCTGCGGCATAATATCCACGAGATGCGTAAACAGAAGGCAATGACTGGTTGCCGACAGTACCGTAGCTTATGCGGAGCGCAAGATTGGTGAGAGCGCGGTTGCCCTTAAGGAAATTTTCCTCTGTCACACGCCATTTGCCACCGACACTCCAGAAGTTGCCCCAACGGTTATTTGAACCGAACACTGAACTACCGTCACGACGGAAAGAAGCCGAGAGATAATATTTGCCTGCATAACTATAGTGGAAATCTCCAAAATATGACGCAAGTCGGCTGTCACTCCTGTAATAGCTGCTATCGCCCCATGTACCTGCAGTTGCAAGGTCGCGCATACCGAGATAAGCAAGAGGGAAATTTTCACCGGAATAATATTCATTCCAGTAGGTTATGCGCTGCATTTCCTGACCTAAGAGGAAATCAACAGAGTGGTCACCGAAGCTATAGTTCCAACCGAGAGTATTAGTCCAAGTAAGGGTGGTTGTACGTGCATTATACTGCTGACCGAGACCGTTATAGTTCATACCCTGGGGATTATATACAGCACTCCAGTAGTTGTACTGACGCTGGTCCATCATATTCACGCCGAAATTGGTCTTGAACCAGATACCTTTGCCGAAATCAATACGCAACCAAGGATTTGCAACGAGAGTCTGGTTATTTACTTTATTCAGGTCACCTAAATCCGGATCCATGACAGCAAGAGGGTTATAACTGATAGGATTATAGATTCTATCAGCACCTTCACCTACATACGGGGAATCCATCGGAGTCATAGTTGAAACAGCTCCGGTTAAAGGTGATGACATAGTACCTGAAGTTGAAGCAGAGAAGCTGGAGTTGATTGAATAACTGTAGGTAGAATTGATACCTACAGAGAGGAAACGGTATTTGGTGTCAAGGTTGATGCGACCTGAATAACGTTTATTGTTTGAGCCGATAACCAGACCCTGAGCATCATTATAACCCAAACTTACAAAATAGTTTGTTGAGCCTATTGATCCATTGAAAGCAAGATTATAGTCAGCATAATAACCTTTGCGTGTAACTTCATCCACCCAGTTTACATCTGTTTTGCCGTCCCACTCAAAGTTATCTACCATAATATCATAGCAGTCATCATAAGAATAACCTGTGCGTGCCGCATAACCTTTAGCGAATAATGCAATCGTATTTGCCGCATTTGCATATTTCATGTTATTATTAGCAATTGCAGTGAAACCCTGACGAGTCTCGAAGGTAACATTCAGCTTTGACTGACCACCTTTCTTGGTGGTGATTACGATAACGCCATTTGCCGCACGGGAACCGTAGATTGCGGTTGCTGCTGCATCTTTAAGCACTGTCACACTCTCAATATCAGCAGGATTGTATGCTGACATAGGATCAAAATAGTTATTGTTGCCATTCATGTCATCATAATCCGAATTCACGGGAATACCGTCAATCACATAGAGAGGCTGGGAAGAGCTGCTGAGCGAACCCATGCCACGGACATAAACAGAACCCCACTGACCGGGAGCACTGGTCGAGTTATTGTACTGGAAACCGGTAACCTGACCTTCAAGTGACTTAACGAAATTCACATCGCTCTTGCGGTCAACCACATCACCGTTAACAACAGAAGCAGCACCAGTGAACGCAGCCTTCTTTGTTGAACCGTAACCGGTGACAACCACTTCATCGAGTACTGTCTGGTTCTCCTCCATGTAGATTGTCAGGTTCGGCTTCACAGCGACCTCTACAGGGAACATGCCGATGAAAGACACGTCAATGAATTTTACAGATGCAGGAATCGTGAGCATAAATTCTCCGTTGGCATCTGTCTGTGTACCGATGGTGGTACCTTTCGCCTTGACTGTCGCGCCTGCAATTGGCTCCTGGTCCGACGCCTGCAGCACCACACCCCGGACATTGATTGTCTGGGCAGCGGCTGTGAGGGCGAACACCACAGTCACAATTAGTGAAAATAACTTTTTCATACTTAAGAAAATGTGTAAAACTAATAATGAAAAATGTGTAAATTTGTGAGCTGTCCGGCTGGAAAAACATTGCTCCGGGCAGTTACAGGCGTCAAAGGTAGGTATAAGAATTTAATAAAGATTAACTGGGGGGGGGGGGGGGGGGGGGGGGGGGGGGGGGGGGGGGGGGGGGGGGGGG
>CAMWQE010000151.1 GCA_947176335.1 uncultured Porphyromonadaceae bacterium | reverse complement strand
GGCTTGAACGAGACAAAATCAAGCAGATGATTCTGCAATATATCCAGAATGCCGGAACCGACGGAGCCAAACGCGATGCCATTATGGAATATCTCGAAGGCACCCTCCCCAGCCGCAATACCAAGGAGCAAAACTTGGTATTACTAAAAAATATAATGACCGAGATGAGAAATGATAATATTATCCGGCTTGATGGAAAAACATGGTTTCCCATTGATTAACAAAAAAGGATAGAAAAAAGGATAGTTGAGCCACTATCCTTTTTCTATCCATTTTAGGACTTGACATAACAGTCAAAGGGGCTGATTAATAAAGTTTCGTCAGCCTCTTTATCTTTTTTATAGACAGTTTTTAATGGGGTCAGGCGATTGGGATAGTGAATATGAACCGGGCGCCGGCACGGTAGTAGCTGTCAAGCGAAAGGGTGCCCCCAAGCATATTTGCCAACAACCGCCCGATATACAGGCCAAGACCGTTGCCCTGGGTGTTCGACGCCGCCTTGACAAATCGGTCAAAAATTTTTTCCTCCATACCGCGTGGAACTCCGATACCTGTATCGGTAATCTCAAATGTAATGGTGTCACTCTGCCGGCTGACTTCATAGCCCAGGGTGATTGAGCCGGATTCGGTGAATTTTGCTGCGTTTGTCAAAAGCTGGATGAGGACTTGCTCGACACGCTGCGAATCGGTAAGGATTGTAGTATCAGGCTGTCCGGCGTTCGCGAAGATTAGTTCCACTCCGGGAGCTACATGCTTCTTAACAATTTCAAGGGAGAAATTGCAGATACCGTTTACTGAGGATGGAGCACGGTGTATGCTCAGCTCACCGCTCTCAATCTGCGGGAGGTCAAGCACATCATTGACCAAGCGTATAAGCAGGTCGGTGTTTACGCTCATAGCATCCGCATAGCCCCTGATATATGGGCGGCTATCCCCTTCAGCATAGCCAGAGATGAGGCGCGAATATTCGACAATCGCGCCGAGAGGCACTCTGATTTCGCCGCTCATGTTCTCAACAAAGTCGCTTTTTATACGGTCTGCCGCCTCTGCTTTATCCCTTACGCTTACGAGTTTGGAATATATATCCTGAAGCGTGTTGCGCTCTTCAACAAGCTTTTTGTTGGAAGATGAAAGTCGCTTGGCAAGCCTGCGGGAGTGAATGTAAAGGCGAATCATCCAGATGAGGATACAAAGGAGTATCAGTGCCGCCACTGTCACTGCAACTATGCCCTGATGACGGCGGGCGATTTCCATCTGTTGGTTTTCAAAAGTCAAGTCCCGGTTCTTGTCCTTAAGGCTCTCAACATCATAAATTGTCTGGAGTTCGCTGAGGCTTATGTCTGACTTCGCCATCAACCTGTTCCTATAAATTGAGTTGATAATCTTAGAACCATATAGGAGGGCTTCCTTATCGCCTACCTCGCGTGCAGCTTTTACATACAATAAAGCGAAGTGAGCATATTGCGCATGATTGTTAAATATCCTGAGTTGCTCCTTCAGCATAGGGAGAGCCTCAGCATATCTCTTTTTAGCCATAAAATAATAGACCCGGGTCCTTTTCTGCATATCGAGATCACCATATATTCGGGGATTAGTAGCAATAAGATGCCGGATTTTATCATAATACATATCAATCTCCTCATCTGTAAGCTCTTGGGCACAGACAAGCATATTGTGGTAGCACTGATAAAGCGAACCGTCATAGTTACGGAATATGCGCCCCTGGGACTCATGCAACTTGTCAAACTGGGCAACCAGCTCAAGCATGCGTTTATTCGCAGCCAGAGCCTTGTCGTACATACCGTTGTCGATATAGGTATTGATCGCGAGAGAATAGAACAGTGTCCTTACCGGCAGCTCTTCATAAGGAAACTCTTCGATCAAATCCTGAAGCTGCTGAAGATAAGACACAAGGAGCTCAGAGTCAGTGGTGTTGCGGAGGTTAGTGCAGATTAGGAAAAGACAAGCGATGCGGTCATATTTGTCAAGCCTGTTATGCTCCCGGTAGTCTTTCAACGCCTGATGAAGTTTCTGCTGACGTTCTTTCTCTGACATCCTGTTAAAGTTAGTTGTCTGGTAACGCAGCTTGATGTACAGCAGATGCGCCCTTTGGATTTCACTTGCCGGGACTCTCTTCGCCATTTCCACCAATTCCTCTTCCAATTCCGGCTCATACTGGTATAAAGCGGTGAGCACGAAGAGTGTTTCAAGCATGGAGCGATAATCTTTGGCACGTTCAGCCGTTTCATATATCTGGTATAAAACCGGCTTACGGTCGTTAAAGTAAAAGCAATCGTAGAGATTATGCAGTATTGACACGCTGTCAGCAGGCGTAGTGGCTTTTGCAAGTTCTGCATTCAGACTGTCAACCGAATGCGCTGTCTGGGCACCTGCCTGTGCGCAAACAGACATCAGCGAAATGACAAGCAGGGGTCTGATTAAAACCTTAAATTTATGTATCAATCTAAGAATCATGAAATCGGAATTGTAAAAATAAATTTAGCACCTGTCCGGTAATCATTGTCGAGTGTCAGACTACCGCCAAGCATGTTTGCGAGAAGCCGGCTGATATATAAACCGAGTCCGGTACCCTGAGTCTCGGAATCAAGCTGCGCACTGCGAAGGAAAATAACTTCTTCCTTACCTTGAGGTATGCCTATACCTGTATCAGTAACGGTAAAAGTGACCTTGTCGTGCATGGGAGAAACAGTGTATTCCAGCGTAATAGTCCCTTCATCGGTGAATTTTGCAGCATTCATCAGTAGATTGAGTAGCACCTGCTCTACACGGTGCGGGTCAGTGGTAATCGTGGCGTCAGGCTGTCCGGCATTAGCGAAAATCAATTCGATGCCAGGTTTTATATGCCTCTTTACGTTATCAATCGCAATATTGCAAATCTTTTGCAGTGATGCTTTCATGACATGGACACTGAATTTGGCATTTTCAAGCGAAGGCAAGTCAAGCACATCATTGACAAGCGTAAGCAGAAGATCGGTATTAAGGGTTATTACATCAGCAAAGCGCTTTAAGTTGTCGCGCCTTGCAGAATCAGCACAGTCTGCCACGAGTCCCGAATATTCTACAATCGACTCCAGTGGATTCCTGATCTCATGCCCCATGTTATTTATAAAATCGTTTCTGATCCGATCAGCTATCTTTGCTTTGTCACGCGCTTCAATCAAGTCCTTCCGGGCACGCTGCAGGGCATCGCGCTCCTCCACCACCAGCGCATTTGACTTAGTGAGGTTAGAGGTCAGCCGCTTGGACCGGCGGTATAAAACGAACACAAGCACAAGAAGAATCACAAGCACTACGAGACCTGCTATGCCGTAAGTAAGTTGCTCCTTATGACGGTTTATCACAATCTGCTGGTTGGCTAGCCTGAGTTCCTCGTTGGTCTCCTTGAGGTCATTGACTTCATAAATTGTCTGGAGTTCCTTATAGCTTTCGGCAGTCTTCTTCTCAATTCGTTTCTTCAGCATCTCATTGCTCATATCAAGAGCCATAAGCAAGTTTTCTTTGTCACCGACAGCCTCAGCTGCCTTTATCAGGGCATCAACCAGATAAAACTGCACTTCACGGGAGTTTGCCGGGTCATTGAGCTGTTCTTTTATCAAAGGTATTGCCTCAGCATAACGATTTTTTGCCATCATGTAATTAATGGCTATCTTCTCAGTCTCGCCCGGAAGCTCCCGAAGAGCGGGGTTGCGATCAATCAATGCATTTATTTTACTATAATATTCGTCAACTTCCTCCTTTGTGAGAGCATCATGACAGAGAAGAAGACGGCGGTAACACTCAAAAGCGGGCACATCATAATTGATAAAAGTGCGTGACTGCGAGGTATACTGCTTTTCGTACTCGCCCATTATGTCCAGCAACTCTTTATTCGCCCGGACAGCCTCGGGAATCATCCCGTTTGACAAATAATTTTTAGCCGCTTGTCTATAAAACAAGTACTTAAGAGCAAGGTTACTTTCAGGCAGTTCATCTATCAATGCCTGCAGCTCCTGAAAATAATTTGTCAGCAACTCCCCTTCCGTGCTCATGCGCAGATATGCACATAACTCAAACAGATATTCGATACGTTTATAAGTATCAAAGCTCTCGGACTTGGTGTGACGTGCAAGGTAATCATGCAACTTGTCTTCCCGCTCATCCTGCGAAAGTGACTTTATGGAATTCGATGTCGCAATGACGTTCATATATACAAGAGTGCTCTGCTTCTCAGGACTTTCAGGCAAATTTTCAGCACGGGCAATGAGCACCCTCTGCATAGAATCATTTGCAGCATAATGGTTCGCGCTTTGCCTCAGAACATCATTGACCGTATGGTAATCAGCCCGACGCATCGCCAAATCATAAAGCGTTTCAAGCACCTCTCCCTGCTGCGCTGAAGGTGAACAGTCATATATATTGTACAGCAAGGCAATGCTATCACTCAAACTTTCTGCATTTGCAAGCCGGTTTTTAAGGCTGTCCACGGCTGACTGCGCACCGCACGGGAGCGAAAAAGTAATAATTATTGACAGTATGATATATCTGGTCAAGTGCCCTAACATGAATAACTGGTTTTAACTTGTGCGCAAATAGCAAAATTATAACACCTTAATAGGTACGGCAAAGATAATAATAGAATCCGAAAAAGCCACGCCATTCCATACAATTTTTCAACTACTTTGCTCCCCGCAAACTGGTGACTGTGTATAAAATCGAGGGAATCAGACACAAGACTTTATAAAGCCTAATACGGCGAGCGAAAGTTTTTGCTATTTTTGCGGTGGATTAGAATCATAAGTAAGTCATGAAAATTAGCTTATACTATCCTTTGCGTTGTCATGGCA
>CAMWQE010000150.1 GCA_947176335.1 uncultured Porphyromonadaceae bacterium | reverse complement strand
GCCTTTGTCACGCGCATACTCTACAAAAATATTGAGAAGTGTTTCATCCTGAGGCAACAATGCCATAAGCTCGGCGGTAGTATTCGCCTTTGAAAGCTCGTCACGGTTGACATCGGTGAAATAGAAAGCGAAGCGGTGAAGCAAGCCTGCGTTGAACACCTTTATATAATAAGGTGATATTCCGGTCGTGTCCCCGGCGACAAAAACATCCGGCATGATTCCACCACCACCGTACACTGTCCTGCCGGAAGCAGTATTGAAAATCTGAGTGGTGTCAATCTTCGCGCTGTCGGCACTGAATCCTTCACCGTTGTTGAAACGGGTATAAATCTCCCTCTCATAGTCATCGACCGAACCCATAGTGTAAGGCTTCTGGATGCATCTTCCGGAGGGTGTGTGGTAGCGGGCGGTGGTCAGGCGGATTGCGCTGCTGTCCGGCAGCTCAATCTGCCGCTGTACAAGACCCTTGCCGAATGAACGTCTGCCGACAATCAGACCACGGTCATTATCCTGTATAGCTCCGGCAAAAATTTCACTGGCACTCGCACTTGCCTCATCTATCACCACAATCAGCTCGGTATCCTGGAAAGCACCCTGCCCGTCGCCTGAGAAGTCAGATTCAATGACTCCTGAACGACCGTGAGTTGATACAATCGGCATCCCGGCTCCTAAGAATTCGTTAGCCATGAGTATTGCGGGCTCCATATATCCGCCTGTATTGCCACGGAGGTCAAGGATGAACTGTTTCGCTCCATCCCTCTGCAACTTCACCATTCCCTCAAGGAATTCCATGTATGTTGTACGTCCGAACTTGTTTATACGCATATAACCGATACCGGGACGAATCATATACGCCGCGTCAACCGCATTGACCGGAATATCTCCTCGCGTCACTTCAAAAGTAAGAATCTCCGGAGAGTTGTTTCTCTTTATGCCGAGTGTCACTGTGGTGCCTTTCGGTCCTTTCAGTCTCTTGCGCATGCTCTCGCTGTCAAGTTTTATTCCCGCCACCACCGAATCGTTCACTGTGATGATACGGTCACCTGCAAGGATTCCGACTTTTTCCGACGGACCGCCTGAAACAACCTCTATCACAGAAGCGGTGTCGTTCATCATAGTGAAACTTACACCGATACCGCCGAATGAACCGTCAAGAACCTCATTGGTCGCCTGAAGTTCAGATGCAGGGATATACACGGTGTGAGGATCAAGTTTTGCCAGAATATCCGGAATGGAAGCCTCCAGAATGCTGTCGGTATTCACTTCGTCCACATACTCATTGGCAACCAGGTTCATGATTTCTCCAATCTTGACCTTTGCGCTCCAGTCAACTCCGCTTTTAAAGAGCCGAGCGCCTAAAAATATTCCTGCGGCAAAGGCAACTGCTACAACCACCGGCACCCATACCGCAATTTTCTTTTGTGAATTCATATTATATAATCAAAAGATTATTCAGATAAATCCGGAATGTGGATACACTCTATTCCGGCACGCTGCAACAAATCAAGCCCGTCGCTCATACGGTACAGTTCATGGTAAACCACCCTCTTTATTCCTGCCTGTATAATCAGCTTGGAGCATTCAAGGCATGGTGATGCTGTGACATAGAGGGTCGCGCCATCACTCGAATTATTGCTTCTTGCTACTTTGGTAATCGCATTTGCCTCAGCATGGAGCACATAAGGCTTGGTGTGACCGGTCTCATCCTCGCAAATGTTTTCAAACCCGGCGGGAGTGCCGTTGAAGCCGTCAGAGATAATCATCTGATCTCTTACAATGAGCGCCCCGACCTGACGGCGGACACAATAAGAATTCTCCGCCCAAATCTGAGCCATACGCAAATACCGCTTGTCAAGCAAAAACTGCTTACTTTTATCGTACATTGTTTTTATCAAGGTTTTAAATTATAAAATCCCAAATCAAGGGAGAAATACACCTTGCCGTCCCGCACAGTAAATACCTGCTTATGCTGGTTGGAGCTTATGTCAATGAGCTTAAAAAGGGCATTGTCAGGCACTGTAAATTCAAGGTGGCTATCCTCGGAGGCAACCTGCGGTTCGCCGACCGGACGCCATCCTTTGCTGCCATCCTGATATACAAGCTGGTAGATATGTCCGGGAATAGGATAGTTGCCGTCGTTTCTTGCCGTAATCCTCAAGCAGCCTATTGTGGTGGGATTATCAAGGTTAATTATGAACTTGGAATCGGGTACAGGAATAGTGAATGCGGTAAACAGGTTGTTGTCGCTAAGGAATTGCGGACCTGAACGGTCTACCTCCTCTTTGACAGAATAGCCAACTTTATTCTTTGCATCGGTATCGGAATAAACCTCAATTTCCCCAACCATTACAAACTGCCCGGGAGCGGCACTGTAGCGGAGGTAACGGTATTCCTTTTTAGGATCAGGCGTGAGGAATTTCTTGCGCCGTACCCTCATTGTGTCCTCAATCACCACAATTGTATCCGGGGAAGTGAAATCCGGATTGTCATCAGCTTCAATCATGGCACCGATAATAAAGTCAGACGCATACCGCATTTGGGTATGGCGCAACGGCATTGTGCGCTCCAATACTATTTTCTTTGTATGCAGAGTGTCCGGTTTCAGAAGCACAGTATTGAATTTACTGTCTGTATAGAACGGATAACCACACGGAATAAAATTCTTATCGTAGGTCACTGCAGGGATATAGTACACTCCACCTTCAAAATTATGGAAAGTGACAGAATCTTCCTTCACTACCCCTACATCTATCGGCAACCATTCATCAAGCACCGGCAGAGCAAGATAAACCTCTTTATTGCGTGTGTCAACAGGTACAGTTGCGGAATCCGGTATGAAATACTGGTCCGACACATCCAGAAGGCATGGGTTCACTATCTTAAGCGGCAGTGAACGAATATCATAGAAATTATCCACATGCTTATTCTGCTTGCCGTAAGTCATCCTGTAAACTTTTCCTTTCTTCCTGTGGTCCCTCTGTGCTACTTCACGGTCTGGGAGCATTCCGTCAAATCCAAACGGCAGGTACCGCCCTGTCACATCATCCTTTACAACAATCCACTGGTGTGAATTCTTACTTTCAGGTGAAATCAGCATCTGGTCGATAGTGACAGGAATACCACAGGCACGCATCGCATAGATAAACAGGTCCGCCTTATCACGGTTATAGCCTACACGATGTTTTTTCAACATCATTGCATCCCTGTGTGGAGAAATCAGCTTATCGAAGTAAGCCCATCCTTCCTTGACAATTATGTCACACAGAACCTTTGCTGCGACGGTTACATCATCACCTGTATACGCCGAATCAAGTTTAGGGCGGTAAGTTTCCGCGTATGCTTTCCTCCAGTCGGTGATTCTTGCCTCACCTATATTATATGGAAGAAGGAGTTCACAAAATTCTTCAAATGTCAGGTTCTTGTTCCAAGGTCGGTTCTTCCAGTCGTCATACGCCCTGTCTATATTGTCAATAAGATAGCTTGCTTTCAAATGGCGCACATCATCGTTTCTGGTAAGGGCGTAAAATGGAAACCTGTTCCACTTCTCAAGAACCTCCTGATCAAGCGAGAAATTCACCTTATAACCCAATAGCGGCTGGAGCACCATTTCAAGGGAGTCTATCTCAGGACCATCTACAGTGTAGTGCCCCGGCATATTCAAGATAAGCCAGCGTGCCGCCTCAAGTTTTTCAGGCTCGCCATAATAATGCTTGAGGAGTTTTTCAAGCTCTCCCCTGTTATTTCCGGCTTTGACAAGTATTTTTTGAATCTCCGGACCTTCCTGAAGTTTCGGTCCGCAGCCAACAAGCAATACCGCGACCGCAAGAAAAAGAATTTTTGAGATAATTTTTTTCATACAAGCAATATCAGTCGACATTATCAAGATGATGTCCCATACGCGCTTTCTTGGTGTGCATATAAAATTTATTGTATTCATTAGGCATCACTTCAATAGGCACGTTTTCAACCACACGGAGCCCGTACCCCTCCAGACCGATGCGCTTCACAGGATTGTTTGTCATGAGCCTCATGTCGCGTATGCCGAGTTTATGCAGAATCTGCGCTCCTACCCCATAATCCCTTTCATCCGCCTTATGGCCGAGATGGAGGCTAGCATCCACCGTATCAAGTCCCTCCTCTTGGAGTTTGTAAGCCTTGATTTTGTCCATAAGTCCTATGCCTCTGCCTTCCTGATTGAGGTATAGGATAGCACCCCTACCCTCTTTTTCAATCATTTCCATGGCTTTGTGGAGCTGATCGCCGCAGTCACATCTCTGTGAACCGAAAATATCACCTGTCGCGCATGATGAATGCACCCTCACAAGTGCCGGTTCTCCATTTGCAACATCCCCTTTGATAAGGGCGATGTGCTCCCTGCCTGTAGCTTTTTCACGAAAAGGTATCAACCGGAAATGACCGTGTGATGTAGGCATATCAACCTCCACACCTTGCTCTACCGTAGATTCATTCTTTAGGCGGTATGCAATCAAATCCCTGATTGAAATAAGTTTAAGCCCCCATTTATCGGCTTTTTCCTTTAACTGCGGGAGTCTCGCCATTGTACCGTCCTCATTAAGGATTTCAATGAGGGTTGCTGCAGGAGTCATTCCAGCAAGGCGCGCGAGGTCAATGCTCGCTTCGGTGTGACCGGGACGGCGAAGCACGCCTTCATCCTGCGCATACAAAGGATGAACGTGTCCGGGACGTCCGAAAGTGGAAGGCACTGATTTCGGGTCGGCAAGTGCACGGATAGTAGCGGCACGGTCAGCGGCTGAGACGCCTGTGGTGCAGCCTTCGAGTTTGTCGATTGTAATGGTAAAAGGCGTTCCAAGCATCGAAGTATTATCCTGGACCTGATGTGTCAGTTCGAGCTCCTTGCAGCGTGAAAT
>CAMWQE010000149.1 GCA_947176335.1 uncultured Porphyromonadaceae bacterium | reverse complement strand
GCTCAAGCATGGTGCGCATCGCATGGTCAAAACCGTCCTTAAGCCCGCGCTTGGAATCGTTGACAGTCGGTAGCCCTTCAAGGCTTACACGTATCAGTATGTCCGGGTAGCGGTTTGCAAGCCTTACAATGGTGTCGGTGTTGTAGCCGTTTGTACTGAGTTCTAGCAGTGAGGCTTTTGGATGGAGTATTTCAAAAAGGCGGTCAATGTCTTTGCGCAATGTCGGTTCGCCTCCGGTAATGTTTATCCTCATTCCGTCCGGCAACTTCTTGAGCATTTCAAAGTTAATTTCCTGTTCCGGTCGGGTAGGGTATCGCCAGATATTGCACATATTGCAGCGGGCATTGCACCGGAATGTGGTGATGATACTGCATTGTACGGTGTTTCCGCTATTTTTCATAATAATTTCACTTTGAAACCAGTACCACGATTATCTTATCAATGTCAATGCCATAGGTATATCGGGCAAATTGTTCTCTTATGAGTTCATCTGCCGCTATGATGAGTATGCAAAGGGCGTTTCCGGCATTCGCCACCGGTGCGATATCCTTGATTTGGGATAGCTCCGGAACTTCTACGAACACATAATTGCTGTCTTTCAGGCAATCTGAAACACGATTCTGTATTTCAGAGCCAAGAATGCAATCATTGTCCGGAGGGTTTATTTCCGATACAGGAATTCCTGCTGCATTGAATGAATCGATCAATCGTTTCGGCATATTTTCCCTTAGGTCAGAGTTGGATGCGGTTATATATATGGTTGCTTTGGCAAACCTTGTCATTATAGCCGAGCGCACGCTGTTTACCGATGTGTCCGTCAAGTTGAGTTCTATAGTATTATCTTCAAGGGAGAATTTGCGCAAGTCGTACGCGTTGCGTATTTTATCGGAGCGTTTCATAAGCATCAGGATGATAATCAGCGGGAATCCGATGCCCAAGATGAATCCTGCCGCAAGCACCATCATAGTTTTTTTTATACTTGGCTTCGGTTCAAGGTATGCTTTGTCAATCACATATCCAAGCATATCCTGTGAGTTAAGTTTCATCAGCGCATTCTCTCTCTTTTCAACCAAAAAGGCATAAAGCTCATTTTTGAGGAGCTGGTCACGCGAAAGATTGATATATTCCCTTTCAAAAGCCGGAAGCTTATTTAGGTGGGAATCCATTGAACCGACAATACTTTTACGCTGCGAAATAGCTTGTTTTGAGGCTTTGAGCAGCTGTGAGAATGATGTTATGATTGATGAGCGCATTTCATTTACTCTCTCTTCGGCAGAGGAGAGCGCTTTATTGCCAGGTTTTGCCGAGCGGCGCAGCTCCAGGAGCAATGCCATCTGTTCATTGTAGTCCCCAATCATACCTGACTTGCCGCCACCTCCCTCGCCGGGGGTGGAGAATGCCGGAAGCATGCCGTCATTGCCGTTTTCAAGAATGTCAAGTACTTGCTCGTAGTAAAGAATCTGTGCCGATTCTTTCAGTAGGTCCTCATGCGCGCTGAGAGTGGACTCCAGCAATATCGGGGCTTCTGCCTCAATATTTACAAAGTTGCTTTCCGATTTGAATTTCTCCACCTCTTTTTCTGATTCGCGTAGGTCGGTGTAGAGCGAATTTATCCTTTCCGTGATGAAATTAAGTTCTGTGAGCGATGTTTCGCGTTTGCGTTCCAATCTTTTGAGATTGTACTCGTTCATCATTGTATTCAGCACCGCCATAGCCTTGTTGCCATTAGGTGAGGTGTAGGTGAACACTACTCCGTCTGCAAGCTTGTCAAGTATTTTATTATCCACTTCTTTGTAGAGAGTCCATGCGGCATCGCTGTAGCTGGTCACACCGAAAACAAATGTGCCGTTTTTCAGGTCCGTAGTGTTGGCGGAAATGGTAAAGTCGGCATACTTGGTCGAGATGTGGCATGGAAGTGTGGCATTTTTTTTCTCGGCGAGTGTGGTTTTGAAAAATCTGCCGGTATATGCCCTTATATCCGCTTTGCCATCAGTTATTTCAACCCTTACGCTGAATGCTTTTTTCATTGTATCGGCACACTCATCGTCCAATGTCAGTGAAATTGGCGCGTCCTCAAACAGCGTATGGTTTTTGAGACCTTTCTTTTCAATACAGTTCACATTCAGGTTCAGTGTCTTGACGGTGCGCAACGCCACATCGACAGTGCTGATCAGAAGCATCTCATTGTCAACGCTTGATGATGTGAATCCGCCGGTTGAAAAGATACGCATCATCTGCAGCATGGAGCCTCCTCGTCCACCTTGTGCATCACCTGAATTGTCCTCGATGAGAAGGGTGGAATGGGCGGTATAATTTGACTCGCTGCGTGCCACATAAGCAACGGCAAGCCCGAAGATGAGCAAGAAAAGAATTATAAAAAGCCATCTGCGGTTTTTGATTTCGCGTATTATGCGGCGCATATCAATTTCGTTGGAGTACTCTTTGTTTTTCATTGTCAACATCTTTTATGGTAAGGGATTCTTCTATGGATTCCGCCTTTGCGCAGATAATGCCGAGGAGCATCATTGCCCACATTCCTGCTGTCTGTACAAAGGTAGTTGAAGCTATGCTTTCTATCAAAATCGTTATCACAATAATCCATCCGCAGGCAAAGTACAGCCTGTTTTCAACAGGGTTGGAGCGAATCAGCTTTTTAAGTAAGCGAATCACATATATCCAGAATGCGGTGAACAGGATGACTCCGATGATACCGAACTGTGCAAGCGATGGATAAAAGGCATCGCAGATGAATGTGGGGTTTGCCGGGGAAAGACCATATACGGAACTGATTCTATACTCATGGTACAAGGATGAATAAGGGTCGGTTGATGACCATGATGCGAAGCTTGCAAGTCCGCTACCAAACGGGAGTTTATTTATGAGAATCAGTGCGCCCGTAGCGTAAAGTACCGGTCGTGCATATGACTCAATAACGGAGGGGTCGTAAGTAGCGGACTCTCCTGTGAGGAAATAATAGCTGAACTTGCTCCAACCGACCGCAAATATCAACAAGGGAATGGTGAATATAATAATTCTTCGTTGCCATGTCATGCCTTTATATAGTGTGCGGGTATAGAAGAAGAGGAAAAAGACGGCAACGACAAATTCACCGAAATATTTGGAGCGCCCGCACAGAAGCCCTGTCGCCAGCATTCCTACGATGACTATTACGTTTCTCGGGTATCGGAGTGTAATGCCTGATGTATATGCATATATTGTTGCGGAGAGGAGCAAAACAATTCCTGCAAAATAAACGTGCCCCATTACCTGAGTCATGAATGACATAGGCAAAATGAAGCTGATGAGGCATATAACGGCATTTACGATTGCGATTATTCGCAGCCATTGCTTGTCCTCGCCGGACAAAACCGGACGGATTGCGAGGAATACTGCAAATGGCACATAAGGCTTGAGTTGTATAATCCAGTCGGACAGTATTGCTGCCGGAGTGTTATAGTGGAGGAATATGATGGAATAACCGGCGTAAAATGTCATTATGGCAATGATAACCCAAAGCAGGGTGTATCTGCGCCATGCGTTGTTGAAAAGACAGTCTGCAATCGCAACAGTTCCGAGTAATCCGGCAATCAGCTCATCTATAAATGTCGCAAGTTTCACGCTCGGTATTATCAGAGCGAAAGCTATGATGAAAAGGATGCTACAGATTCGATCGATTCTCAACATGGAGAAAGATGGATTACCTTACGGCAAGTGCGATGACAAGTGATGCAATTACGCTTACCGCACTCACGATAGTGGAGATGACGGACAGCTTGTAGGAATTATTCTGGTTATAGCGTGAATTCGCCTGACGTATGCTGTTGGGATCCACGATAACCACATCATTTTGCTGGAGGTAATAGTATGGGGAGGAAACGACTTCCGGACTGGTCAGGTCAAGGCGCCTGTATACAAGTCCCTGGGGAGTTTCGCGTATCACAGTCACATTGTCCCTTCTTCCGTACTCCGTCATGTCTCCCGCTGATGCAAGCGCGTCAAAAATGGAGAATCTTTCGGATTTTACATCTATGGTACGCGGGTTTCTCACTTCCCCAATCACATTAACCTTGAAGTTCATCAGCCTGACCGTAACGTTAGGGTCGGTAACATTTTCTTCAATCCGCGATGTGAGATACGATTTCAATTCTCCGGTGGTCATTCCGGCAACATGGATTGTGCCGAGAACCGGAAAATCAATATCCCCGTTTTTATTGACAATATATTTCTGCTGCTCGGTTGTGGAAATTATACTGTTTTGCCCTGCTGAATACTGTGCATTGCTTGCTGGAATATTGTATTCGGTGGTTGCTGTGGGAACCGTTGATGTGACAACAATTTCCAGTTCATCCTCAGGTACAATTTTGATGGCATAGTCAGTTGACTGCAATGTGCCTTCCGTCTCTTCCGGGAGTTGGGACAGATATGCAAGGTGGCTTTTGTGGGTGGTGCATCCGGCGGTTATGATTGCCAGAAATATGATGATTGGAAAGGTATGATGTCTCATTATAAAGCATTTTATAATGAAAACGTCACCACCTTCATATTATTGCGTCAAATGGCAAATAAAGCGCGGGCTAAACGGTGATAAGACCGGATAGCCCGCAATCTTCTGCGTTTGTCTTTATGGTATGATGTTCTTTTATGTCATATATCATATAAACATCGCCAATTGCAATATGTCAGATGGTTGACGATATTTAACTGCAGTAAAGGAATGTAAGCACAAAAAGAAAGTGACGTCCGGTGCGGGCGTCACTTCCGTTGTTCGCCCGACATGGGCATAATCTAACGGGTGTAAGTCCCGAGCGCACCCCGATAGCGGGAAGCGCATAGCCAACGGCAAGGGTGTCGGGGGTGACCCCGAATCTGAAGGAAGCCCGAGGCAAAAGTCTGGC
>CAMWQE010000148.1 GCA_947176335.1 uncultured Porphyromonadaceae bacterium | reverse complement strand
CGTCTCGATACGCTTAAAGACGCTGTGTTAGCTGAATATATCAAAGAAAAGCTTAATCGACCCTTACGCGTGTGCGGCATGGTGCGCAACGAAGGTGAGCCCGGCGGCGGTCCGTTCATTGCCGTTAACCCTGACGGCTCCGCTTCGCTCCAGATTCTCGAAAGCCACCAGATTGACCCGGGCAACGAGGAATATGTGGCAAAGATGAAATCAGCGACACATTTCAACCCGGTTGACCTCGTGTGCTATATCAAGAACCGCCACGGCGAAAACTACAACCTCCTCGCCCACACCGACCCGGCAACAGGATTCATATCCTCCAAGTCAAGCCACGGCAAGGAGCTGAAAGCTCTTGAACTGCCGGGATTGTGGAACGGCGCTATGAGCGACTGGAACACTGCATTCGTTGAAGTGCCGGTAGAGACATTCAATCCCGTAAAGACTGTCAACGACCTTCTGCGTCCCGCTCACCAGGGTTGATTTGCAGAATTGTTGCCACTAAGCCTGTGCCCCGCAAACCCATGCGGGGCACAGCGCGTTATACCATAAAAACCATATCAGATGATGAACCGCAAGGAAGAGATAAAACGTATCTGGACAGAGTGCTTCAATGACAGCAAAGAGTTTGTTGAAATGTTTTTCAGCAGGGTGTACCGCGAATCCGATGCGCTCACCCTTGAAAAAGGGGGCAAGATTGTGAGCAGCCTGCTGTTGCAGCCGTACTCGATGTTGTTTCAGGGCGCTGAAGTGACTACCGGCTACATTTACGGCGCAGCGACGAGGCGAGCCGCACGAGGCAACGGATATATGAGCGAACTGATGGTAACGGCACTGAACACCGCCCTCGAAAGGGGCTACATGACCTGTTCCTTGATTCCGGCGCATGACTGGCTGTACTTTTACTATGACCGATTCGATTTCTCTACAGTGTACTACTACGACCCGCAACGGTTCACTTCGCTGCACGCGTTCACATCAACCGGGCAATACACCAGAGTAGAGGACCCATATCTTCCCGAGGTGTACGAAGCATTCCACAGCTTTGAGATGCAGCGTAAATGCACAGTACTCCATTCTCAACGCGATTTCCTGAACATACTTGACGACTTGTCGCATGACAACGGCTCATTTGTAGCGCTGAAGAACCACGATAACGATGTTGTGGCGATTGGATGCGCGGCGCCGGCGGATGGCAGGCTGCTTGTCAAGGAATTGCTGGGGCGCGATGAAGATTCGCGGAATGCCGTGCTTGCCGTGTTCCGAAACGAATATCCGGACATGCCTGTGAGCGTTTACACTCCCGCAGACAGCAACGGCAGGAAACCTTATAGCCGCGGAATGGCGAGAATAGTGAATGCGCCTCTATGCCTCGGAGTGATTGCGGCGGCACATCCCAAGCTCAAACTTAAAATCAAGGTGACTGACAACCTCCTCCCCTATAATTCCCACACATATATTATAAAGGAGGGGCTATGCACTATAGATGACGATTATTCAGGCAGGCTTGATTTCGACATTGACGCGGACACACTGAACAAAGTGGTGTTCAGCAGCGCAAAAATAGGTGACATACTCGATTTCCCGAGCGAACGCCCCTATATGAGCCTTATGCTCGACTGAAAACAAACCGAGCAGACATAAACAAGCCGCACTTTCATCAATTGAAGGTGCGACTTGTTTTCTACTTGATTATTATGCGAATCTTACTTCTTGTCAGCTTTGGCACGGGGTGCGCCCTTGCGGTCGCCTTTCATGCCATGCTTCATATCTTTTTCACCTCTACGGTCATGATGCCTCATGTCTTTCATATCCTTGCCACTATGCCTTCCTGCTGCAAGATAGTTGTTTTCAAGGAACTGCACATACTGCTCGGGGGTAAGGATTGTCTTGAGGTTAGCGAGATAGTCCTTGCGGGCGTTGTTGCGCTCAGCCTGTGCGGCTTCCTTGCGCTCGCCGCGCTCCTTTTTCTGCGCATCCTTCATTTTGCGCTGGTTCTCCTTGAGAGCCTGGATTTTCGCTTTCTGTGCGTCAGTAAGGTTCAGGTTGTCAAAAAGGCAAGGAGCCTGTTTGGCGCAACCGCCCTTCTTGACCATGCAGGTGGAGTCTTTTGCGGCGGAACCGCGCTGACCCTTGTTATTCTGCGCTGATACTGCGCTTGCTGAGAGCACTAATGCTGATGCTGCTACTAAAATTGCTTTGATATTCATATTCATCCGATTTATAATGTTGTTTCTTAATTCGTTGTTTTTTCAGACGTCTGGTATAATGACAGACCGGACGGCTCAAAGTTTAACGGTAGGTACCCGCTTTAAGCTATTTTTGGCAATCTCCACAATTTTTTTATTACTAAACCTTACCTCTCTGCGAAATAATGCTAACTTTGCAGATATAACCCCTAAAATCTCACCCTAATGAAAAAACATAATTTTTATGCCGGTCCCTCGATACTTAGCGAGTACACGATTAAAAACACCGCAGACGCAATCATAGACTTTGCAGGAACAGGATTGTCAATCCTTGAAGTATCCCACCGTAGCAAGGAGTTTGTTGCAGTGATTGAAGAAGCACGCGCCCTTGTGAAAGAACTTCTTGATGTGCCCCAGGGCTATTCGGTGCTTTTCCTCGGAGGCGGTGCAAGCCTGCAGTTCTGCATGGTGCCTTTCAACCTTCTCCGCAAGAAAGCAGCTTACCTTGAAACCGGCACCTGGGCTGTGAATGCCATCAAAGAGGCTAAGATTTTCGGTGAAGTGGATGTTGTAGCTTCTTCAAAAGACGCCAACTTCACCTTTATCCCCAAAGATTATACAGTTCCCGCTGACGCGGACTATTTCCATTTCACCACAAACAACACCATTTACGGCACGGAAATCCGTAAAGACCCCAATGTTGCAGTGCCTCTCGTTGCCGATATGTCCAGCGATATCTTCTCACGCCCCGTCGATGTGTCTAAATACGACCTCATCTACGCAGGCGCACAGAAGAACCTTGCCCCCGCAGGAGTGACTATCGTTATTGTACGCGATGAAGCACTCGGCAAGGTTGAGCGTCTTATCCCCACAATGCTCGACTACCGCACACATATTAAGAAGGATTCCATGTTCAATACTCCTCCGGTGCTCCCCATCTTCTCTGCGCTCCAGACCCTCCGCTACTACAAGCAGCTCGGCGGTGTTGCGGAACTCGAGAAAATGGACCTTGCTAAGGCTGCGAAACTTTACGATGCAATCGACTCCTCGAAGATGTTTACCGGCACAGTCACCGACCCGGAGGACCGCTCGATTATGAACGTTACTTTCGTGATGAAGCCCGAATACAAGGAGCTTGAAAAGGATTTCATCGACTTCGCAACCACCAAGGGCATTGTCGGCATCAAAGGCCACCGCAGCGTAGGCGGTTTCCGCGCGTCACTCTATAACGCGCTGCCTATGGAGAGCGTGGACGTGCTCGTTGACGCGATGAAAGAATTTGAACTCAAACACTAATCCGCACCCCTCATGAAAGTATTAGTAGCTACAGAGAAACCCTTTGCCGCAGCTGCTGTCGAGTCAATCCGCAAAGTGGTTGAGGATGCCGGTTACACCCTTGAACTCCTTGAAAAATATACCGACAAGTCTCAACTCCTTTCAGCCGTTGCCGATGCTGACGCGCTTATCGTGCGTAGCGACAAAATCGACGCTGAAGTGATTGCAGCCGCAAAGCAGCTCAAAGTGATTGTGCGCGCCGGAGCGGGATATGACAATATCGACCTCGCAGCCGCTACCGCCGCAGGAATATGCGTGGAAAACACCCCCGGACAGAACTCGAACGCTGTTGCCGAACTCGTATTCGGCATGACAGTGATGGCGGCGCGCAATATGTTTGACGGCACTTCCGGCTCGGAACTCAAGGACAAGTCCCTCGGTATCCACGCTTTCGGTCAGGTTGGCAGGAATGTTGCACGCATCGCTAAAGGATTCGGCATGGAGGTCAGCGCACTCGACCCCTTCTGCCCCGATGAAGTGATTGCAGCAGCCGGAGTCACACCGGTCCATGACATCAAGGACCTTTACTCCAATAACAAGGTGGTATCCATCCACATCCCCGCTACCCCAGAAACAAAAGGCTCTATCGGCTACGAGCTTATAACCTCGCTGCCGAAGGGCGGAATACTCGTCAACACCGCCCGCAAGGAGGTAATTGATGAGGAAGGGTTGAAAAAAGCACTTGAAGCGAGTCCCGACATCAAGTATGTAGCTGACGTGAAACCGGACAACGCCGCGGAGCTCACCGAACAGTTTGCAGGACGGGTGTTCTTCACACCAAAGAAAATGGGAGCGCAGACCTCAGAGGCAAACATCAATGCCGGAATTGCAGCAGCACATCAGGTTGTTGCGTTCCTCAAAGACGGCATTGATAAATTCCGCGTCAACAAATAATCCCGCAGGATTAATATCACTGAAAAAGGTGCTCTTGAACCGGAGCACCTTTTTCTATTTCATGAACACGAGATAGACAGCCCCTACCAACAGGCAGAATGCCGCGATATGGTTCCACCTCAATGAAAAATCGTTGAACATCATGAGGCTGAAAATCACAAACACCACAAGAGTGATGACCTCCTGCATGACTTTAAGCTGAATAAGGGAATAGGGACCTCCGTTGCCCTCATATCCCATCCTGTTCGCCGGCACCTGGCAAGTGTATTCCAGCAAGGCGATACCCCAGGAGATGAGAATTATCACATAAAGCGGCCAGTTGGTGGATATGCCGGACGATGACAGCTTGAGGTGTCCGTACCAGGCGAATGTCATGAAAACATTCGATACTACAAGAAGAATTATTGTGAGAATTGCGGGTGACATACTGCTTAATTTTTTTCGCCCGCAAATTTACATAAAATTCTTATTGCTACTTCCACTTAAAGCGGAAACAGAGTCAGAATTAGAAGCGGAGCCAGGTGCCTTTCTTCCAGAGGTATTCCAGCGGACCTTGCTTATGGCTCCGTAGCCATAGGGTGCTGAATACCC
>CAMWQE010000147.1 GCA_947176335.1 uncultured Porphyromonadaceae bacterium | reverse complement strand
ACTACCAAAACGTAGCATAGAATGGCAGGTACGGTTATAGCCGGGAGAAACAGATAATTTTCGCCACACCTTATATTATATAACCTTTATCCGATTTTTTTACTAATTTTGTCACTACAACATAACCACCACCTTAAAAGCATGAAAAAAACAGCAATAATCGCCGTCGCCTGCGCTACAGCATTCGCGGCAACCGCCGGAAATGTGCTCAAGTACAATCGTCCCGCAAACTTCTTTGAGGAAGCCCTGATGATAGGCAACGGCACATTGGGAGCAATAGTTTATGGAGACCAGAGAGGAGAACGGTTGTCCCTAAACGACATAACCTTATGGACCGGAGAACCGGAAAAAGGAGTAACGACACCGGACGCATTCAAGGCCATTCCGGAAATCCGCGCTGCACTTGAGGCGGAAAACTACCGTGCCGCAGACTCTCTGCAACTAAAAGTACAGGGACACTACACCGATAATTACCAGCCTCTCGGCACACTTAAGATTGACTACCTAAACCGGCCCAACGAGCTGCCGGCAGACTATCGCCGCTCACTTGACCTTGACAGTTCACTTGCTAAAGCCACTTATACCGCCGCAGGATATCCGGTAAGCACTGAATACTTCGCATCCGCCCCCGATTCGCTGATTGTGGTACGCATAACCACTGCCGACCCTGCCGGACTTGATGCCGTCATCTCTCTTGACAGCCAACTACCCCACTCTGTCACAGCCACCGGCAACGAACTTATCTCTACCGGATATGCCGCATACTCTTCTCTCCCCGTTTACTACAACAACGGCGGAAATCCTAAACATTTTTATGACCCTGACCGAGGCACCCGCTTCCGCACGATTGCAAAGGCTGTCAACGAAGGAGGCACTGTTGCCGCTACCGAGTCAGGGCAACTTAAGGCTACAGGTGTAAAAACACTCACCATTCTGCTGACCAATGTCACCAGCTTCAACGGTTTTGACAAAAACCCCGCAACGCAGGGCAAGGACTACAAGACCCTTGCGCAAAACCGCATCAACGCCGCATCATCAAAAACCTATTCCGAACTTAAGGACCGCCACATCGCCGACTACAAGAGTCTCTTTGACAGAGTAAGCATCGACTTCGGCACCACCGCGCCCGAAATCGCCGCTTTGCCGACCGATGAGCAGCTCTTGCTTTACACGGATTCTGCAATGACAAACCCCGACCTTGAAGAACTCTTCTTCCAGTTCGGCAGATACCTCCTCATCTCCTGCTCACGCACTCCCGGCGTACCTGCAAACCTTCAGGGACTTTGGAATGAATATATGCTCCCGCCGTGGAGTTCAAACTACACTACAAACATCAACCTTGAGGAAAACTACTGGCCCGCGGAGGTAACCAACCTCAGCGAACTGCACACCCCCCTCATCTCGTTCATCCGCAACCTCTCATCCAAGAATACGGGACAGGCTACCGCAAAAAGCTATTACGGCATTGACAACGGGGGATGGTCACTCGGACAGAACTCCGATATATGGGCTACCACAAACCCTGTCGGTCTGAATGTCGGCCACCCGAGTTGGGCGAACTGGACAATGGGAGGCGCATGGCTCGCTACACACATCTGGGACCATTACCTGTTCACAGGCAACAAGGAGTACCTCAAAGAGAATTACGATGCTCTTAAAGGTGCCGCACTCTTCTGCCTTGACTGGCTTGTTGAGAAGAACGACGAACTTATCACATCACCTGGCACATCACCTGAAAACCTGTTCAGGACTCCGGATGGCTACGTTGGCGCTACCCTTTACGGAGGCACTGCCGACCTTGCAATGACACGCCAGTGCCTTGCGGATGCCCGCGATGCGGCTGCTGTGCTCGGCGTTGACAAGGAGCTCCGTACCCGTATAGACAAAGTGCTTAAGAAACTGCATCCATACACTGTTGGATCCAAAGGTAACCTTCAGGAATGGTACTACGACTGGGAAGACCCTGAACCCACCCATCGTCACCAGAGCCATCTCTTCGGCGTGTATCCCGGACGCCACATCACTCCGGCATCTGACCCCGAACTCGCCAAAGCTGCAGAACGTACACTTGAAATTAAAGGAGACAAAACCACAGGTTGGAGCACAGGCTGGAGAATCAGCCTGTTTGCAAGGCTTCTCGATGCTGAAAAAGCATACAAGACCTACCGCACACTCCTTAAATATGTAAGCCCCGACAATTACAGAGGCAAAGATGCACGAAGAGGCGGCGGAACATATCCCAACCTGCTCGGCGCACACTCACCTTTCCAGATTGACTCGAACTTCGGCGGAACAGCTGGAGTTGCTGAAATCCTCATCCAGTCCACACCCACATCTGTAACACTGCTGCCTGCGCTCCCGGAACAGTGGGCGGACGGAAGCGTGAAAGGCCTCAGGGCACGTGGAGGCATTGAAGTTGACATGGACTGGAAAGACGGGAAAATCACCTCTGCCACCCTCACATCCGAGAACGGAGCGTCAACTACCGTGAACTATAACGGCAAGGCACGCAAAGTCAAGATTCCCGCTGGAGGAAAAGTAACACTTAACTGATTGCATGCATTATTTCATCTGCGCAGGTGAACCCTCAGGCGATCTTCATGCCGCCGGACTCATTGAGGCAATAAAAAAAGACGACCAGCAGGCTCGCTTCACATTTCTCGGAGGCGACCTGATGGCGTCGGCGGCTGGCACTTCTCCCGTCATCCACTATTCCCGCATGGCGTTTATGGGTTTCAGTGAAGTGCTCCGCAACTTGCGCACCATATCCGCCAATATAAAGGTTGCGAAAAAAGCGCTTGCCGACTCCCGTCCGGACTGTTTCATCGCCGTTGACTATCCGAGCTTCAACCTCAAACTTGCCGCACACGCGGTTAAACTCGGCATTCCGGTTTACTGGTATATATCCCCGAAAGTATGGGCTTGGAAAGAATACCGCGTTAAATCCCTGCGCAAATACGTCCGCAAAATGCTTTGCATACTCCCGTTTGAGGTGGAGTTTTACAGGAAACATGGCATGGAGGCTATATATGTCGGGAACCCCACTCTGGAGGAAATAGACGAGCGGCTTGCAAAAGCACCTTCTAAAGAAGCGTTCTGCCGCGAAAAAGGACTTGACCCGTCACGTCCGGTTCTCGCTCTTGTTCCGGGCAGCCGCCGGGGAGAAATAAAAAACAACCTCCCTGTAATGGCACAGGTTGCCGCACTTCACCCCGATTTGCAGCCGGTCATCGCAGGCGCGCCGGGACGCAGCGGAGAAGATTATGCAGTTGCATCGGGAATTCCGGTTTTATATGGCTGCACATTCGACATTATGGCTATCGCAGAAGCAGCCCTTGTCACTTCCGGCACGGCAACCCTTGAATGTGCCCTTGCCCGTACACCGCAAGTTGTATGTTACCGTGCAAACGCGTCCCGCCTCAGCTACAACCTTATGAAGATGATTCTCAAAATTCCCTTCGTATCGTTGCCGAACCTGATAGCGGGCAAACGTGTCATAGCGGAAATGCTCGTGCACCTCTGCACTGTCGATGGGGTTGATGCGGAACTTAATGCGATTCTCCCCGGACACTCCGGAAGAAGAGATATGCTTGACGGATATGAGCTCATAAGGCAGAAGCTCGGGGAACACGGAGCCGCCGCAAGAGCTGCCGCAGTTATAACCACTGATTTGTCACAACAATGATTATTGAAAAACTTATACCGGTGATTGCGCCCCTCGTTGCATCCGGTCATCCCAAGGTGTTGTTCATTTGTCTCGGCAATATATGCCGCAGTCCGGCGGCGGAAGGAGTGCTTGATGAAATTATCGAGGAGCATCACGATGCTGACAAATGGACAGTCGACTCTGCCGGAACAGGAAACTACCATATCGGCGACCTCCCCGACTCGCGGATGAGAGCGCATGCACGGCGGAGGGGTCTTAACCTGACCCACAGGTGCCGTCAGGTAACTCAAAGCGATTTCTTCGATTTCGACATAATAGTGCCGATGGACGCTTCAAACGAGCGTAACCTGCATGCGATTGCCCCTACCGCAGAGAGTGAGAAAAAAATCATACCGATGGCACGCTTTTTCAACCTCGCCACAAGATATGATTATGTTCCGGATCCCTACTATGAGGGAGCGGAAGGATTTGAACTCGTGCTTGATTTGTTGCAGGATGGATGCCTGAATCTCTACGACACTGTCACAGAAGCTATGGCGCAAACTTTATAGCTGTGGAATTGTTTTAATAGCAAACAAACTATCTAAAATTCAAGTATCATGGCTACACCTGACAAAAACACTGACAAAGATCAGCAATCCGTTTATCCACCTGACTCCCCTAAGCGCAATTGGGCTGCTATAATCATCACTTTGGTTATTATTGCGGCTGGCGTAATCGCTTTCTCATATATGGGATGGTGATTGGCACGGTTTTTGCTGAATGAATCGTAACACTAAAACAAATACAATATGGAAAAAATTCAACCCGGAAAATATGTAGAATTGGGTTATGACCTTTACGAAGTAACCCCCGATGGCGAGAAACTCGTTCATCAGACCGATATTGAAGACCCTGAAAAAATCATCTTCGGAGTGACCCGTGGCATGATTCGCCCTCTTGAAATCGCTATTGACGGACTTGAAGCCGGCGGCGAATTTGATGTTACAGTAAAAGCTGACGAAGCTTTCGGTCCCAGGGATCCGGAGCAGATTGTCACCCTTGAAAAAGAAATCTTTGAAGTTGACGGCAAGTTTGATGACAACACTATCAAACCTGGTGCCGCACTTCCTATGATGACTGCTGACGGTTACAAAATCACCGGCATCGTCACCGAAGTTACCGACAAAGATGTGAAAATGGACTTCAACCATCCTCTCGCAGGAAAAGATGTACGCTTCAAAGGCAAAATCCTTGCCGTGCGTGACGCTACACCGGAGGAACTACAGCCCGCTCACGGATGCGGTTGCGGATGCGACCACGACTCATGCGGCGACGATTGCGGATGCGATCACAGCGAAGGCTGCGGCTGTCATTAAT
>CAMWQE010000146.1 GCA_947176335.1 uncultured Porphyromonadaceae bacterium | reverse complement strand
TGAACACCCACGAAGTACTCACACCAAACTTTTCTTCGACCTCAGCAGTGGTGTAGAACTCTGTTATCGGGGTTGTCTCTCGTTTATGACGTTTTACATAAGGTGAAGCCGTATCAAATAGCTTTTCAATATCACTACGCCTAATCAGTGTCTTGCCTTTAAATCTTACAGATACAATCATCCCATCCGCCAAATAATTATATACGGAAGCTCTGCATACTCCTAGCAACTTAGCTGCTCCGGTTGGAGTCAGAAATTCACAGGTTTCAATTTGTGGATCTTGTTGTGATTGTACAGCGTACTCTTTTTCAAAGGCTGATACCTTTTCTCTTCTTTTCTTATCCTTATAGGACAAGTTAGAACATCGATGACTGCAAAACTCAGTTGTAGTCTTGCGGGCGATGAACTCATTGCAACACCATCGGCATTTCTTTTTAATTTCAATGTTACTACTCATGTTATTACTATAGTTAGTTCTCTTTTTATTTCTCCCAAAGTGTCTAAAGGCGTATAACCACGTCTATAGGTGTCTAATTCGTGTAATACCTTGCTCAGTGGGAATTCTTCAAATTTCTCCGCGGTACGAGGGCGGTACGAAAAATGACGCAAAAACGGTCAAAAACGATAATTTCGTTAATGACGAACAAAAAGAAAAAGCACTCATCGTGAGTGCTTTAACTATAGAATGTGAGATTTTGTAATCGTTAGTAATTTCTAATCACTTGCCGATGCAGAAGCGGGAGAAGACGGTTGAGAGAATTTCGGTTGTAGTGATGGCACCGGTGATGGCGCCGAGGTTATGGTTTACTTGCCGCAGGTCCTGGGCAATGAAGTCGCCGGAAATGCCGTTGTTAAGTCCGCCTATAACTGCATCCAGCGCCTCCCCTGCAGCAAGCAGTGATTCATAGTGACGCGCATTTGTCACAACCAATGCCGCTTCCTCCGGCAAGCCACGACGTGCCTCCTCCACCAGCGCAGTCTTGAGCTCTTCTATGCCTTGCTTTTCTTTTGCTGAGATGCATATTTCTACTCCTAACTCATCATGTAGAGCCAGACAATCCGCCACATCCGTCTTGTTCAGCACTCCAATCAATCGTGCATCCGGCTGCATAGCACCTTCAATCTCACCCTTCTGCGCCATAAGTTCATCCAGATAAGTGGCATTAGCATTGCTCAGTTCTTCGGCATCAATAAGCCATAAAACGGTGCTCGCTTTGCCAATTTTATCTTTAGCACGTTCAATTCCGAGTTGCTCAATCATATCATCAGTATCCCTGAGTCCCGCCGTATCAATTAGCCGGAATCTTATTCCGTCAATATCAAGAGTTTCTTCTATCGTGTCACGGGTTGTACCGCTCACAGGACTCACCAGTGCCCTGTCCTCGGCGAGCAGCGCATTCAGCAGCGTCGATTTGCCTGCATTCGGATTGCCCACGATAGCCACTGGCACACCATTTTTTATCGCACTCCCCTTCTTGAATGAGCCGGTGAGGGATTGCACCGCCTCACGCACCTCTCCGGCAGTTGCCAGCAATTGCTGCCGAGAAGCAAATTCAACATCCTCCTCTGAAAAATCCAGTTCAAGCTCAAGCAGCGAGGCGAGCTCAAGCAGCTTAGCCCTAAGCGCTTCAAGCCGTTTTGAGTAGTCCCCTTTCATCTGCCTTACCGCTATAGCATGCGCAGCCTTTGACTCAGATGCAATCATATCGGCAACAGCCTCTGCGGACGCGAGATCAAGATGCCCGTTTGCAAAAGCCCTTCTGGTAAACTCTCCCGGTTCAGCAACCCGGCAACCGGCATTCACAAGCATATTTATAAGCTGCTGTTGAATATATCTTGACCCATGCACACTTATCTCAACAGTGTTTTCGCCTGTATATGATTTTGGTGCACGGAAAACAGTTGCCACTCCACTGTCAAGTATCCCTCCATCCAAATCAACTATATCCCCATAGTGGGCACTGTGGGTACGCGCTTCCGTCAATGGGGCACCACGCCACACTTTGTCAACCACCTCGATAGCATTCGCGCCACTGACACGTGCAACTGCAATACCACCGACTCCCGGAGGGGTTGATATTGCGCATATAGGTTTATCGGATATTAATGAATTTCGCTCCATACCGTTATCATTTCAGTGTACTCCAATAGTGATAGTCTTTCTGTGCCTCAACAGATGATTCGATGCTGTCCGGAAGCGCACTGAAAAAATCATGCCCGGTAATAGCCTCAACTTCATCAATGGTCATAGCGGCTTTCTGGAGTCCTCCTGGAACACTGCCATTAGGCATAATGAATCCTATACCACGCATAGGCTTCGATTCCGGAGAAAGTATGACCTTAAAGAAACGCTCTGGCACCGCTACCTTGTTGTCACCGATATACTCTGTTATCTCATCTGTCAGCACCGGACCACATATTATAATAAGGCTACCGGTGCTCCTCGCCCACTCGCGGCACTTTTCCTCAAGCCGTTTCCATGTTCCGGTGTTTAGCGACTTTGCCTGCGGACATATATTAGTCATATAGAAGGTATTCATCATCACCTCCTCGCTCCACTTCATATCTCCCGCCGGCGCCATGTGCCCGCGGTCATATCCGGAATAATTATAGTCCCACTTTTCGGCACTCCCCTTTACATCCGGGTCGCCGGAAAAGATATTGTATCGGGGTGCGGTACCGTATGTTTCCTCCTTTGTAAGCTCCCATGCAACCCAGTTTGGAATATGCATATCCGGATTGAACCCTACTGTAAAACCCTTATAATCGATTTCAATACATTTCTGATTTGGATTACTGAGCACAGTCGTCAGCTCATCGCCCTGATTTTCAGGAGTATTTTTCCCCTCCCCCGAATCATGCCCTTTCATAGAGCATTGGATAAAGGCAACTACTGCAATCAGCAGTATAAAACATGACACCTTGCGTTTCAATTTCCTGTATCTCTTTCTTCTTGCCATAACCTGTACGTTTTCATCCGCAAAGATACGCAAAATAATCCACCGCCCTCCCAAAGGCGTGCCTCCACCTCTAAACATTTTCAATGCCTCTGCCGTTATAACCCCAAACAACTGCTGTTTATGAAAGGGATTAGAAATTTATTACTGCTTATTATTGCCGCGTCAGTCCCTCCGGGTTCATATGCCCGGGGGGTAGCGTCTGTTATAGACTCCCTGAAAGGAATGACCATGGTCGAGGTTCCGGCAAAATTCACTGTTGCAATGCCTCAGCTGCCGGAAGATATCATTTACTCAATCACTCTCACCTCGCTCCCCACTCAGGACCCGGTCCTCTTTCCATGCTCATACCTGATTGATTGGAAAATGGATGGGAGAGAAACTCCCATAGCAGGCTTCTCGGCATACTTCAACGGCAACCATTTCCGCTTTTCCGGCGAAAAAATCCAGGAATACCATGCCTCGGCAGACTCTGTTCCGTTTAATCCCGCACGTTTCGGCGCGACAAACGCTATTGGGGTGCAACAGTCAGCACAATTCGTCAACCTGCTCCCTGTTTCTATCGCTGACAATCTCAGCAAAATGCTTGCAGACTCCACCTGCCGTATAGAGTTCCGTCCCGATACAATAGTAGGAGGACAGCACGTTACCGCAATAAAAACAGTGTCTACGATAAATAGCGTCATAGCTTCTGAAAGCGAGTATATCCTTGACCCAACCACACTTTTCCCAAGAAAAATTCATTTTGAAAACAGCCCTGGCGCTATTAGTGAACAGACTGTTGATGTTGAGTTCGGAGAACCTAAAAGCGTGCCGTCACTCAACAGTATAGACGAGCACACACTCATATCTTTATATCCTGAACCATTCACCCGCATGCGCAGAAGCAGTTTCGCGCTTGAGAACCTCAAAAACCAACCGTTGCCAGGATTCTCGGTTCCCACACCCACAAGAGAGAGATACTCACGCCGTACAGGTGACCCGTTTCCGGCAACTACTATCCTTGCTATCATTGACCCGGATGCCTCTTTCGCGCAAAAAATCGTAAGTGAACTAAGGGATGCGGTAACAAACTCCCCTGCACCGGTCAATCTCATACTTGCATTCACATCCAACAATGCCAACCTGATTGAGGAGGTTGCAGGCACTCCCGCTCCGGGAGAGGCAATCCTGCATAGCGCACGAACTCTTGCCCGCGACCTTGGGGCGGCACAGCTACCGGCGGTACTCATAATGGATAAATCGGCAAAAGTGCAGGATATCATTGTGGGATACAACAATGGCATAGCCTCAAATGTTATACAGAAAATAGCCTTGATAGCGGATTGAAGCCCAAGGCATGAATCAGACAAAACTAAAATAACAATTATATGGAAACAGTCTATTTCAAAAACGAACCCTACCACACTTACGGATTTCTCCCCTCTGTAGGCGAACATGCACCTGCGTTTGATCTTACAGCAGCCGACCTTTCGCACGTAACCCTCGATTCATTCCCAGGCAAGAAAATCGTTCTAAACATTTTTCCGAGCCTTGACACAGAGGTATGTGCAATGAGCGTACGCCGTTTCAACCAGGAAGCTGCCGCTCTACCCGACTGCGCCGTTGTTTGTGTCTCCATGGACCTCCCCTTCGCTATGTCACGCTTCTGCACTACCGAAGGTATTGAAGGGCTCACAATGGCATCAGCATTCCGCTCCCCCAACTTTTCGCAGAAATACGGCGTGCAGATTGTTGACGGTCCTCTTGCCGGACTTCTTGCAAGAGCCGTAATCATCATTGACAAGGACCATAAAATCGCTTACCGTGACCTTGTGCACGAAATCACCAATGAGCCGGATTATGATGCAGCACTGAGAGTGCTCACCGGCAAATATTAATCCCCCCTTAAAAAAATATCAATTCTAAATAATTGATTTGCAATATATTCTCGCCAGAGGTCAAAAAAAATTATCAAAAACCTTTGGCGGGAATAAAAATAATGTCTACCTTTGCAACGCAAACGACAAAAACACGGTTGCACAACTGCGAAAATAGCTCAGTTGGTAGAGCACGACCTTGCCAAGGTCGGGGTCG
>CAMWQE010000145.1 GCA_947176335.1 uncultured Porphyromonadaceae bacterium | reverse complement strand
GTCCTGTCAACAAAAACAGGGCGGATAATTGTTATTATGGTAAATTTCACCTAAATTTGCACCATATTCCAAAGGGATGAAATTTTTACTTTACTAACTTTTTATTAACTAAGTCCGGCATATCACCGGCGTCATTTCTAACAAAGCAACCGCCGAGAGGCAGATTTTTTTCGCACACTATGGATAATAACGAGAAGAAAGGCAAACGTCCACGTATTGGTGAGATGAGAGCAACTGACAATTTCGACACCACGAACAGCACTGCATCTGAATCAGCTTCATCTACTGACACTAACGAATTCCGACAGGAGGGTTACCGACCCAGACAGAACGGCTATAACAATAACCGTCAGGGTGGTTACTATTCAAACAACCGCTATCAGGGTGGCAACGGCTATAATAATTACCAGCCTCGCCAGAACTACAATCCTCGCCCACAGGCACAGGACACTACTGGAGAAACCACCGGCTCTACTGAAAGCGCGGAGGGAACTACAGGATACCAGCCCAGATACCAGAATAGCGGATACAACCGTCAGGGTGGATACAACAACCGTCAGAACGGGTACAATAACAATCGCCAGACAGGATATAACCCGCAGGGAGGATACAACAATAACCGTCAGGGAGGGTATAACAACCGCAATAACCAGGGTGGTTATAACAATAACCGCCAAGGTGGCTACAACAACCGCAATAACCAGGGTGGCTACAACAACCGTAACAACCAGGGAGGATATAATAACCAGAACCGTCAGGGAGGATATAATAACCGCAACAACCAAGGTGGTTACAATAACCGCCAGGGTGGTTATAACAACCGTCAGGGAGGATACAATAACCAGAACGGCAACCGCCGTCCGCAGATGCGCCACAACCAGTTTGGCATGCCGCACGGAGGCAAAAGCTTCACTCCCCGTCCTAAGAGAGTTGAATACGAAATGCCGATACCCGATCCCAACGAACAGATTCGTCTCAACAAATTCATGGCTAACGCAGGTATCTGCTCTCGCCGTGAAGCAGACGATTTCATCCAGCAGGGTCTCGTGAAGGTTAACGGTAATGTTGTGACAGAACTCGGCACAAAGATTAGCCACAACGACACTGTTGAATATGATGAAAAGATTGTAACACTGGAAAACAAGTGCTACATACTCCTCAACAAGCCGAAAGACTGCGTTACCACAAGTGACGACCCTAACGGACGTCTTACAGTCATGGATATTGTCAAGGGAGCATGCAACGAGCGCATTTATCCTGTGGGACGCCTTGACAGGAACACTACCGGTGTCCTTCTGTTGACAAATGACGGTGACCTTGCATCTAAGCTCACCCACCCCAAATATGTTAAGAAGAAAATCTACCATGTCTGGACAGACAAAGATATTTCTGAGGAAGACATGCAGAAGATTGCTGACGGAATCGAGCTTGATGACGGACCTATCCATGCCGATGCCATCAGCTATGCTACTGACACCGATAGAAACCAGGCTGGTATAGAGATTCACTCCGGCAGAAACCGTATTGTCCGTAGGATTTTTGAAAGCCTCGGCTATCATGTTACAAAACTTGATCGCGTTTATTTCGCAGGACTCACTAAAAAGAACCTTCCCCGCGGACGTTGGCGCTATCTCACTCAGGAAGAGGTTAACTTCCTTAAAATGGGCTCATTTGAATAAAATAGAGGTTTTATTGCATCAGGAAAAGTAATTTTACAGATGAAAAGAACTAAAATAACAGACCTGCTCACCCCTGCTCTTGTCGGGCAGGAGGTGACAACTGCAGGTTGGGTTCGTACCCGACGTGGAAACAAACATGTACAGTTCGTTGCTCTTAATGACGGCTCTACTGTTAAAAACCTGCAGGTGGTATTCGATATGGCTAAATTCTCCGATGAACAGCTTAAAAGTGTTACAACTGGCTCTAGCATCCGTGTGACCGGAAAACTCGTTGAGTCTATGGGCAAAGGTCAGACCACTGAAATCCAGGCTGACTCTTTTGAGCTTCTCGGTGCCAGTGATCCTGAAACATACCCATTGCAGAAGAAGGGACATACCCTCGAATTTCTCCGTGAGATCGCGCACCTGCGCCCACGCACCAACACATTCGGAGCAATCCTCCGAATTCGCAGTGCCCTCGCTTTTGCTGTACACAAGTTCTTCAATGAAAAGGGATTTTACTATCTCAACACTCCATTGATTACAGCAAGTGACTGTGAAGGTGCCGGAGCTATGTTCCAGGTCACGACACTTGATGTCGCTAATCCTCCGCGCACTGAAAACGGAGAAATCGACTACTCGCAGGATTTCTTCGGTAAACCGACTGCACTTACCGTAAGCGGGCAGCTTGAAGGCGAACTTGGTGCAACTGCGCTCGGCGCAATCTATACTTTCGGTCCCACCTTCAGGGCTGAAAACTCCAACACTCCGCGTCACCTCTCTGAATTTTGGATGATTGAGCCGGAAATGGCTTTCTATGAAATAGAGGAGAATATGGAGCTTGCAGAGGAGTTCATAAAATATTGTGTACGATATGCGCTTGACCATTGCAGGGATGATATTGAATTCCTTAGCCAGATGTATGATCCGGAACTCATTTCACGTCTTGAAGGTGTCCTTGCCGATGATTTTGTACGCCTCACATATACCGAAGGTGTGAAAATCCTCGAAGAGAGCGGCAAAAAATTTGAATTCCCTGTCTCATGGGGTACTGACCTGCAGAGCGAACATGAGCGCTACCTCGTTGAAGAGCATTTTAAGCGTCCGGTAATCCTCACAGATTATCCTAAAGACATTAAAGCTTTCTACATGAAGCTCAACGAAGACGGCAAGACCGTCCGTGCAATGGATGTGCTTTTCCCGAAAATCGGTGAGATAATCGGCGGTTCTGAAAGAGAGGCCGACTACGACAAGCTTCTTGGCAGGATTCAGGAAATGAATATCCCCATGAAAGATATGTGGTGGTATCTCGATACACGAAAATTCGGAACTGTGCCTCATAGCGGTTTCGGTCTCGGATTCGAGCGCCTTGTTCTTTTCGTTACCGGCATGACAAACATCCGTGACGTAATCCCCTTCCCGAGAACACCTAAAAACGCTGAGTTCTAATCAGAAAAAAACATAAATGATGTTGGACACTGCAGTGTTGCCCTTCGCATTTATTTGCCTTACATCTTTCTTTACCCTCACTAACCCATTGGGTACCATGCCGGTCTTTCTTACAATGACGTCCGGCATGGAAGAGGCGGAAAGATCTAAGATTGTGCGTAGGGCTACAATCATTTCCTTCATTACCCTTGTCGCGTTTACACTCGCGGGGCAATTTCTTTTTAAATTCTTCGGCATCTCAACTAATGGGTTCAGAATTGCAGCCGGTATCATTATCCTTAAGATTGGTTACGATATGCTACAGGCTAAATTCACCCACACCAAGTTGAAAGATGATGAAATCAAGACCTATGCCGAAGACATATCTATAACACCGCTTGCAATTCCGCTGTTATGCGGACCAGGAGCTATTGCAAACGGCATTATGCTCATGGACGATGCCCACACATGGACACTCAGGATTGTGCTCCTTGCAAGCATCGGCTTCATTTATTTCATAACCTACTTCATCCTTCGTGCCTCTACCCGGCTTGTAAAAGTGATAGGAGAAACTGGAAACAATGTCATGATGCGTCTTATGGGACTCATTCTTATGGTCATTGCTGTAGAATGTTTCTTCACCGGGCTCAAGCCGATTGTAGTAAGTATGATTGAAGCGGCAAGATAAATTCAAACCCTATACCGGAAACCATACCTTATATGAATCTCAAGCAAATAGTAGTTTCAACAATTATAGCAGTGGCGGCTCCTGCCGCAATTGCGTGCACAAGCCTTATTGCTGGGAAAAAAGCTACTGCAGACGGTAGTGTAATCATTACCTATGCGGCGGACTCCCATACTCTTTACGGCGAATTATATAATCAGCCTGCTGCCGACCATGCTCCGGGCACAATGCGTGAAGTCGTTGAATGGGATACAGGTAAACCTCTTGGCAAAATTCCGGAAGTTGCCCACACCTACCGCACGATGGGCAATATGAACGAGCATGGACTGACTATTGCCGAAAGCACGTGGGGAGGACGTCATGAATTGGAAGGATCCGGTCTTATTGACTACGGCTCCCTTATTTATATAACCCTTCAGAGAGCTAAGACCGCGCGCGAAGCAATTAAAGTAATGACTGACCTTGTGAAGGAATATGGCTATGCGAGCAGCGGCGAAAGCTTTTCAATCGCAGACCCTGATGAGGCGTGGATTATGGAACTAATCGGTAAAGGAAAAGATGACAAAGGAGCTGTATGGGTAGCACGCAGAGTGCCGGATGATTGCATCAGCGGCCATGCCAACCACTCGCGCATCCACACCTTCCCTTTGAATGACCCTGAAACATTATATTCACCTGACGTCATTGACTTTGCGCGAAAAAAAGGATATTTCAACGGCAAAGATGAGGACTTCAGCTTCTCAAGGGCGTATGCGGAACTTGACGGAGGAGCTCTTCGCGGATGCGATGGAAGAGTATGGGCTTTCTACAACAAGCATTCCAAAAATATGCAACCTTATCTTGATTGGATTCTGAAAGGAGAAGGGGAACCGTTGCCGCTCTGGGTAAAGCCGTCAGAACCGGTCACTGTAAAAGATATGCAGGCGATGATGCGCGACCATTTTGAGGACACTCCGATGGATATGACAAAGGATATCGGTGCCGGACCTTACAAAGTGCCCTATCGCTGGCGTCCCCTCACTTATAAGGTAGATGATGTGGAATACACTCATGAAAGGGCAATTGCAACACAGCAGACCGGATTTTCATTTGTTAGCCAGATGAACGGTAATAATCCCGCACCGATGAAAGGCATTCTATGGTTTGGGGTGGATGATGCTAATACATGTGTCTACATTCCTGTTTTCAACGGAATGGATACCGTGCCTTACGAATTTGCAGTCGGAAACGGTGATATGTACAATCTTTCATGGGATAGTGCGTTCTGGATTAACAACTATGTCGCAAACCAGGCATATAACCGTTATTCGCAGATGATTCCTGACATACGCAAAGTGCAGTCTGAGAT
>CAMWQE010000144.1 GCA_947176335.1 uncultured Porphyromonadaceae bacterium | reverse complement strand
GTGCCACTTTGACAATAATTTGCGCCCTAAATCACACTTTTTTGTAACTTTGCACTCGATTTATCAACCCACAAATAAAAAAGGACAAATGACTCCCGGAAGATCTATATTTTCAAATATCCCTCCCGTTACAAAGAGCATAATCATTATAAATTTCATCATTTGGCTTGCAATGATGATTTCACCGAGACTCGACACGATTCTCACAAACTATTGTGCGCTACATTTTTTCAAGGCAAGCGAGTTCAATCCCGCGCAGCTGCTCACATATATGTTTATGCACTCCACCCGGGATTTCGCCCACATACTTTTCAATATGTTCACCCTGTTCATGTTCGGTATAACACTTGAGCGGGTGCTACGCAGCGAGCGATTCCTGTTCTATTATATTAGCTGTGGAATCGGCGCGGCTATAGTACAGGAAGCGGTCTGGGCAATGACATGGAAAGACATTTTCATTCCCGCGCTTGCTAACATGAACCATGTCTCGTTTGACGAGATGCGGCAGGCACTTGATGCGGCAGTCGCCACAGGGCAGAACCTACCTTTCCTCAACAGCCTTATTACTCTCGGAGCATCCGGAGCAATTTACGGCGTTCTTCTTGCATTCGGCATGATTTTCCCGAACATGCCGCTGTACATAATGTTCATTCCTGTACCAATAAAGGCTAAATGGATGGTTATAGGCTACGGAGTAATAGAGCTCCTTATCGGCTTGAGCCATGCAACCGATGGTGTGGCGCATTTTGCTCACCTCGGAGGAATGCTGTTTGGCTTCTTCATGATTCTTTTCTGGAAAAAGCGCGGACTCTTCAATGCCGGTTATTGACAAGATTGCCGGTTTGCTCAGAAACCGGTCTGCACTTATCCTTTTAGTCGGGGCTAATGTGCTGATGTTCCTGATTCTGCGCATTGTTGCGGTTGTCCTCAACCTTGGTGGAAACGCGCATCTGCAACAGCCTGTGCTGCAATGGATTGAACTGCCGGCATCCATACTGTTGCTACTGCATCGCCCGTGGACATTGCTGACATATATGTTCAGCCAGTTCGACGCATGGCATCTCATATTCAATATGCTGATGCTCTACTGGATAGGACGGATATTCACCTTCACGGCAAGTTCAGCGCGCCTCGTCATGCTATACATTTCCGGAGGACTTGCAGGAGCGACTGTGTTCATTCTTGCCTCACTCCTTGCCCCGGGACTAAGCCAGAGTGATTTCCTTATCGGCTCCTCCGCTTCCGTTTTCGCCATAATGACAGCAGCGGCTGTTGCAATGCCGAAACTTCCGGTGAACCTGTTATTCTTCGGTGAAGTACAGCTCCGGTGGATTGTAATTGCTTTAATTGCAATAGACTTCTGCCTCGGTGCGGGAGGAGAAAATCTCGGAGGGCACCTTGCACACTTAGGAGGAGTCGCCGCAGGGCTGCTTTACCCTTACACTGTAAAGTTGCTTAACAGGTTGCCGAGAAAACAGAGTGTAAGAAAAGCAAAAGTGACAACTACACGCAGCGATGTGCGCAATCTTGATGAAATTTTAGACAAAATCAAGCATAGCGGCTATTCAAGCCTCACCCCGGCTGAAAGGAAAGAGCTCTTTGAAATCAGCAACCGTATAAAATGAAAAAGCTGCTCAATTTCATTGCCGTGATTATTGCGCTTGTCATAGCAACCGTGCTTGTGGCAAGTGCATACGCCGGAACTGTCAGCCCGGAGAAATCCACTGTCCCCGCATTGCTTGCAATGATATTCCCGATTGTGGCTCCGGTTGCTGTCATTGCCGCGATATGCCTTGCGTTCCTTAAGCGCGCCGCATCATTGATTCTCGTTGCGACACTACTCATTTCACTGCCTACACTCCTCACCTATTTCCCGCTCAATTTTTCCACTAAAAGCGGCAGACCGTCATTCTCGGTGATGACATATAATGTAGCGAACCTTACAGACTTCGCTTCCAAAGGAAAAACACCGGAATCAAACCCGACAATCCGGTTTATCCTCGACCAATCTCCTGATATCGCTGCCCTGCAGGAGTGCGCCACATTCGCATCATCCCGCGAAACGGCAGTAAGCCCCTCACTGCTCGATTCACTTTTCAAAGCGTATCCTCATCACACCAATGGTGCGGAAGGGCAAGCGTTATTAAGCCGTTTCCCATTTGAGGAAATCAACCTCCATCATCCTCCACGTCATAACTTCCAAGTACGCGCTTACCGCATTTATGCCCCTGCCGACACTTTCACCCTCTTCAACCTGCATCTTAAATCCATCGGGCTCAGCGAGGAGGACAAGACCCTGTACAAAGATTTGACCAAAGGCAAAACGGAGGGTGAAGGAATAAAACAGGAGTTGAAAGAAATCCGCAGCAGCCTTATTTCAAAACTCTCAGCCGCCTTCAAAGTGCGCGCGCAGCATGCTGCGCTTGTCAAAGAGATGATTGACAGCATCGGAGGAAAAGTCATTGTATGCGGTGACTTCAATGATGTACCCGGCTGCTATGCTATACGCACCATAGAATCCGCTGGACTGAAGGATGCTTACCGCGAATCTGCTCTCGGCTTCGCTATAACTTTCCATGAGGACCGCTTCTACTTCCGCATAGACCACATTCTGTACCGTGGATTCACTCCACTACGCACCCGACGCATTAAAGTGCCTTATAGCGACCACTATCCCCTCTTTGCAACTTTCTCCCCACAAAAATGACCCCAATAGCACATATATTATTACCAGTGATTGCCTTGTCCATCGCTTTTACCTCATGCAACAGCCGAAATGATGACTCGGAATACGACAAGTTGCGTCAGCATTGCATCTCCCGGCTCCAACAAGGGAAAACCTACCTGCTTGAAGGTAACTTTGACGAGGCGATAAGCCGGTATGCAGCAAAAGGTGACACCGCTTCACTTTTAGAGATGTACCAGCTCGCTTATATAAGGATGCGCTGGAAAAATGAACAGGATTCCGCTGCAATTTACCTCACTGATGCATTGAATTATGCCACAGCCCGCACATCACCCACTACCACTGAGATATACATCAATTTAGCCAATCTATACGCCGAGCCCCTGCTGCCAAAAGATTACAGGAAAGCCATTTATTACTCACACAAGGCATTAGCTTCAGCTAATGACTCAACATATATGGGAAGGGCACTCCATGACATCGGTCTTTTCCATGCATTCCTGAATGAAAACGACTCTGCCAACTACTATTTTGAAAAGGCACTTGCCATCACATCGCCCGACTATCCTGATTTTTCAACATTTGCTCTTAATTATGCAGGAAATAATCCCGCAGACTACTCAAGCGCGCTTTATTATCTGAACCAGATAAAAGATCCGCATCTTGGCAAACTGATTACCCTCGGCTTTCATTATCTCAATACCGGGCAAAGTGACAAGGCGAAAGAATACCTCATACAGGCAAATGAATTATATGCCGGAAATCCTGAATACTACTCTATAAATACTTACAATAACCTGTTGCTGCTCAGTGAGTGCGTTAATTATGCCATCAACGGCAAAGTCTCTCCCGCTGAAGGTTCGCTTCGCAATGACTCAATCAACCAAAGGCTTGCTCTCGTGCAACGGTTGGAAGCAGAGAAGACCGAATACAATGCGAATCTACGTATTGAGTTAATTGAGAGCCAATCAACACGCCAAAAGATAATTATATCCGGACTGATTGCCCTTATAATAGCTTCAATTGCATTCGGCATGATATTTTGGGCTAATAAGCGGCGGTATATAAAATTACAGGAAGAGCTTGATTCAATGCGTGTTAAACAGATTTTAGCCGAATCGGAAGATATTGCACAACATGACCCATTTGATTATATCCGTCAAAGAGCAAACTTGTGCATCGACCGATTCCGTAAAACAGGTTTATCCAACATGATTCAGAAGGGGGAAATTGCCTATACTACCGACAATTCGTATTTACCGCTCAAAGAGAGGGATACCTTGCGGCAGGCACTACTGGAATGTTTTGCCGATTTCATAATTGACTTGAAGATTGATGCCGGTAAATTAAGCATGGATGATATTATTACATGCGTGCTGTCGCTCCTGCACATGCCAAACGCAGCAATCGCGGCGTGTACCGGCACCTCTGACGGAGCAATCAGAACCAGAAAAACGCGTCTGAAGAGCAAACTTTCCCCGGAAATGTCCAACCTGCTATTCAACTGACCCTCCACAAGACAGTCCTCTTGCAAGGGTATTTTAGTCAGTATGAAGCAGTGCGAATGTCGGATAAAAACACATATTGTAATATAAAGCAATAAAATGACTGAGCCCAAATTGAATTTAATCTCCATATAATTATGCTCATACACTGATATATAAGTTTTTTGTATAACTTTGTACTTTATACGGAGAGCTTAAAATCTAATGGCAAAAATAACAGTAAAAGGCACCGAAGTTAATGTTGTAACGGTCAACGGTGAAGAGTATATCTGTCTCACAGATATGCTACATGCCAAGGATGGGGACTTTTTCATTACGGATTGGCTACGCAACCGTAATACTCTTGAGTATATCGGTATTTGGGAGAAAGTATATAATCCCCATTTTAATTATGGCGAATTCGCCATAATTAGAAATCAGTCTGGTCTTAATAGCTTTAAAATAAGTGTAAAAGAGTTTGTAGCACGGACTAAAGCAATATCCCTTCAAGCCAAAGCAGGACGTTATGGTGGCACATACGCACACAAGGACATAGCGTTTGAATTTGCAATGTGGATTAGCCCGGAGTTCAAAGTTTACATTGTCAAGGAGTTCCAGCGGTTGAAAGCAGAGGAACAACGGTTGATCGGTTGGTCAGCGAAACGAGAGTTGTCGAAAATAAACTACCGAATACATACGGATGCGATCAAGCAAAATCTTATTCCGGCAGAGGTAACGAAAGCTCAGGCAAGCATTATTTATGCCAATGAAGCCGATGTGTTGAACGTGGCTATGTTCGGAATGACTGCGAAACAATGGCGTGAGGCAAATCCCGAATTGAAGGGGAATATCCGCGATTATGCATCGGTCAACGAACTAATTTGTCTCTCCAATATGGAAAGCCTTAATGCTGTCTTCATTGAGCAAGGCATATCTCAATCGGAACGACTAATCAAGCTCAACCAAATCGCTATCCATCAGATGACCGTATTGGAAAACGACGATAATAAACGAAAATTACTAAAATGAATAAACCTGTCAA
>CAMWQE010000143.1 GCA_947176335.1 uncultured Porphyromonadaceae bacterium | reverse complement strand
GGATTATATTGGTGGTGACATTATTGGAACATCGCCGGAATATCTGATTTTCAAGTCATCTTTGGATTTTTTTTATAAAATTCGTACCTTTGCGGCTGATTTAATTGAATTTAAATATCTATGGACAGTTCAACCGTAGCGCTCGACCTGCTTTTTGAAACAAGCTGGGAGGTTTGCAACAAAATCGGAGGCATCTACACAGTGCTATCCACCAAGGCGAAAACGCTGCAGAAACTATACAAGGATAAGGTTATTTTCATTGGTCCGGATGTGTGGACAGAAGAGAATCCGAGTCCTTATTTTATTGAGACACCTTCAATCCTTGCGGCATGGAAAGCAAAGGCGAAATTCCCTGCGGGAGTGAGTGTCAGAACCGGACGCTGGGATGTTCCCGGCAAACCTATCGTTGTACTGGTGAAGTTTGACGGTATGTATGCTGTTAAAAACCAGTATTATTCAGAAATGTGGAACCGCTTTGGAGTTGATTCGCTCCACGCGTATGGCGACTATGACGAGAGTTGCGCTTTCTCCCTCGCCGCAGGCGTTGTCATTGAAAGCATATGCGCATTCCACAAAGCTACCCCCAAGAGCAAGAAAAACATCATCGCCCACTTTGATGAGTGGCAGACCGGCATGGGACTCCTTTATGTGAAATGGAAGCTCCCTCAGGTCGCAACCATCTTCACCACCCATGCAACAAGCATAGGCAGGAGCATTTGCGGAAACGGCAAGCCCCTCTACGGCTACCTGAACGGCTACAACGGCGATGTGATGGCGCGCGAGCTCAATATGGAGGCAAAGCATTCCCTTGAAAAAGCAGCGGCTCATGCGGCGGACTGCTTCACTACTGTGAGCGAAGTCACAGCGCTGGAATGCGAGCAGCTTCTGGATCTCCGTCCCCATGTCGTTACTCCCAATGGATTCGAGAAGAATTTCGTGCCGGCGCGCACAAAATTCGCGGCGGCTCGTGAAGCGGCGCGCAAGCGTCTTTTTGAGGTCGCCACTGCACTGACCGGCAGGAAGTTTCCCGAGCATGCGATGCTTGTAGCCACTTCCGGCAGATGCGAGTTCCGCAACAAAGGCATCGATGTTTTCCTTGATTCAATCGCTTCGCTTGGCTTCTATGATATCAAGCGCCCTGTAATCGCTTTTGTAATGGTGCCCGCATGGATGAAAGAGGCTCGTCCCGACCTTGTTGACGCCCTTGAAAACGGCTCGGTGGATGGGCTCCAGGACCCGGTAATCACCCATGAGCTGAACAACCCCGGCGAGGACCCGATTATCAACCGCATCCACGGAATAGGATTTACAAACGATAAATTCTCGCGCACCTCTATTATATATGTGCCATGCTACCTGAACGGCACAGACGGATTATTCGACTCCGTGTACTATGATTTGCTCATAGGTATGGATGCAACGGTATTCCCGTCTTATTATGAGCCGTGGGGATACACACCACTTGAAAGCATCGCTTTCGGTGTGCCGACAATAACCACGTCGCTGAGCGGCTTCGGTCAGTGGATACTATCTACAACCGATAACCAGTTCTCATCCTGCGGAGTTAACGTTATCGGCAGGGGAGATGACAACTACGGTCAGGTGGTTGAAAACATTGCCCGCGCACTCGAAGTGCTCAATGACGCGGATGAAGAAGAAACAGCGCATATTGCTGACGCTGCGGCTAAGACCGCCGCAAAAGCAGCATGGAGCTACTTTATAACATATTATATCGAAGCATTTGATGTAGCGCTTGCTTCAAGAAACAACAGATTGTAAACAATTTTTCCTAAAACAATAAAGATTTATGAAAATCCAAGTTAGCAACGCAAACGCACCCGTCTGGCGTGACTCGACAGTAAAGGCTGAACTCCCCTCAAAACTTAAGCCCCTTGAGGTCCTCGCCAAAAATCTCTGGTGGGTATGGAACAGCGATGCAAAGACACTTTTTCGTGATTTGAACCCTGACCTCTGGCGCAAGACCGGAGAAAATCCTGTGATGCTCCTTCAGCGCCTCTCCACAGAGCGCCTTGAAGAGATTTCAAAGGATGCCGAGATGATGCAGCGCATCGAAAAGGTTTACAAGCACTTCCAGGACTATATGTCCAAGCCCATGCGCAAGGACGTTCCCTCCGTGTCATACTTCTCTATGGAGTATGGACTCTGCAACTGCCTTAAAATATATTCAGGTGGTCTCGGCGTGCTCGCCGGCGACTATATCAAAGAGGCTTCTGACAGCTGCGTCGACATGACCGCTGTCGGTTTCCTTTACCGTTACGGCTACTTCACACAGACCCTCTCTGTAGACGGTCAGCAGATTGCCAACTACGAGCCCCAGAACTTCAACCAGCTTCCCATCGACCTCGTTACAGACGAGGAGGGCAATCCGGTTATCCTTGAGGTTCCCTATCCCGGTCGCATTGTTTATTCGCACATCTGGCGTGTTAACGTCGGCCGCATGAAGCTCTATCTTCTTGACACCGACTTTGACATGAACAGCGAATATGACCGCTCAATCACCCACCAGCTTTATGGCGGTGACTGGGAAAACCGTATCAAGCAGGAGTATCTCCTCGGTATCGGCGGCGTGCTCATGCTCAAGAAACTCGGTGTAAACTCCGACCTCTACCATTGCAACGAAGGCCATGCCGCTCTCCTCAACCTCCAGCGCCTTGTTGACTTCGTTCAGGAAAAGGGTCTTGATTTCGCTACAGCACTCGAAGTTGTCCGCTCATCCTCACTCTATACAGTGCACACTCCCGTGCCTGCCGGACACGACTACTTTGACGAAGGCCTCTTCGGCAAATACATGGGTGAGTATCCTGCAAAACTCGGTATCTCTTGGGAAGACCTCATGAACATGGGCCGTGAAAATCCAGGATCACACGAGCGTTTCTCAATGAGTGTATTCGCGCTCAACACCTGCCAGGAAGCCAACGGTGTGAGCTGGCTACACGGCGAAGTTTCCAAGAAAATGTTCGCAGGCATCTGGAAAGGCTATACATGGGAAGAGAGCCATGTAGGCTATGTTACCAACGGCGTGCACATGCCCACATGGGCTGCTTCTGAATGGAAGGCATTCTACGCAGAGCGCCTTGGTGAAAAGGTATTCGAGGACCAGAGCAACCCCAAAGCATGGGAGCCTATCTTCAATGTGCCCGACGAGGACATCTGGAATCTCCGCATGCAGATGAAGAACAAGTTCATCAACTTCGTGCGTCGTGACTTCAAGGAAAAATGGCTTGCTAACCAGGGTGATCCCTCCGCTGTGATGAGCATCCTTGAGAAAATCAACCCCAATGCCCTTATCATCGGTTTCGCCCGCCGCTTCGCTACCTACAAGCGCGCACACCTTCTCTTCACCGACCTTGACCGTCTTGCTAAGATTGTGAACAATGAGCAGTTCCCCGTTCAGTTCGTATTCTCCGGTAAGGCTCACCCAGCTGACGGCGCAGGTCAGGGACTCATCAAGCGTATCATGGAAATCTCCAGGATGCCCCAGTTCCTCGGCAAGATTATCTTCCTTGAGGACTACAACATGATTGTTGCAAAACGTCTTGTTACCGGTGTCGACATCTGGCTGAACACTCCCACACGTCCTCTTGAGGCTTCCGGCACATCAGGCGAAAAGGCAGAGATGAATGGTGTGCTCAACTTCTCTGTGCTTGACGGATGGTGGTACGAAGGCTACAAGTTTGATGAAAAAGCCGGTTGGGCGCTCACAGAAAAGCGCACATTCACCGACCAGGCGCAGCAGGACAAGCTTGACGCAGCTACAATCTACTCGATGCTTGAGAATGAAATCGTGCCCCTGTACTTTGAAAAGAATTCAAAGGGCTACTCTCCCAAGTGGATTGAGTACATCAAGGGCTCTATCGGCCATATCGCTCCCCACTTCACAATGAAGCGCATGATTGACGACTATATCTCACGCTTCTATCTCCCCGAGGACAAGCGCTTCAATGCTCTCTGCAAAGATGACTTCGCTCTTGCAAAAGAAATCGTTGCATGGAAGAACAAAGTTGTAGAGGCATGGGACGGCATCAAGGTTGAAAGCCTCGAAATATCTCAGCCCGCCCTGAACGCAACCGGTCAGAAGTATGAGGTAACCGCTGTGATTGACACAAACGGTCTCGGCAAGGACCTCGCCCTCGAATATGTTTCATACCAGGTTGAGGACGGTGTTGAGCACCTCTTTGAAACCAAGCAGTTCAAGGTAGTTAAGGAGGAAGGCAATGTGCTCACTTACGAGCTCTCCGAGAAGCTCCGTGAAGCAGGTGTTTACCGCTATGCTTTCCGTCTCTATCCTTCAAACCCCAACCTGCCTCACCGTCAGGACTTCGCATACGTGCGTTGGATTTGATAATGATATGACAAAAGATTTTCAGGCGGCTCCATTCGTGGTGTCGCCTGATTTTCTATCTGATTTTCTCCCCATGACCTTAAAAAGAGGTATATTTGCAAAAAATTAATCATTATGCAGAAAAAAGAAGCTACAGATTTTGTGGTGACGGAATGTCAGGAGCTTTCGGCGCTGTACTCTTTGCTGAAACTTGCCCCTGCAAACGGCTCTAAACTGCCTGAAATCCTTCCGGGGCAGTTTGTGCAGGTAAAGGTGCCGCATTGCGCGGACGTGATGCTCCGTAGACCCATATCAATAAATAACGTCGAGCCGGAAAAAAACACCATATGGCTGCTTGTAAGGCGTGCCGGCAAGGGCACTGAGGTGCTTGCCTCCCTTAAAGCCGGGGAGATTGTGAACATTGTGCTGCCGCTTGGCAACAGTTTCTCTATGCCGCATAGCAAGGAGGCTAAAATCATGCTTATTGGCGGAGGAGTCGGTGTCGCCCCGCTGCTTTATTTCGGCAAAGTTCTTAAGCAGAACGGTTACACCCCGGAATTTTTGCTCGGTGCGCGCTCCAAGAATGACCTGCTGCAGCTTGATTTGTTTGAGGCTGTAGGCAAAGTGCACACCTCTACCGAGGATGGCTCGCATGGCGAACAAGGTCTTGTAACAAAGAATTCCGCGCTTACTGCGGGCATTGACCATATTTTCTGCTGCGGTCCCGCTCCGATGATGAAAGCGGTTGCTGTGGAGGCAAAGAAGATTGGAGCGCAGTGCGAGGTGTCATTGGAAAACATGATGGCGTGCGGCATAGGAGCATGCCTCTGTTGCGTTGAAAAAACAGTGAAGGGCAATGTGTGCGTTTGCACTGAAGGTCCCGTATTCAATATAAATCAGCTCACATGGTAGACT
>CAMWQE010000142.1 GCA_947176335.1 uncultured Porphyromonadaceae bacterium | reverse complement strand
AATCCACAGCGCGTTATTTTCAACGCGTAATTTTTCGAACCATTCGTACCGGAGTTCCCTGCAAGCTGTTTCAAGAGAGCACTTATGCAACTTCATGTAGTCCGGCACATTGAATTTTATTGTCATGCATTCGACTCCAAGCATTTTCGCTGTTTCAACAGCATGGCGCATATCCCGCTCGCTTTCTTCACCACGAAGGGCGAAGTTGCAGTGCGCTGCAATGCATTTCTCGCCTGCGGCTACAAGTGATGCGAGGAGTGCGACACTATCCGCACCTCCGCTAAGACCGACAATTATTTTACCGGAAGGAATGGTTTCTGTGAATTGTCGGACCTTTCGCTCGAAATCCCGGATTATTTTCATTTTTTATCCGGGAAAAGGATAGCTTTGTCTTTAGCGATAAGGGGAGCGGCAATAGATTCAGGAACGAATTTCCAGGTATCCAATGTCATCGGGGTAAGTACGCCTTTCTTCTCCACCTCTTTAAGCATATAATATCTTAAATCCTGCTCAGTGGAGTTTATGATTCGTCCGGGTAGTTCGTCATGAGGTATTTTCGCTCCCTTTGTCATAAGGTCTCCGCCACCATTGCCGCGGTATGAGTTTACTGCAACCGAATAATTTTTATCAGGGTGGAAAGGTGTGCCGTCTGCCATTGATAGAATTGTGATTCTCTCACCTTTCGGTTTGGTAATATCCATAGTGTAGATAATTCCTGCCGCAGAGTCGAAATTATATGAAGGGTATTTAAACGAGCAATTATCGGATGAAGGTTTATCAGATGCAAAAAGGAGAAGATGCTCATTATCAAAGTCTTTTATCCAGATACTGTAAGATTCCTCAAGGTAATCCTTGATTTCAGCCCCGGTCATGCGCATTGTGTAGAGCAGATTCTCATACTTGTAAAGGTTGAACATATCGCTTACTCTTACCGGACCGGCTTTGATAACAGCGTCAAACGACAGGGGAGCGGCAAAGCTGATGTCCGCACCGGTGATATCAAGCTGCAGCCGGTGCACGAGGTCAATGAACGGTGACGGTCCGAAGAATGCTTCTTTGCTTGTAAAATCGCCGGTAGCCGAGCCGATTTCGCGTGACACAAACTCATCTATGGTTTTGTAACTTTCAGCAAATTCTTTCATGAACGATTCCGACGGTTCTGTTTCATCAAGGCGGCAGATATTTCCGGATGCGGATTCCTTTACCCATTTTCCGTCTGCGTCTTTTGCCATGACAACATCCACCATGGCAATAGCGTTGGCATTGTTTGCCGGATTCAGCACATTGACCTGTTTCCCTTCCGGGCCAGCGATAACCTTGTTAAACAGCTGATGGTCGTGTCCGGAGAAAATGATGTCAAATCCGGGAATGGTGCGTGCAATCTGCTGTGATGCATTTTCATGGTAGTCGCCGGTTTGGCGTGAATAATCATTTCCAGAGTGGAACAATCCTATAACCAAGTCAGGATTCTCTTTCTCTTTTATGATTTTAATCCATTTTGTCGCACTCTCCTCCATATCCTCAAAGCGTAGCCCGCTCCAAAGATTTTCAGGCAGCCATGCCGGAATAGCAGGAGTGAGGAGCCCGAGCACTGCAATACGCACTCCGTTTTTCTCAATGATTTTATATGGGGTCAGGTAAGGTTCACCGCTATCCGCTTTCAGGACATTTGCGCCGAGTACCGGAACTGAGGTATCTGCAATCCACCTGTCATATACGGCGTGTCCGGTTTCAACATCATGGTTGCCAATTGTCGCTGCATCATAACTCAGGAAGTCATATATACGCGAGGCGATATGTGTTGAGGCGGTGTCAATGAAGTTGTAGTAGTAGACAGTGGGCTGACCTTGCAATATGTCTCCGGCATCGAGGAGGAGCACATTTTCAGCTCCGCTTTCTTTTCTGACTGAGTCGATAAACGCAGCGGCGCGCGCCATGCTTCCGCTCCAGGGAGAACGCGTTATAAAATTGTACGGAAAAAAATTGCCGTGTACATCAGTTGTCTCAATTATGCGCAGATGAACCTTGTTGTCAGTAGCTTGCATGGTTAGAGTGGATAAACAGCACCCTATCAGTGCGGTGCCGAAAAATCTTAGAAAATTCATGTGGTAATTGTTGGTTTCAGACCGTTATTTTCCGCCTGTATACAGGCATTGTATTTTACCGACTTTAAGTTTCCCTTCAAGTTTAAGGGGAATATGGGAGTTTTCTACTGAAATCCATGTGTAAATATCATCACTGGATTTTTTAGAACCGTCTGTAGTAAATGTGAAACTAATCCTGTAAGTATTGTATTTTTTACCGTCAAGCGACAGGACTTCTTCTCCGTGGTACTTGATGTTAAGCAATTCTTTCTTTTTACCGGAGAAAATATTGATTGTTTTGTTGTATCCCGGTGTGATTGACTTGAAATCAATAGCCCTGAGATAGTAGAAAACACTTAGCAAATCAACGGTGTGTCCTTCCGCAGAAAGTGAACCGGTGGATCTCACGGTCTCCTTTGCATTCTTTTTGCGCCTGTATCTCTCCGCGTCGCCGGTTATAGTGTTTCCATTGCGTGAAAATATGACGATATCGTGGGCAAAAGAGCCTCCCTCATAAGCTATACGTTCATACTTATGTGGTAACATATCCGTTTTTCCGATAAATGAGATAAGGGTGTCACGCACGGAATAGAATCGGTCTGCCCATGATTCAGAGCGTGCGGTAAGTTTTGCCACATACTTGCTCCCGTCATCCGCTATTGTCAGAGTGGCGCGTCCTGCCTGTTTGTGGACAAGCCCCCATTTGAACATCACCTTATAGTTGAGTGATTCTTTCTGAAAAGATATGCTTTCGGCATAAGCGGATGCGCAGTACATCAGAAATACTATTGCCGCAGCTAAACATTTAATTTTCATTGCCTTGTCTTAAATTCAGGAAAGGGGAGGGAGGTTTTATTCGCTTGCTCGATTCTTTTGTTTCTCCAGCAATTGCGGCACACTGCAATATACCGGTCATTACCACCGATTTCCACCTGCTGACCTACATCAACAATGTCGCCATGTGAGTCGATTCTTGCATTGACTATAGTTTTCCTGCCACAGCTGCAGGTAGATTTTATTTCGTCGATGGTATCGGCTATCTCGAACAGGCGACGTGAACCTTCAAACAGATGTGTCTGGAAATCAGTCCTCAGTCCGTAGCAGATAACATTGCTCCCGAAATCATCCACAATCCTTGCGAGCTGGTCCACTTGCGCAGGAGTAAGGAACTGCGCCTCGTCAATGAGAAACCAGTCGATAACGGCAAGATTCTCTTCAAATAGTTCAGCGGCAAGCATATACAGGTCGGTGTCGCCGTAAATCCACCTGCATTCACGCTCGATGCCTATACGGGATCGGATAACATTTTTTGTTTCGCGGGTGTCTATCACAGGTTTGAGGCAAACATATTTCATGCCTCTCTCCTCAAAGTTATATGCTGTGGTAAGCAGCAGGGCAGTTTTAGCGGAGCCCATGGTGCCATACCTGAAATACAGTTTTCCTTTTCTGTTCATAATTCAATCAAATGTGGAACGGAAGCAATACTGTAGAACCAATTCAATTAATATAAGTAATTGTCTTTAGGGTGCAAAGATACTCATTTTTAGGAAGAGATACAACACCCGGACAGTCCGGGTATGAAACAGCAAGGTCCCGGGCAATAATGCCCGAAACCTTACAAATTTAGTATGATAAGTTATTTCAAGATGCCGGAGGAAGTTCCAGACTGCTCTCCGATTTCGTTGCCATGCTGCACTTTCTTACCGTAATTGAATGTGTATGTTACTGTAAGGTTCAGCATCCTGTGGAAGGAAGTACCGTAGTTGATACGGTGCTCCTTGTAGTAATTTCCATTAATTATCCGGGTCGAACCGATCCAATCACTATTAAGGAAATTGTTTGCCGTCAATCTTATGTTCCAATGGTTATTATACCATCCTCCAGCAACGCTATAGTAATTGCGGCTCCGGTAAATAGTGTTTGTTTCATCCCAAAACTGGCGTTCAGGAGTAGAGTAATAACCTCTGGCATAGAATTTTCCGAAGTACCATATCGCTTGCCCGACAAATATGAATGGATTATAGGAGCAACTGTACATACCGGTGTTTTTGTAAAAGTGCATCTCGGGACTTGCATATAATTCCAGTTTGCCATTAAACAGAGTTAATTTCGCACCTGCTCCTATTCTATAATGGGTGAAGTTGCCGTTATTCTGATAGCCGCGTATTACTGCCGTACCGTCATTATAGGGTAAGTAAATAGTAGTCATACGGTTATAGTTCCCATAGTATTCACCGTATGCACTCATGCTGAAACGGTTGGATTGCAACCATGTATATATGAGGTCGAATGTTATGTGCCTGGAGTCTTTCAGTAATGGATTACCGGTAATATACAGGAATTCATTGTCCTGAAGTATATCATCCGCTTTCATGGAAACTGTAGGGGAGTTGGTAGCGTACTGAAAGAAGGTTGATACTATATGCTTTCTTGATAAGGAATATTGCACGTTGAGATGAAGAAATGGATATAGGTCCGGCATATATTCACCATTAATATCAGTGCTTTCCCAGCAAACACCAAAGTCGGTGGATAGGGACAGTCTGGAAGTGGAGTAATTATAACCCAATGTGCCTGCCGCAAAACCATTGGTGAATTTGTCATTATATTGATTCGTACCCCTATATTTCAGATTGTTCGTCCATTGTCCTCCATTTATTCCAATCATGAAAGAATGTTTTTTCCCAACCTGCTTGCGCGCATTGGCGTCAATACGGAAATTGTATGCATCCTCATTTGCATTTCTGATAATAGGCTGGTCTATATCAGTGATGTAGGTCAACCTGTCATTTGTATGTGTGTATTTGAAAGTCGGGGTAACATCAATTGAGAAATTTTTCGGCAACGCGAAAAAGAATGACCCTGAGTACATAGCGGAATTCTTGGTGGACGGATTTGAACGGGTGAATACGGATTCACTCTCCGATGTGTCCTTTATCGTGACTTTTCCGTTAATATCATAGTTCGGTGTGGCATTATGCGTGAAACCGACCATATTGCGAACCTGGATATTTTGGGTGTTGTAAGTGGCACGGAATGTTACAGGGTACTGGTTGTTTTTGAAATATGAACCGTCAATCCTCTCATTTCTTGTCACTTCAGTCAAAGCCCCATTATTACGCGACAGCAGGTAATCCCCCGATAATTCACTTCCAATATGGCGGTTACTATAATTG
>CAMWQE010000141.1 GCA_947176335.1 uncultured Porphyromonadaceae bacterium | reverse complement strand
TCCAAAACCTCTTCCGGTTTAAGGAGCGGCTTGATTTCAGAGCGCACAGGGGAGATGTTCTGGCGGATAATCAGCTTTTCATCTTCTTTTGTCGGATAGCCGATGACCACTTTAAGAAGGAATCGGTCAACCTGCGCTTCAGGCAGGGGATAGGTACCTTCCTGCTCGATAGGGTTCTGGGTAGCCATGACAAGGAAAGGCTCATCGAGCTTGAATGTTTTTTCACCGATAGTCACCTGACGCTCCTGCATAGCCTCGAGGAGTGCGCTCTGCACCTTCGCCGGGGCACGGTTGATTTCATCGGCAAGAACGAAATTGGCGAAGATAGGACCTTTCTTTATCTGGAACTGCTCTTTCTGAACGCTGTAAACCATTGTACCGGTAACGTCCGCAGGCAGAAGGTCCGGTGTAAATTGAATGCGGCTGAATTTTGCATCAATAACCTGCGCGAGGGTTTTGATTGCGAGGGTTTTTGCAAGACCCGGCACGCCTTCGAGAAGCACATGCCCGTTGGCAAGCAGTGCAACGAGAAGTGAATCGACAAGATGTTTCTGACCTACAATAGCCTGGTCCATTCCACGGGTCACAAGGTTGACAAAATCGCTTTTTGAAGCAACGATGTCATTAAGTTCTCTGATATTTACAGATTCGCTCATGTTTATTAGTTATGTATATTATTATCAAATTCAAGCTGCAAAGCACCTAAAATGCAGCAGTCACGTTATTTAACGCAAAATTATACATAATAAACAAGGAGTGTGTCAGTGTGTTCCGTTAATTTTATATATTTATAGTTAATAGTGTGAATTACCGTAATACCCTTATATATAATGATTTAAGGCGCAACTTATAATAAGCTGTGCCTTAACTGATTGATAATCTGAATATTATTAAATAACAGATATTCGTAATATTCAAGATTTTTTACCGAAAATTAAATATCGTGCCTACTCCAGAACCGGTGAAATGTGTGATTCAATGAGCTCTGTTTCCACTGAATTGTCCTGAGGAGTGGCATTTACATAGTACATGATGTACGCGCAAAGAACCAGTGCTCCTATGGCAAGACCAACAATGAGCCCTATAACGAATCCGGCTCCGAACCTGCTCTTCGTTTCTGCCGGCTGCTGCACATATTCCTCCTCCTCATATTCCCATTCGGGAACAGCGGCAGGTGGTTGTGCCGCCTCTTCCGGTGCAGGGGTTTCCACAATTTCGGTGACCGTGGTATCCGCAGGGGTTGCCGGTTCTGGTTTAGTTGTCACCTCAGGTGCTTCATCCTGTTTCACGGGTTGCTCTACCTCAAACTCATCACCGCTTTCAACCGGTTTGACCGGTTCTGCTTCAGGTGCGGTGTCAGTCTCGGGTGTTTCCTGTACTTCCGGTATGCTCGCCGGCGCCGATTCTATCTCCTGGACAACAGGCTCTTCTCTCAGTTCCGGCAATGGTTCCGGTTGCGGTTCCTCTTCCGCTTGCGGCTGAGACAGCTCCGGCACTTCAACCCGGGCAAGGTCCTCCTCCGTAACACCCTCGGCAAGAGGTACCGGCTGGAATATTGAGAAAGGAGCGTTTATCTCCTGCGCGAATATATCGTCAGGCACGAATACAACCGGTTCACCGGCGGATGCGGACAGGGAGAATGTGCCGATGCCGTTAATCCTGACTTTGAAGCCTGCTTTCAATTCCGATGCAACAATATCGAAAAGTTGCCTGATGAATGCTTCGGCTTCCGCTTCAGGTAGGTTCGATTCCTTGGAAAAGGCTTCGGCAAATTTTTTAAGGGGTATCTTATTGTTCATTTTCCGAGGGCTTTTCTAAGGATTACACTTGATTTGAAACTGACTTCTATTGCCGGCGGTAGCAGGGTTTTGGTTCCGTCCTCTCCGGTAACAATGATTTCATCCTCTTTGACCGGCTGGAAAGTACCGAATCCGGGTACTGCGACAACATCGAGCTCCTTGCAAAAATTTCTGAGGACTTTTGCAACAGCCTCTATCTTTCCGGAGATATTCTCAGCGGGGAGTCCGCTGTTCATTGACAGACGGGAAACCAATTCCTTGTACTCCATATCAAATTAATAGTTTCTTGCAAAAATAACTCTCTGCTTGGAGGGTTTGCCTGTTACCATGCACTTGCCGGGTGTGGTGTCGCCGTCAAGAGGGATGCAGCGGAGTGTCGCTTTGGTTTCCTCCTTGATTTTGAGCTCGGTTTCCTCGGTGCCGTCCCAATGTGCGAGTATGAATCCTCCTTTTTCGATTTCTTTCTTGAATTCTTCGTAGGTATCCACTGTGCGGGTAAGGGAATCCCTGTGGGCAAGCGCCTTTTTGTAGATATTTTCCTGGATTTCTTCAAGAAGGTCACGCACTCTTGCCTCGATGCCTTCGAGTTTTTCCTCGCTCTTCTCAAGGGTGTCGCGGCGCATTACTTCAACTGTGCCGTTCTCAATGTCCCTCGCTCCGATAGCGAGCCTAACAGGTACGCCTTTGAGCTCGTAGTCGGCGAACTTGAATCCGGGCCTGCGGTTTTCTGCGTCATCATACTTCACACTGATTCCCATCTCTTTAAGTTTAATGATGATAGGCTCAACATGCTTTGAAATTTCAGCAAGCTGGTCGGCATTCTTGTAGATAGGAATGATTACCACCTGGATGGGAGCGAGGTGGGGAGGGAGAACAAGTCCGTTGTCATCGGAATGGGTCATGATAAGCGCACCCATAAGGCGGGTTGACACTCCCCATGAGTTAGCCCATACGAGTTCAGGCTTGTTTTCCTTGTTGACGAATGTTACATCAAACGCTTTGGCAAAATTCTGCCCGAGGTTGTGGGATGTGCCTGCCTGAAGTGCCTTACCGTCCTGCATCATTGCCTCGATGGTGTAGGTGTTGAGTGCTCCCGCAAATCTTTCGTTGGCGCTTTTCACTCCCTTAATAACAGGCATAGCCATGTATTTCTCGGCGAAAGCGGCATAGAGGTTAATCATCTGCACTGTCCTTGCTTCCGACTCTTCGGCGGTAGCATGGGCGCAGTGACCTTCCTGCCAGAGGAATTCAGCTGTGCGCAGGAACATTCTTGTGCGCATTTCCCACCTCATTACATTTGCCCACTGGTTGATAAGCAGGGGCAGGTCACGGTAACTGTGAATCCAGTTCTTGTATGTACCCCAGATGATGGTTTCGGATGTGGGGCGGATAATCAGCTCTTCTTCAAGTTTTGCCTCGGGGTCGACGACAACGCCTTTGCCTTCAGGATCGTTTTTCAGACGGTAATGTGTGACAACCGCGCATTCCTTTGCAAAACCTTCAACATGCTCTGCCTCCCTGCACAGGAAGGATTTAGGAATAAGCAGGGGGAAGTATGCGTTCTGCACTCCGGTTTCCTTAAACATTTTGTCAAGGGTCTGCTGCATCTTTTCCCAGATAGCGTAGCCGTAGGGTTTGATGACCATACATCCGCGCACCGGAGACTGCTCGGCAAGATCAGCCTTGATAACGAGTTCATTATACCACTGCGAGTAATCGTCAGCACGTTTTGTGAGGTCTTTAAGTTCTTTTGCCATATCGTTTGATATATATTTTTTCAGTTTCTGGTTGCAAATTTACGATTTATTTCAATGATTTGAATCATTTGGAGTTGTGGGCAGCCGTTATTAGTGCCGGGCCCGGGATGAAGTACACCTCCAGGCGCCGGTTCTCTCTCCTGTTATCCCGCGATGTATTGGAGACAAGAGGCATCGAGCCGCCCATTGCGAAAGGAATAATCATGAGCTTTTCGCTTAATACGCCTTCATCTATTTTGGTGATGAACCAGTCGTAAACAGAGTTCAGCCTTGCTGTCGAAAGGTTGTCGCGGTAGGTTTCCGAGCCGGTGTCGTCGGTATGCACGGCTATGACAATCTTATATGCCATCGGATCTTTCATCGGCGAGAGGAGTGGTGAAAGTATCGCATCGGCATTTTCTGTCATGAAGGTGTCATTTGGCATGAACAGCTCGTCGGTGAGGACTGTAGCGACAAAAACTTCATCCTCGCGCATCAGGTCGACAGTGAATTTGCCTTTCAGTGAATTTGCTGCAGCCTGTACCGCTTTCCTCACAGCGGGTTTCTCTTTTTGCCCGACCACCGGAGTGGCGAGGTTGGGAATGAAATCCATATCCATGAAGGTCTCTTCGGAGTAGCCTTTGTATGGGTCGACATATGCCTGCGCCTTGCTGCATAGCGAGCATGCCGCAATGATAAGAAATGATATAAGGAGGGATTTGGGCATATCTGTTTTCTTTCTGTGCTTTAGTCGGCGAGTATGTCAAGCGAGTTTTCGTAATCTATCTCAGCGCGTACAATAGTTTCCACATCTTCGGGCGCAATTCCGCTCTGCTTGTCCTTCTGGAGCATCTTGCGGGTGTAGCGGAGCAGGTCGTCGAACAATGCGGTCTCCTCTATCTCCTCGTCATCGTCGATTTCCAACAGTCCGTTTTCCTCATAGAAGTCCCAAATCATGTCGATGATGTTGAGAATCTGGTCGTCGGTATAACTATCGGCTTTGCCTTCGGGGAGAGCCTCCCTTATAGCCTTAATGGCGGCGTCTTCTTCAAAAGTACTCATAATTATTATAATAGTCCTTCGGGTAAATCCATAACAAGTTTTTTGTTCTCAACATCCAGGCTCTCTATGAATTCTTCGGCAGCCGGGATATAGACGGTATTTCCCTCCGGGGTTCGAGTTATAAACAGGATGTTTGCAGTGGAATCGTCAATCATGTCGATAGTGCCTACGGTTTCACCGTCAGGAGTAAGGATAGTGAATCCAGCCATATCGGTCACATACAAGCCGTCGCTCTCCTCTGGCAGTGAAATCTCGTCGGATTTGGCATATATAGTCTTGCCGTTGAATGCAGACGCCTGTTTCTCATCTGAGACCCCGTCGATTGTGAGCAAAACTGTGTCACGACCTTTGGAGCGCACTGAATCAATGAAAAACGGCACATATATTCCCTCCATGTCACAAATGATACATGAAAGGGACAGGATGTCGTCGCATTCAATATCCATTTCCGCCGCAATTTCGCCTTTTATACCGTGGGGCTTGAGGAAATTGCCTATCTCGGTTATCTCTTTAGCTGAAATCACTATTTTTTCTTTTTCTTTTTGCCGGTTGCAGCCGGTGCGGCAACTTTAAATTCATGAAGGTGCATCATCTCCGGGTTAAGCAGGATTCTCCCTCTTGACATTTCCGCGAGATCCTTGAAAATCTCGGAATCATCCACTCCGTCCTTATTGAC
>CAMWQE010000140.1 GCA_947176335.1 uncultured Porphyromonadaceae bacterium | reverse complement strand
TCCCTTAACCGCGCAGCTACTCTCTGTGTGCGCTCTCCGGCGCACGGAAGTGCCGCAGGCACGTCGCTGTGCGCAGCCTGAGGATAGGGTGTAGAGAATAATATATTGACGCGCCGGGAGAGCGCGTCCGGAGAGTAGCCTTGGGGTAAGCGTAGCGCACCCCGAGGATAAGGTGTATGTCCCATGTCCCCCCTTTCTCCGCACGGCTTGCCGGGCGGAGAAAGGGGAGGGAAGGTGGCTGCTGTCCTGCGGGTTGCGGTCGCTGACGCTCCCTTAACCGCGCAGCTACTCTCTGTGTGCGCTCTCCGGCGCACGGAAGTGCCGTAGGCACGTCGCTATACGAAGCCTCAGGCAAGCGCAGCGCAGCCTGAGGAAGGAGGTAATACAATAATATGGAAAAAAATCGGGAGGTAATGGGTTGAGGGGGAGGGGATTGATCAGTTGGCGTGAAAAATAATTCCGCTTGCCTCTTGCAAAATTAAAATTGGTATATTACCTTTGCAAGCGATAAGATTAAAAACACACTTAAAAAACAAATCAACTATGAGAAAGTCCACACACGCTCTTTTCAAGAGCAAGAAGAGATGCCTTAACCTCAATTCCGCCGGCATAGCCGGTAAGGGTGCCGTCAGCACCGATAATCCTATGACATGGAATAATAATGCTTATCGGGTTACTGCCGATAGCATTCGCAACGCACCTCGCACCCTGCGGTTTACCGATTCGTCGCGCAAGCGAGGAATAAGTGTCAGTGTGCCCATACGGTATTTTGCCAAGCTCCATCCACACTCTTTGCTGGAAGGGCGTGCCGACGGGCGCAAGCCGCATTGTGAAAGCTTTGAGGTGTCCAGCAAAGTACTCGCGTATCTCAGCAGCCGCTGCCTGGGCAGAATAGTAATCGTTTTCAATTCCTCCCAGCTTCTTGGCGTGCGAGGCAAAGTGAGGGGAATGCGTCCAGTCACAAATCACCAGTTTGCCGCATGCCGCTCCAATCGCAAGGGTGCCAACAGGGGTGTCAAGATGCAAGAGGTCCATTTGGGCTTAGTCAAATACCCCTTCAATCGAGGTCTCTTCGGCATCGTTGTCGTAGTCGACGGATTCCCCGTAAAACTCTTTCTCGCAGAGATCCTTGGAAGGGAAAGTGAAGTGCGCGTCCTGAGAGTAGGGGAGAGTCTTGTCGGCGTAGACTTTCTTCATGAAGCTGCCGTAGATTGGAAGTGCTGCGGAAGCACCCTGTCCGATAGCTCCGTTATTGAAATGGATGAAACGCTCCTCTCCTCCGACCCATGCGCCGGCAACAAGCTGCGGGGTGAAGCCCATGAACCAACCGTCCGAGTTGGAGTTGGTGGTTCCGGTCTTGCCTCCGGTCTGCGCGGTGAGGTTATAAGGGGGACGTCGCAATCGGCTGCCGGTACCGCCATCCACAACATTGAGAAGCATGGAGAGGATTTTCCAGTATGCGTCCTCGGAAATGACCTCGGTGTGCCGCGGGGTGAATTCAGAGATAATGTTGCCGTTGGAGTCGGCTATAGCTGTGACAAACATTGGATCGACCCTCATGCCGTTGTTGGCAAACGCGGAGTATGCGCCGACCATCTCCTTGAGCGAGATATCGGGTGTGCCGAGGCAAAGGGAGAGCACCGGGTCAAGGTGGCTGGTAATACCGAAATTGTGCATGGTACGCACAAGGGATGCCGGAGAAAGCTGGCTCATAAGCCTCGCGCTAATCCAGTTGTTGGAGTTTGTGAGCGCCCATCTGAGTGTAACCATTTCCCCGATATGCGAGCTCCCTGAGTTGCGGGGAATCCACTCGCGGCCGTTCTCGTCAGTAAGCACAGGCTGTTCGTTGAGGAATTCATCGCAGGGGGTGTAGCCCTCCTCCATAGCGTAGGTGTACAGGAACGGTTTGCCTGTGGAGCCTATCTGGCGGCGTCCGGTGCTGACCATGTCATACTGGAAGTGGGTGAAGTCCGGACCACCCACATAAGCCTTGACATGACCGGTCACAGGGTTCATCGCCATGAATCCGGTGCGCAGGAAGTGCTTGGTGTAGAGCACGGAGTCACGAGGTGTCATGACAGTGTCCACATCGCCGGCGTATGAGAAGACCTTCATTTCAACAGGGGTGTTGAATGCTTTGGTGATTTCCTCGTCGCTGTGCCCCGCTTTTTTCATTGTGCGGTAGCGGTCGGTGTTTCTGAGTGAGTTGTTTATGAGCGATTCAATCTGTGCCTCACTCACTTCCCAGCGGCTGGTGGAGTACGGAGCGTACTTGGTGTTGCGCTTCTCCTTGAAGAATGCAGGCTGCAGGGTATTGCTCATGTGGTCATGCACCGCTTCTTCCGCATATTTCTGCATACGGGAGTCTATGGTGGTGTAGATTTTAAGACCGTCTGTGTATATGTCGTATTTTGTGCCGTCAGGTTTCGGGTTCTTCTCAATCCAGCCGAAAAGCGGGTTGGTTGCCCAGGCAATGGAGTCCTCCACATATTTCTGCTTCTCCCATTCGCGGTAGTCGCTTGCCACAGGACGCTTTGCGCGAAGCATACGGCGCAGCTCCTCGCGGAAATAGGGTGCCGGACCCTCTTTGTGGTCTACGCGGTGAAAGTCAAGCTTAAGCGGCAGTTCTTTGAGCGAGTCAAGTTGCTCCTTGGTGATTTTGTCGTTCTTGTACATCTGTTCGAGCACCACATTGCGCCTCTGGCGGGTGCGCTCGGGCTGGCGGACAGGGTTGTAGTATGCCGGGTTCTTGACCATTCCTACAAGGGTTGCGGCTTCCTCAATCGAAAGGTTCTCCGATTCTTTGCCGAAATATACGAACGCGGCGGATTTGATGCCGACAGCATTGTAAAGGAAGTCAAATTGTTTGAGGTACATTTTCAGGATTTCATCCTTGCTGTAAAAGCGCTCCAGTTTCACCGCTATCATCCATTCGATAGGTTTCTGAATCATTCGTGCCGCAAGCCCGTTGGATTCCGGTGAGTAAAGCTGCTTTGCAAGCTGCTGGGTGATAGTGGAACCGCCGCCGCTGTTGCGGTTGCCCATAAGCAGGGTCTTGAATGCAACGCGGGCAAGGGCGCGCATGTCTATCCCGGAGTGGTCTTCGAAGCGGCTGTCCTCGGTGGAGATGAGAGCATCCACGACATGCGAGCTGATTTCATCATAGTCGGCGTACACTCGGTTGCCGGTATTTCTGAAATAACGTCCGAGTTCTTCGCCGTCAGCGGAGTAGATTACTGATGCAAAACGGTCGTTGGGGTTCTTGAGTTCTTCTACCGGCGGCATATAGCCGATTGCGCCGTTGTACACCAAAGCGAGGAGGGCGAGCACGAACACAATCCCTGCGCCAAACACTATCCACATCACTTTGATTATGGTGCGCTGGCGGGATGTTAGCCCTTTATTGATATCTGACAGTATTTTTTTCATCGTATGGTTGGGAATGAAACGCAAAGTTAAGCAAATCCCTGCATATTACAGGTAAATTTACATTTCCTAACCACATTATTAAAAAAATATTACTATCGTCCTGATGCTTCGTTTTTCTTGCGCAGGTAAATGTTGAATTCTTTTTCGGAAAGAAGCTGGCGCAAGGTGATGTGCATGCGGTAGTTCCAATGGTTGTCCGGGTTTGCCGGGTCATTTATCTGTTCCTGGCGCGGATCGTTACGTCTGATTCTTCCGTCAAGTGCGAGCCAGTCCTGAAGGGGAAGTATGCATAGCATTGCGGGGCTTGTGAGGTGGTCGGTGACAACGCGGTCGCAGATCCACGGTTCTGCATAATAAGGAGCATCGCCCCGCAGCCCCAGTCCGTCGTTATAAAAGCGACGGGTGCGCTTCGGATCCTCCTCCCACCATTGGCGGAAACCGCCCATGTCGTGCGTGGAAGTGGTTGCAACGCAATAATAAGGGTAACGGCGCGTGTCGGCAAATTCCCTTGTGGGGTCATCAGGCATTCGCTGCACTTTAAGCGAAAGAATTTCCAGCTCATCCATCACTGAGGGCACGCAGGCGGGAATCATGCCAAGGTCTTCGCCGCAGCAAAGCATGCCGGTGGAATCTATCAGCGGGGGCAGTTTCCACATCGCTTTCTCGCGCCAGTATGCATCATTGCGGTTGAAGAAGAAATCCTGATAGAGCGCGCGGTATCTCTCCTGCTCGTAGGGTGTGAGGGATTTGAAGGAGTAGGTGGTGTCGCCGCAGATTCTCGGATGCCATTGTCCCGGGCGCCACGGGTCTTCTATGAAGAGTATGTCCTCTACCAGCCGCAACAGACCGTTGTAAACCCTGTTGCCTCTCGCTTCCGCTTCACCGGGAGGGAATGCAGAAGCTATTTTGCGTTGGGTGTCAAACTCTTCGCGCAGACTGTAGCGGTTGCCGTAGTATGCAGTCAGGAAATTGGAGCGGACAAATTCAGCGTCTTCACCAAACAATTCGTCAAGAACCTGGTCGGTGATGTATGGAACAGCGTGCAGGCTACGGTCGAAGTTGAAATCATAGCTGTATTTCAGTTCCTCCGGAGTAAACGGTAGTGCGGAATTGAATATGCCTAAGAGCCCGTGGATTGCATCCATAGGAATCTGCCATATCCTGAAGAAGCCGAGCAGGTGGTCAATGCGGTATGCGTCAAAGTAGTCTGCCATTTTGCCGAAACGGGCTTTCCACCATGCAAATCCGTCCTCGCTCATCTTTTCCCAGTTATAGGTCGGGAATCCCCAGTTCTGACCGTTGATGGCGAATGCATCCGGTGGCGCTCCCGCGCTTGCATCGAGATTGAAAAGTTCGGGGCTCATCCATGCATCGACGCTTGTGCGGCTGACACCGATTGGAATATCTCCTTTTAGGGCAACTCCGGCACGATGGCAGTGGGCGCGTACTTCCCTTAGCTGCGAGTCAAGGTGATATTGGAGAAAACGATAGTAATCCGCCTCTTTTTTATGCCCGGCAAGCAATTTTTCTGTTTTTTCCTTGCTGTAAACAGCGAATTCTCCCCACCGGCTCATGTCGGTAGTGCCATGGATGTCGCGAAGAATGCAGAATGCGACGTATGGCTCCAGCCACCCGGCATTGCGGCTTACAAATTCCTTGTAGGCATCGCTTTTCAGGGTTTTGCTTCCTTGTTCCTCGAATATGCCGCGCAGGTACTCGGTCTTGGCTTTGAAGACACGCGGATAGTCTATTTCCGGCAGGGCGTTCAGCTCGCGTGCGATTGAATCGAAATGGTCACGTTTTTTCTTTTCGGCAAACATGCCCACCTGTTGCAGCCGCAGGTAAATAGGATTTAGCGCGAAGGTGGAAATGGAATTGTAAGGGTACGAGTAACCCCACCCTCCGTCTGTCGTCGTGTCGTTTATCGGGAGGAGCTGCA
>CAMWQE010000139.1 GCA_947176335.1 uncultured Porphyromonadaceae bacterium | reverse complement strand
TCGTCGACACCGCAGGTCGCGTCGATAAGTTCATGAGCCGTTACGGCAACCGCAAGAAGAAATAAATTCAGAGCTTGCTATAAGATACAGGGCGTGCCTGCAAGAATCTTCGCTTGCAGGTACGCCTGACTATTTAAAAAAAATTAAAGAGGGGAATACCTTTTCGGGGGATGCGAAAAAATAGGTATATTTGCAATAGAATATATACAAATCTAACAGATTCATGAAAACTAACTTAAGTTCCCAAATCAAACTTGACCGCATCCCCAGGCGTTACTATGACCCTCAGGGGGAAATTGAGCTTGCCGCTCTTACCCGCGAAGAAAAAATCTACACCCGTATTTTTGAGACAGCCGCTGCCGGAAGCGATTATATCGCGGAAGCGATTGCACGCGCTATCAACCGCGCTGTTGCTGCGAAAGGAAAATGCGTTTTGTCACTCGGTGCCGGTGTGAGCACTCATAGCGCCTACGCCGCGCTGATAGGGCTCCATAAAGAAGGCAAAGTAAGCTTCGAGAATGTAATCGTTTACTCGCTCAGCGAATTCTTCCCTCTCACTCCTAATGGACCCTGCACCCTCCGCCGCCTTAAGGAAGTGCTTCTTGACCATGTCGATATCAAGCCGGAAAATATCCGCACATTCGACCCCGATGTTACAAAAGAAGATATGTTCCAGTGCTGCAAGAGCTATGAGCAGAGCATTGAGGATGAAGGCGGACTTGACCTCGTTGTGTGTGAAATTGCACAGAGCGGCGCTCTCGCTTTCAACGAACCCGGTACACCTGAAACAAGTCTTTGCCGCCTTGTGCTTCTCGGTAATGAAACCCGCCATAACGTTGCATCAGACTATAAGTGCGAGGAAGTTCCCACTACCGCAATCACTCTCGGCATCGCAAACATCCTCTCTTCTGAAAGAGTGCTCACAATGGCTTGGGGTGAGAACCGTGCTTCAATTATCAAAAAGACTGTTGAAGAACCCGCTAACTCAAATGTGCCCGCATCATTCCTTCAGGGACATGCTCATGCCAAGGTGGTTGTTGACCTTCCCGCTGCAGAAGATCTTACCCGTATTTCCCAGCCTTGGAAAGTTACCTCATGCGAGTGGAACGACAAGCTTATCCGCCGTGCTATCGTATGGCTCTGCCAGATGACAGGCAAACCGATTCTCAAACTCACTGACAAAGACTACAATGACTGGGGTCTTGGTGAACTCCTTGCGCTCTTTGGCTCTGCGTATAATGTGAACATCAAGATTTTCAATGACCTCCAGCACACCATCACAGGCTGGCCCGGTGGCAAACCCAATGCTGACGACACATATCGTCCGGAACGTGCCAATCCTTATCCCAAGCGCGTGATTGTGTTTAGCCCGCACCCTGATGATGACGTTATTTCAATGGGTGGCACCCTCAAGCGCCTCGTGGACCAGCATCATGATGTTTATGTTGCATACGAAACATCAGGTAATATCGCAGTGGGCGATGAAGATATGGTGCGCTACTTCATTATGATGGACAAAATCGCTCCAATGTTTGGTTTTGACAGCGAAGGTTATAAAAAGCTCTCTGACGAAGTGCACAATTTCCTCCGCGCCAAGAAAGCCGGTGACATGGACACTGCCGATATCCGCGAAATCAAGACCATGATTCGCCAGGCAGAAGCAACAATAGCCTGCAACTATATTGGTGTGAAGCCTCAGAACATCCGTTTCCTCCGCCTGCCGTTCTATGAAACCGGTACTATTAAGAAAGGTGAACTCAGCGAAAAGGATGTGGATATCGTTAAGAATCTTCTTGAAGAGGTTAAGCCTCACCAGATTTTTGTTGCCGGTGACCTTGCTGACCCGCATGGAACCCACAAGGTCTGCACCGATGCCGTTCTCGCCGCTGTGTACGAACTCAGAAACGAACCCTGGATGAAAGACTGCCGTATATGGATGTACAGAGGCGCATGGGCTGAATGGGAAATCGACCACATCGAAATGGCTGTGCCCATTAGTCCGGAAGAGCTCCGCTTCAAGCGTAACTCAATCCTCAAGCACCAGAGCCAGATGGAGAATGCTCCCTTCCTCGGTGATGACGACCGTCTTTTCTGGCAGAGAGCTGAAGACCGCAATCGTGCGACAGCACAATTGTACGAGAGCCTTGGTCTTGCAAGCTACGAAGCTATAGAGGCGTTTGTGGAATACAAACCTATTCAGGACTGATAAATCTTAAAACCGTAAAATAAAAAATCCCGCGATTGCGGGATTTTTTTTGCGTTATGCCTTAAGGTTGTCAATCTCCTTGAGCCACATTGCCGAAGATGCATCGCTCGGCATCCTCCAGTCGCCTCTTGGCGAGAACGACACGCTGCCGACTTTCGGGACGTCCGGCAGGCACGAGCGTTTGAATTGTTGAGCGAAAAACCGACGGAAAAATACCCGTAGCCATTTTAAGATGGTTTCCGCGTCAAACATCCCTTTGAAAGCGCATTTGGCGAGGTAGAATATGCGGCGCGGAGAGAAACCGTAGCGAAGAGTATAGTAAAGGAAGAAGGCATGCAGGTCGTATGGTCCCACAAGGTCCTCTGTTTTCTGCTTTATTGTGCCGTCAGCCTCTGCAGGAATAAGCTCCGGGCTGATTGGAGTGTCGATAATGTCAAAAAGAGTGCTCTTCAAACCCTCTTTTTCCGCACGGACGGCAAACCAATGCACGAGGTAGCGCACAAGTGTTTTAGGAACACCCGCATTGACTCCGTACATCGACATGTGGTCGCCGTTATACGTAGCCCAGCCTAAAGCGAGCTCCGACAAATCTCCTGTACCTAATACGATTCCGTTTTCGGCGTTAGCTATATCCATTATTATCTGTGTCCGCTCACGTGCCTGGGAGTTCTCGTATGTTACGTCATGCACTGAAATATCGTGACCTATGTCAGAGAAGTGCTGCAACACAGCGGGAGCAATCGAAATCTCCCTTATGGTGATGCCAAGTTCCTTCATCAGCTCGATAGCGTTGTCATACGTCCTGTCTGTTGTTCCGAAGCCGGGCATTGTAACACCAATAATGCCTTTTCTGTCAAGACCCATTGTGTCAAACGTGCGCGCCGCGATGAGAAGGGCAAGAGTGGAGTCAAGTCCCCCGGATATACCTACAACAATTTTTGAGCAATGGATTGCCGCAAGCCTGGTTGCAAGCCCTGTGGTCTGTATATTCACTATTTCCGTGCAACGCGCATCCCTCAGATTGTCATCAGCAGGCACAAACGGGCGGGGGAGGACCTGTCTGCCACTGAGTTCGTAACAGTCATCCCATTTCCCCTCTGTCAGCGGATCGGTTGTCTGGCATATTCCGTTGCGGCGCATGCACTCGGCAAAAGAGGTGATATGGTAACGGTCACGGCGCAAGGCATCTATGTCAATATCCGCTATTACATATTTTTCAGATGGATTCCACCTGTCGTTTGCCTGCAAAAGGCTTCCGTTTTCAGCAATGAAAGTTTTTGGAGAGAACACAAGATCGGTCGAAGATTCCCCATGTCCTGCCGATGAATATACATAGCCGCAAATGCAACGCGCGCTCTGCTGGGTTATGAGATTCCGGGTATAAGCGTATTTGCCGATTACATCATCACTTGCAGACAGATTGAAAATGACTTCCGCGCCTTCCATCGCAAGGAACGATGACGGAGGCACGGGAACCCAAAGGTCCTCACATATCTCAATTCCGATTTTGATTCCGTGGCTTGCAAATACCGCTTTCTGTTTCTCCGGAGCGGCAGCAAACCATCTGCGCTCATAAAACTCATTATATTCAGGCAGATATGATTTCACCACGATATCGGTTTCCCCGTCGTGCACAAACACACCGCAGTTCGCAATGCTTCCGTCCATAACTATCGGACAGCCTACTATCATGTGGATGCCATGTGATTTAGACCATCCGGCAATCTTTTCAAGTCCTTTTGCCGCGCTTTCAATCAACAGGCTGCTATGAAACAAATCCCCGCAAGTGTAACCGGTGATGCATAGTTCCGGAAAAACTGCTATCTCTACGCCGGATTTGTCAAGTTCCTCAGCAACAGCTATAATAGCGGCTACATTGGAATCAACATCAGCGACCTTTACAAATGGAGTTGCGGCTGCAACACGAATAAAACCGTTAGTCATAATAATATCTTGTTTTCTGCAAATTTACTATTTTTCCGCCAAACCCTATTATTGTGGTGCTAATAATCAATCAAGCGGCCACCATCATTCCATTCGCCTATCATTTCGCCAGATTCACTTGCTTCAATCAACTTTTTCAATCGTGAGTCGAATAATTCCTTGCATTCGCGTACACGTTGTATATTATCAATCCGGACCCTCCGGTATAAACCGGGAAATAATTGAAAATTATTATAGGCGAGAGGATTATTTTTTAGTCGGGTCAAAATATCTTCATCTATCTCAAAATCGGTATCCAAATCCGGACAAACCTCCCGACCTCTATCTGTCATCAATCCGAGTTTCTCAAGACGGCGGCAACGCTCCTTGTTTAATTCTGTCCATACACTCTTTTTCTGACGCTTGCTAAAACGCTGTAGGGAAATACCATCTATTTTTTTAAGTGTCGAATCTATCCAACCGAAACACAAGGCTTCTTCCACCGCATCAAGATACCATAATCCATTTTCAGGCGGAATCTTTCCCCTCTTGACTTCTATCCAGCACTCTTTTTCTGATGTACTGTTATTAAGCAGCCATTTGCGGAAGTCATCACGGGTGTGTATGTCAAGAATATTTTTAGGTGTCATAAATCATTTTGTCTTTCAACAATATCATTTCGATGCAGTTCCATGTCTCACCCATACATTGGTAACTCTCTATGTCATGTCTTGAAATACGATGAAATCCCGCTGCCTCATAACAATGTATTGCATAAGAATTGTTTTCAAACACGCCGAGCGACACCTTAGCTGCCCCGAGTTCCCTTAATGCATAATCAACAGCTAAACTGACAAGAGATTTCCCTAGACCCTGTCCACGTTTTGAATCATCTACAATCACAAAACCTAAACGTTGTTCTGCATGGTCATCGGCAGGAGTACGCAATGTGATATAACCTAAAATCTCATCACCGTCACACATTGTAAGCGCACACGATTTATCTCTGTCGATAAATTTTTCATGGTATGCGTTCATCGCTTCCGGAGTTATAGGATAGTAATCGTACCTGTCAGCGCACCATTGGCGCATAAGATACTCATTTTTTAGCCAGGACGTTATTACCGTGGCATCTGAAGGCTTATATGGACGTAATGTAAGGTTCATGGCTTATAGTTACATTTTATCTCACTACTGTCCACTAAAAATGGACGTGGTTAAAAATTAAATAAATTTGGTTCA
>CAMWQE010000138.1 GCA_947176335.1 uncultured Porphyromonadaceae bacterium | reverse complement strand
GAGCAGTAGTGAACGGCACTCTGATAGTGTCGGGACGCACGGAGGTAATCTGCACGCTTCCGCCGAAATAGTCCCTCAGGCGGCTGTCAATTTTCAGCTTTGAGAGAGAAAAAATGTTTTTTTCGGAGACATTGTCCGAAAAAGGTATTTTCACCGGAGCAAGTTTACCCCATGAATACCTTATGAACTGGGAACCTTTGCCCTGCACCGAAACCCCGAGATGATTGGGGATGTTGCCAATCATAGTGACACTGTCCGGCACATCAACTATCTCAAAAGGCACCTCATAGTCACGCTGCACCTCCGAATCAAGGGAAAGCAGAACCCAGAATATAAAAGCGACGCACACACACATGAGATAGAGAACAACATCCTTGCCTCTTGCAGAATGCAATGCATTCTCCAATCTCTCTTTTATCTGCCGGATGCGTTCTCCAATCATGGTGCGCGTGGTTAAAACTCGAATATAGCTAAATTATTTAGCGTCTTCGATTTTGTTTGTAGTGTCGCTTGCAACATCAGCAGCAGAAGGATAGACAGAACCTTTGTCCACTCTGATTTCAACACCTTTGGCTATTTCAATCAAAATTGTTGTTTCCTTGATGCGACGTACTTTGCCGTAGATTCCACCGGCTGTAACGATAGTATCGCCCTCATAAATATTTTCACGGAAATTGCGGATATCCTTCTGCTTTTTCTGCTGAGGACGAATCATGAAGAAATAGAAAATCACGATAAGAACCACAATCATGATGAGGTTCATTGCTCCGCCGGCATTATCCTGAAGGAGGATGAGGTTGTTAATCATCTGTATAAATGTTAATGGTTAAAAATATAATTATTGCTTGTGAAGTTTACCCTCCTGGCGCAGATAGTTGATTACGGAATATAGGATTCCGTTTATAAACTGTCCGCTGCGAGGAGTACTGTAATAGTTCGCTATCTCGATGTACTCGTTGAGAGTCACCGCAATAGGAATAGCGGGGAAATTGAGGAGTTCGGCAATCGCCGTAATCATAATCACTCCATCCATAAATGCGAGACGCTCAGGATCCCACTGGCTGGAGTTGATAAACCGGTCGATATATGAGCGGTATTCATCAATATTTTTAACGGCATCCATGAAAAGTTCCGCTCCAAACCGTGCATCCTCCTCATCCTTGTATTTAGGAAGCAGCTCAACCGGTTCCTTGGTTGAGGATGCGATGCGCTTGATTGTCTTCAGCACGAAAGTACCCATAATATCAAGGTCGTCATTCCAAAACACGCTCTTTGTCTCCAGAACCTCAGCGAGTTCATCGGAGGGAAGTATTATGGATTTGAAAACAGACCTCCAGAAATCGCAGTCATCGGCGCGTGTCACCGACGGTTTGCTCATATACTCCTTATATATATCCGATGCCAGAATAAGGTCAAGCAGCTTTTTGGTAAGGTTTGTGTCATCTTCCCAACCCATAGGATTGTCCTTAAGGAATTCCTTCATTGCCGGAGCTTCCTCTATAAGACGCGGGAAAATATTGTCGACAAACCTCGTGTCCGGATTCAAATCTTCAGGAGTGGGAAGATACTTATGCTTGGCAGCATCAAGTTTCTGCGCCTGTATGCGGGTCAGCTCACCTGGAAGAAGAAGGAGAGCGAAATACAGTTCATGGGCTTTGTCCAAAGATTTGTCAAGCGAATTTCTCGCCTCATTGAGAGTAGAACGGGTGTCACTGTAGCTTGAAAGTGTGTCAGCTGCCATCTGGATACCACGCTCAAATCCCGTAAGGGTAAATTCAGGATTCTTTCGTGCGCACTCCATGAAATGCTCGTCTTTTGCAAGGATAGATGCCAGCACCACGGTCCAGAAATTCAGGTCATCCTTGACATCCTTAGACTTCAGGCGGATATAACTCCTGTAAACAGAAGAATTGGTAACCTTATTATAGATATCAGCCGCGCAACTGTCAAAGTTTGCTATTGAGGGGGTTCCTTTTGCAATCAAACCCCTCAAACGGTCATCCCCCATAAGGGCACGGATGATTTTGTTGGAATTAAGGTAGCGGTTCTCCCCTATTGATTCTATCGGCGACAATTTCTGAGGGCCCTGCACCCTGAATCCACTTAACTGCATTATAAACAATAGTGTATCAAGATACATAGCGTAAGCAAAACGCTTATCGCGTGTTGGAGATTCCGGCATGGTCTCTATCTTAAATTCACTTCTTGTGAGGAGATATGAGTACAGCATCTGTACTACCTTTATTCTTATCAAAACGCGATTAATCATAATGCAATTAAATTTGGTTCAATGATTCCGGCAACATACAGGGAAGCGGGCAATCAAAGCCTCTCCTCTGCGGGGCTGTCAGTGTCAAATTTTTGTGCAAAGTTACTCAATAACGCTGAATCTCTGTAATGAATCCGACATTTATTGATGAAATCAACTCAAATGATTGAAACCTTGTGCTTTTAAAGGAATCTCATTTCCGTCCCGTGTAATCATAGCGCATCCAAGGTCCTCCTTGGTTATGTGGCCGATCACCTTGACTCCCTCCATTTTTTCCATCTTTTCATGGAAATGCAAAGGCACAGTGAAGAGAAGCTCATAGTCTTCGCCACCGTTCAATGCGGCAGTGACGAGATTCATGCCTAACTCCTCAGCCATAACAGCAGTCTGGTAGTCTATAGGGATACGGTCCTCATATATCCTGCAACCTGTGTGGCTTGCCTTGCAGATATGGAGCAATTCCGATGAAAGCCCGTCGCTGACATCGATCATTGAGGTAGGCTGAATACCTTCCTCTTTCAACTTTGCCACAATATCTTTTCTTGCCTCGGGCTTAAGCTGGCGCTCAACAAGGTATTCTTTTCCTTCAAATTTAGGCACGAAATCTTTTTGCCCTGCTGATGCAACCTTTTCACGCTCAAGAAGCTGAAGACCCATATAAGCGGAACCGAGGTCGCCGGACACGCAAATCAGATCCGTGTCTTTCGCTCCGTCACGTCCAACAACCGTGCCTTTCGCCGCATCTCCTATGCAGGTAATGGAAATCACCAGACCGGAACGGGACGCAGTAGTGTCTCCGCCAACAAGGTCTACCCCATAAATCTCACAGGCGAGCCGGATGCCTGCATAAAGAGCCTCGATATGCTCCACGGTGAAACGTGCCGAAACCCCTAAAGACACTGTAATCTGCCTCGGAGTGCCGTTCATCGCATAAATATCCGAGAAGTTCACTACCGCCGATTTATATCCGAGATGCTTCAGCGGCATATAAGTGAGGTCGAAATGTATGCCCTCAATCAGCATATCGGTAGAAACAAGCACCTCGCTGTCCGGGTACTCCAGCACAGCGGCATCGTCGCCAACCGATTTGATTGTAGATGCATTGACCTTAGGCAGGTCTTTTGTAATCCTGTCTATAAGTCCGAACTCACCGAGTTGTGAAATTTCTGTCTGTTGTTCCATAATAGTAACTGTTGTCAATCAGCTCTCTCTACAAGAGCTTTCATTATCTCCATCATTTTAGGCTGCGCGGCTTCCGCAGCTTTCTGCACCTCTTCGTGGGTCGGGACATCTGTCACATCCTTACCTCCAAGGTCTGTGATGACGGACACTCCGAAAACCCTCATGCCGGCATGGTTTGCCACAATGACTTCAGGCACGGTAGACATTCCTACTGCATCGCCACCAATAATCCGGAAGTATTCATATTCCGCAGGAGTCTCGAAAGTCGGACCGGGCACGCCAACATATACCCCGTGCATCACCCTTATGCCTTTTTCCTCAGCAATTTCATCGGCTGTTGCGATGAGTTTCTTCGAATACGCCTCTGTCATAGCCGGGAAGCGGGGACCGAGTTCTGAATAGTTCTTACCTCTGAGGGGATTTTCAGGGAAAATATTTATGTGGTCGGTAATAATCATTATGTCACCAACACGAAACTCCTTGTTCATGCCTCCTGCGGCATTGCTGACATAGAGCGTGTTCACTCCAAGTTCCTTCATCACCCTCACAGGAAAAGTCACCTGCTTCATATCGTATCCCTCATAATAGTGGAAGCGCCCCTGCATCGCCATTACAGGCTTTGAGCCGAGCTTGCCGAAAATAAGGTTGCCGCTATGGCCTTCAACGGTCGATACCGGAAAATTAGGTATGGAAGTATAAGGGATAAACTGTTTGTCTGTAATATGGTCGACCAATGCCCCCAGACCTGTACCGAGGATTATTGCAGTATCGGGAATGTCATTTACCTGTGAGCGGATAAAATCGGCGCTCTGTTTGATTTTTTCGAGCATGTCAGATATATGTTTTTGGTTTATAAACAAACTGTAAAGGTGGTTCGGTTCAACTGCCGGGTGACTTGCGTAGAATCTGCTTCAGAACCGATGCGAGGTCTTCACCGTCATGCGGCACGAATTCCACAGATATAGGAAGATAAAATGCCCTTGCCCTCATGTCCGGCGGAAAATACGGGTTGTTGGACAGACGCACCGCATCTTTCTCTGTAGTTATCAGGAATTTGTCCTTGCTTTTAATCGTTGCGAATTTCTTTTGGATAGCGGTCATGTCGGAATGGTTGAAATTATGGTGGTCATTGAATACCATAACTTTAACCTTGATACCGAAGCTGCGGAGATAGCGGATAAACGGACGGGGATTAGCAACTCCCGCGACTGCAAGCACGGTATTAGCCGCGCCCATATTGCATAGCTGCGGAGGATTGCAGTCTTTGAGGGCTTCCGGGAAAAGCGGTACAAGCGGAAGGTAGCAGTAACGCGAGAAAAGCATGTGCTGGTAAGGGAACAAATCAAATGTTTCCTTGAATATGCGGTAATCCACCGGCTTCATGTCATCCGGGCATTTTGTCAGCACAACAATATCCGCACGGTTCATAGCCTTGACCGGTTCACGGAGCCTGCCGAGAGGCAGCAGGGAGTCATTGTACACCGGCTGGGAATGCTCCGTGAGGAGAATAGACACACGCGGCTTCACATACCGGTGCTGGAAAGCATCGTCAAGCACGATAAGGTTGAGGCTCGGGTCAAGTTCAAGCATCCTCTTGATACCGTCAACACGCTTTTCGCACACGGCAACCATCACTCCTTTTTTGCCGAACTTACGGTATATCTGGTATGGCTCATCACCTATGTCCTCGGGACGTGAGTTGGCGCTGGCAAGCACAAAACCTTTGGTACGTCGGCGATAACCACGGCTGAGCATACCGATACGGTACTCTCTTGTCAAGGCGTTTATAACATATTCTGTATGGGGAGTCTTGCCCGCACCGCCTACAGTAAGGTTTCCGACTGCAACTACCGGAACGTCAAAAGAGGTCTGCTTTAGCAGACCTTTATTAAACATGAGGTTGCGAATCCCCACCCCCATGC
>CAMWQE010000137.1 GCA_947176335.1 uncultured Porphyromonadaceae bacterium | reverse complement strand
ATGACAAGCCCACCGCCACACTTTCTATCGAGCATCCAACCACTAAAGAAAAGATTACCTACAGTCTTGTTTTCCTGCCGTATAAAGCTGAATTTCAGAGCATCATAGTAGGTAGCAAAATAGACATCAGCAGCAACAGGATAGAAACGGGTGTTGAATACACTACGGCAACCCATCCGAAAAGTGCTGTTTACAATCCTAAGACCAGTGGAAGAGTTACAGTTGACATAGAAAAAACAGTTAAAGACCCGGCTAAGCCGGAAATAACCGTTACGGTGACGAACAAAGACGCAATCGGCGGTCCGATATCAAACACCTATACCTTTGTGTACAACAAGCCGGCGGCTATCAAGCTGAGCAGCATCTCTATCAATAACCATGAGATTGGAACAGATTATGCCAACAACGCCACTATTGAAACCGGACAACCGTTTACAACCAACAAGGATGATTTCACCATCGAGGTAGACGGCAAAGGGACTGAAAATTTCACTCTCGGAACCCGTACAGGCACAAATGACAAGCCCACTGCCACACTGACAATACCTCACCCGGTAATCCCCAATTCCAGCAACACATACACCCTTGTTTTCCTGCCCTACAAGGCTGAGATTGATGAGATTGAGCTGAAGGACGGTTATACAGCGCATGTGAATGAAGGCACCACAGATATCAAAGTTGATGCCGATTACAGCGAAGCAGTATTGCCGGTAATCGTTACCGGCGCATCCGAGCGCATAAGCGGTACGGTGAACCTCATCAATGTTGTTAAAGCGACTGATATGAACAATCCTGTGGTAACAATCACCGTTGAAAATAAAGACGGTTTTGAGGCAGTCACCAGGGAATACCGCGTCATTTACCATTCACCTATATCCTCACGCATCAGCGGAGTGACCATAGGCGGAACGACTTATCCGGTCGGCGAGGGCAATATAATCGACATTTCCGCCCGTCCGTTGCCGATGCCCGCTATCGCGGACATCACTCCTGAATATATCCTGCCTGACGGCAACCAGACAAGCAGAATCACGCTCAATACCGAAGCCGGTACAGGAACCATTACTGTAACGAACCCGGAAGGGAAGGACTATGACGGCAAAAACTCGCATGAATATACCTTGAAGTTCGCGCAAGTCAATCTTTCGCGCCCGAAAGGCATCACAATCTGGAATGCTTCAAACACCAAAGCCCTGACCCTTAAGCCCGTATTCAATTCCAAAACCTACACATACGAAGCAAACGGCAACCGGCATGATGAGAACATCGAGGACCGTATAAAATTCGAGTGGTTTGACGGCAAAGAGCTTAAGATCGAAACCGCAACCGAGGGAGATGAGTACGCTGCCAAAGAGCCTAAATTGCTAATCACCGTCACCAATCCTGCCGGCGGCAAGGATTATGACGGGGAAGAATCCCACACCTATACTTTCATCTTCAATCCGCGCACACATGATAACCGCTCCGTGTCGCTTGGAAGCATAAGTGTGAACGGAACCGCGGTTCCGGACTTCGATCCCGATGTGTTTGATTACGAACTTCCTTACGGAATCGTAGAAAAAGACAAAATAGCATGGACTCTGCACGAATATGAGGACCATCCTACCGACGGCACCGTTGTGGGAGTGGACATTGATGAAAATGCCGCGGTTGCAACAATCCATGTCAGCAATGAGATTTCAAACAGCGACGGCGAGGATGAACGCACCTATACCCTTCACTTCCTGCCGTATTACTCACGCCTCGAAGCTATAGTGGCGGCAGACGGCACACGGATTGAGACATTTGAGGAAACCGGCGAGAAAATCAATGTGACTGTGCCCGGTCAGATTCCAAAGAAACCGAATACCGAGCAAGAGATTCTTGAATCGCTCGTTTTCCCGCAGGCTACCGCAGGCACAATCAGCAAGGAGCTTACCGTGACAATGGAAACCGTAACCGCCACACTCACTGTCAGCAACGAGAAGCCGGATGTTGACGGGCTTAAGTCGCGCACATATATCCTCAAATATGACGCGCCTTTCTATTCGCGCCTTGAATCGCTGAAGATTGAGAATGTTGATGTGCCCGGATTCAACAGAAACACTTTCAATTACACTGTTGACGCGCAGATGCCTGCTAACCCGACGATTACTCCTACTATCATCCGCGGCAGCAACAGCGCGGGCAAAGCTGAGATCAAGCAGAGAAGCGCGGACGCGGAAAAAGCATTGGTGACAGTTGTGGTGACAAATACCGAGCCTGACATCGACGGCGAAAGCAGCCACACATACACAGTGCAGTACCTTCTCCCCTATTTCAGCCGACTCGATGCGCTGACAATCGGAGGAGAGGCGGTTGCATCGCTTCCGCAGGACAACAGGACCCCTATCGCATATTCCGGAATCATGCCGGCGAGCGATGAGGCTGTCAAGGAGCTGTTCGGCTACACATTCAAGAAAGGTTCGGGAACTCCGGAAGCGACCGTCACTATTGACCGGAGCACCGCAACTGCAAGGATAACGGTGACCAACGGAGGACAGAAGGACATTGACAACAGGACAAACCACGTCTATATCGTGCAGTTCACCTTGCCGTACCTCTCCACTGCATCCTCTATCACAGTTGACGGAGAGGAGATACCGGACTTTTCACCGGATCAACACGAGTACACTCTTCCCGGTCAGATGCCGGCACAGGACCGCATCGAAGTAGAGGCAAGCAAAGGCAACGGAGAACCGACCTGCAAAATTGAAAGCGATGCGGAGACTGCAACCGTAACAATTACAGTGACGAACAGCGGCGATGCCGAGGGCAACAACGCTTCGACCACCACATACACGCTGCATTACGACCTCCCGTATTTCAGCCGACTCGATGCGCTGACAATCGGAGGTGAGGCGGTTGCCGGACTCCCGCAGGACGGCAAGACACCTATCGCATACTCAGGATTCATGCCGGCGGGCGATGATGCTGTCAAGGAGCTGTTCGGCTATACCTTCAAGAAAGGGTCCGGTACTCCGGCGGCAACCGTTGCTATTGACCGAAGCACCGCAACGGCAAGAATCACAGTGACAAACGGAGGGCAGAAAGACCTTGACGGCAAGACAAGCCACGTTTATATCGTGCAGTTCACATTGCCGTACCTCTCCACTGCATCCTCTATCACAGTCAACGGCGCGGAGATATCTGACTTCGCAGCTGACAAATATGAGTACACCGTGTCCGGACAGATGCCCGCGGAAGAAAATATCGCGGTTGAGCTAAGCAAAGGCAACGGCGAGTCAACTTACAGCATTGAAAGCGATGCGGAGAACGCAACAGTTACAATCGCCGTGACAAACAGCGGCGATGCCGAGGGCAACCATGCGTCTACAACCACATATATCCTGCACTTCGACCTCCCGTATTTCAGCAGACTTGACGCGCTGACTGTCGGTAAGCAGGAATTTACCGAGTTGCCGCAGGACGGCGTAACTCCGGTTAACTATCCCGGACTGTTGCCGGATACTGATGACGCTGCAAACAAGCTGCTCAGCTACACCTTCAAGAAAGGGTCCGGCAATCCCGCGGCGCGTGTGGCATTTGACCGCTCGAAAGCGACCGCTACGATTACCGTCACCAACGGCGGATATAAAGACCTTGACGGCAAGACAAGCCATGTCTATATCGTGCAGTTCGCCCTCCCCTACTACTCTACCGCCTCATCAATTACCATCAGTGGTGAGGCGATTCCCGGTTTCAGTCCCGCTCAGAGCGATTACACTGTTTCCGGTCAGATGCCTGCAAGCGACCAGATTGGTGTGCAGCTCAACCAGGGTAGTGGCAAATCAACATATTCAATCGCTTCTGATGCGGAGAGTGCTACCGTGACAATCACTGTTACAAACAGCGGTGATTCCGAGGGTAACAATGCATCCACTACCACATATACCCTGCATTTCGACCTTCCGTACTTCAGCCGTCTTGCCTCACTCAAGGTGCGCGGCGAAGATGTGGCTGGATTCGACAAAGACAAGTTTGAGTACACTCTCGCCGGTGCTCTCCCGGCGCAAAGCGATATTGCCGGCACAGCGATGCAGGGCAGCGGCAGGGCTACAGTGAGAGTGGCAAGGAATACCGCTGACGGCATTGCTACAGTGACTGTGACCAACAGCGGCGGCAATGACCTTGACGGCAAGAATACCCACACTTATTTTCTGAATTTCGACAAACCGGTCAACTCACGCATTACCTCGATAAGCATCGATGGCACACAGGTTCCCGGGTTCGATACTGATATTTTCTCTTACACCCTCTCTGCACAGACAATGCCGGCAGAGGGCAAGGTGACAGCGGTTTCCGCTAACCCCAATGCGGCAATTTCGATTGACTACAACGCGGCTAAGAGCATCGTTACAATCAAGGTTACTGCGGATGGCATTGACGAGGACGGAGAAACTTCTCACACCTACACTCTCACCTTCAAGAAAGAGACTCCAAAGCCTGTAGGGGGTACGACAACCGAGTACTCCGGCAAACTCACAATCATGATGATGGGCGAGGACCTCACCGGAGGCGGTCAGGATGCAAAAGTAGTTATCAAGAAAGCTGAAGACGGCACCTGCACATTCATGCTGCCCGATTTCAGCCTTGACCTCGGCGACGGTCCTGCTTCGCTTGGCGACATCGTTGTTGAAAAAGTAACCATGACTTCCGACGGCAAAGGCGGCTATACCTACTCCGGCGATGTAAAAGGTCTTGAACTCGCGGAAGGTTCTATAGTTGCGGACGTAACCCTTACCGGCACAACCGATGCCGAAGGCAACGCCCACATGACGATAAAGGTGCTCTGGGAAGGCATTGAAATCAATGTCGAGTTCAACGGAGTGCGCACCTCTGAGGAGAATCCAAATCCCGGACCTGCACCTGCAGAGAAATGGAATAGCTTCGACGGCACTCTGTCTATTGAAATGGCGGGTTCATATCTCGCGGAAAATCAGCCCGCTACGGTTTACATCACTGACGCTGCTAACGGCAAATGCACTTTCAAGCTTCCTGATTTCAGCATCGACCTTGACGGCACAGAGCTTGCACTCGGCGACATTGTTGTGGAAAATGTGGATGTCAGCGAAGAAAACGGAATCACAACCTACTCCGGATTTGTGCCACAGATGTCATTCCTCGACGGCGAGATTATCGCTGACATAAATCTGAAAGGCACTGTCGATGCCAATGGTAAGGCTAAGATGACAATACAGGTGCTATGGGAAGGAATTGAAATTAATGTCGAGTTCAACGGTGACCGCAAGTCTGAGGAGAATCCGAATCCGGGACCAGAACCGTCTGACGAATGGAACGATTTCGACGGCACTCTGTCAATCGAAATGGCGGGTTCATATCTCGCGGAAAACCAGCCCGCGACCGTCTACAT
>CAMWQE010000136.1 GCA_947176335.1 uncultured Porphyromonadaceae bacterium | reverse complement strand
GTCCGATGTCATAACCGCATATCTCGCTCAGGAAGAAAAGCAGGAGGCAATTCAGGAAGCACGCTCCGCTGAAGAATTTACCCTCCAGAAGAACAATGAGGAGGACAGTACCTCCGATATTCTTGTCATAGGCGATAATATAAAAGGAGTGAACTACCGGATGGCTAAATGCTGCAATCCTATCTACGGGGATGATGTGTTTGGATTCATTTCGGCGGAAGGTGTCATCAAGATTCACCGCCGCGATTGCCCCAACGCAGCAAATATCAGGAGCCGCTATCCTTACCGCGTCATAAATACCCGTTGGAGCGGCAAAGCAGGGCAGCAGTTCTCCGTTGTCCTCCAGGTTGTGGGACATGATGATATAGGCATAGTGACAAATATCTCCTCAATCCTTAACAAGGAGCCGAATGTGTCGCTCCGCGGTATTTCCATAGACAGCCATGACGGAATGTTCAGCGGCAACCTCACCATAGGCATAAGCGATACCGCCGCATTGAAAAATATAATCAAGAAAATCAAAACAGTAAAAGGAGTTAAAGATGTACAACGTATTTAACCGTATTCTCATATCCGCATCAGTGCTTACCCTCGCCACTCTTGCTTCATGTGGCGATTCAACCGAAAAGGAGGCGAAGGAGTGCCTTCAGCTTGCCGAACTCCAGTTTCAGAACGAGCAGTTTGATTCCGCTCTCGCTACTTTGGACACTTTGGACTCACGGTTTGCAAAGGCAGTGCCTGTGCGCCGTGAAGGGTTGAGATTACGTCCCCGCATAATAGAGCAGATGTCGCTGAAACAGCTTGAAACTGTTGACCGTCAGCTTGCCGAACTGATTATAGAGAGCGACAAGTTCAAGGAAACCCTCAAGCATGTTCCTGATGCATTTGAGGGCTATTATACTACAGCGGAACTTGCCGGGAAAGTTCCTGCGGAGAAATCGGGGCTATATGCGAGAATGACTGTTGACGGTCTATTTACCGTAGTAGCGTCATCAACAAAAAGTGCTCTTAGCGAAGGGGTTTCACTGAGTGCTTCCGGAGTATCCGTATCAACCCCGGCTGTTCCAAATGACGGAGAGCGCAATGACAGGAGCAGGGGAGTAGAGATAATCAATTTCATGCCCGGTGAGTGTGACACCCTCGGCACATTCGCGCAAGCCCATCTTGGAGAACCAGTCACCCTCACCTTTAACGGTGCTAAATCCTACTCCATGCCTTTACCGGCAGAGCAGGTGCAGGCTTTGGCAAAAGTCCATGCGGCAAGTAAAGTATTCTCAGCTTTGCGGCGCACCCAGAATGAAAAGAACCGCCTGGAGAAGCAGCTGCAGATAGCCCGCAGCCAACAGGCGCGCACCTTCGACGAATCCACTCCCAAAGACTAACTCCCAGCTGACATAATAAAAGGAGGTAAACATCAATGAAAAGTGTTTACCTCCTGTTTTATAAAATCGGGAATGTGTCAGTCAAGTAATGTCAGGCGGTTGAGGCGCGCCATTACAAGGTGATACTGGTATTGCACTCCTATGAACTCGCGCTTCGCATCCGCGAAATAATTCAATTCTCCGAGATACTCAAGGAGTGTCATCTGACCTGCGGCAAATGCTTTCTTGAGCAACTTGAGATTATCTTCTTTCTCAAATACATGTTTGTACTCTTCAATCTCTTTAAAGAGGCTGAGAGCTTGTCCTCTTTCCGACTTCAAGTCTGCTACCTCCTGCATTGCAGCGAGTATAGCATCCGTTTCCGCCGCTTCGGCGCGTAGCTTTGCAGCTCTTGCAGCACCTCTGGATGTGAACAGGGGAATGGAGATTCCTGCGGTGACACCATGCCATTTGTCAACCACCTCATTCTCGTAAGTGTAGCCGATACTGAACCCGGGCAGAAGAGCCCTGCTTTCTGCCTTAGCAAGTGCTTTAGCCGAAATGGCGTTCTCTTTAGCCTCGAAAATGCTTGGGTTCGCTTCGGTCAGCAGCTCCTCGTATTTGTTTTCTGGCAGAAGAGCCTCTTCCGGGAAATCAGTGAGTTGCGCCGCAATATCATCGATATTTTTGCCGCAAAGTGCCTCAAGTGCCGAAACCGCGGTGATAATGGAGCGTTTGTCCGCAGCAAACTGCTTGGCGATGGCAATGCGCTCAATCTCCAGTTTATTCAGGTCAAGGCGGGTGATATCGCCGTTATCCACCCCCTTTCTAACCACTTCAATCATTTGTGAGATGGTGTCATTCAGGGCATTGGAAAGCTCGGCATTGCGCTTAGCGACAACAATGTCTATCATTGCCTGCTTGATTTCAAGCGCCTTTGCTATAAGGGTGGAGCGCTCGGCGGCGGCAAGCGCCCTTCCTGTCGCTTCGATGCCTTTGCGGCGTGCGGCGTAAGCGCCCGGCCAGTCCATTGACTGGCTCACGCTCACATTCCATTTATTTATAGTTTCTCCTTCGCCCCACAGGTAGCCGGCTTCCGCTTCGAGTGGGGGAAGGCTGTTTGCACCCTTCATCTCCTCGATAACGGCACGGTTTGAAAGCCTCGCAGATTTCATTGCCATGCTTTCCGCAGCGAGGGTCTTTGCCGTTGAATTGAAGTCAATGGCATTTGCCGGAGCGGCAGTTAGCATTATAAGTAAAGCCGATGCTGCTGTTCTTATCGTCATTGGTTCTGTCTATTTTTCGTTTGGCTTAAATAATATATAATCGGCACTACAAAGATATTCAAAATCGTAGAGGTGACCAAACCGCCCAGAATCACTATTGCAAGCGGCGATTGGATTTCATTGCCCGGCTCCGAGCCGCGCAATGCAAGAGGAATCAATGCAAGCGCAGATGTAAGCGCAGTCATGATGATGGGATTGAGTCGGTCGGCAGAGCCCTCTTTGATTGTATCCATGAGTGACTTGCCCTCTTCTCTCAGCGCATTGTAGCGTGACATAAGCAACATGCCGTTTCGTGTGGATATGCCAAGCAGCGATATGAAACCTATGATTGCAGGAATATTGAGTTCGCCGGATGTGATTTTCAGCAGGAATATGCCTCCAATCATGGCAAGCGGCATATTGAGCAGAATAATCAGTGACTGCGACATATTTTTGTACTCCTGGTATAGCAGCAGCAAGATAATCACAAGCGCGCCCAGTGACGCGATAGCGAGAGTGCGCGATGCCGCCGCTTCGCTTTCAAACTGACCGCCGTAGGTGATATGGTAGCCTTCCGGCAATTTGATTTCCCGGTCTATCGCATCGCGGATGTCATTCACCGCGCCACGCAGGTCGCGCCCGTCTACATTTGCCGAAACAACAAGGCGGCGGCTCACATTCTCCCTGTTAATCGTATTGGGACCGGTGGTGGAGACAATGTCCGCCACATAGCTGAGCGGAATATTGCCCATAGGTGAGGCAATCATCAGGTCGCCGAGTTTGTCAAGGCTTGAACGGGAATCATCCTCCAGTTTCAGGGTAAGGTCATAAGGCATTCCTTTCACATACACCTGGGACACTACCTCACCGCCAATCATTGTGGAAATGTAGTTGTTGAACTCTCCGTTGGTGATTCCGTAGCGGGCGAGCATCTCACGGCGCGGGCGAATGTCAATCTGAGGTCTGCCGGTCTGCTGTTCCACATTCACATCCACGATTCCGGGCACCTCTTTGGATAGCGCTTTGATTTTAGTGCCTATATTATGGAGTTTTTCAAGGTCATCGCCAAATATCTTGATGGCAATCTGCGCTTCTGTCCCGGATAGCATCGCGTCGATTCGGTGGCTTATAGGCTGACCGATTTCAATGTTGGTGCCGGGAATTTCACTTAGCTTGTGACGGAGTTCCCTCACAAGTTCCGCTTTGGACCGTTTGCCGAGGGTATATGGCGCTTCAATTTCCGATACGTTCACGCCCAACGAGTGTTCATCAAGCTCCGCACGACCGGTTTTGCGTGCAACTGTCTTGATCTCCGGTTCGGAAAGAATAATTTTCTCCGCAATTGTGCCTATGCGCTCGCTCTCTTCAAGGGATATGCCCGGAAGGGTGCTCACATTGATTGTGAGCGAGCCCTCGTTGAACGGGGGCAGGAAGCTGCGCCCGAGGGTAAAGAAAACTATTATTGCCGCGATAAACAGTGCTGCTGTGGCGCCGAGCACACTTTTCCTGTTGTTCATGCACCAGCGCAACGCTTTGGAATATCCGGCTTTAAGATGCCTTGCCGCCCAGGGCTCCTTACCTTCATTATCCTGTTTCCTGTCTTTGAGCAGATAGCTGCAAAGCACCGGAGTGACTGTAAGCGCAACAATGGTGGAGGCGGCAAGAGCCACAATGAATGATATGCCCAGCGGTTTTAGCATCCTGCCTTCGATGCCGCTGAGGAAAAAGAGTGGCAGGAAGCTCGCAATGATGATGAGCGATGAGTTGAGGATAGGCAGACGCACCTCGCGTGACGCGTCATACACCACTTTGATTACCGGACGCCTTTCAACTTCGGGCAACAGGGAGTTGTGCCGCAGGCGCTTGTACACATTCTCCACATCCACAATCGCATCATCCACAAGTGAACCTATGGCGATTGCTATACCGCCGAGGCTCATTGTGTTTATGCTCAGCCCGAGCGCATGGAGTATTATGACGGTAACGATAACCGAAAGTGGCAGAGCGATAAGCGAAATGAGGGTAGTGCGCAGGTTCATCAGGAAGAAGAAAAGGACCACGATTACAAATATCGCTCCCTCAAACAGGCTCTGCTGCAGGTTGCCGATTGAGCTTTCGATGAATGATGCCTGCTTGAAGATATCGGTTGCGATATGCACATCCGCAGGCAGTGTCTTCTGTTGCTCCGCAAGGGTCTCCTCTATGGTTTTTGTAAGCTCTATTGTGCCTGTGCCGGGCTGTTTTGTCACTGTAACGAGCACAGCGGGATTCCCTTCCACCGATGCCGCTCCGAGGCGCGGCTGCTTTGGTCCCGTTGTCACTTTAGCTATGTCTGATAGCAATACAATACCGTTTTCATCAGCTTTTACAACAGCCTTTGCAATATCTTCGGTGGAGGTTGTGGAAATATCACCCTTTATAAGGTACTCGTTGCCGTAATCGTAAAGGACTCCGCCGGAAGAATTGGCATTCATATTTTCCACTGCGTCACGCACTTCACTGAGGGTGACATTGTGAAATTTCATCTTATCCGGCGAAACCAGCACCTGGTATTCCGTTTCATCCCCGCCGATGACCGACACCTGGCTTACTCCGCCAAGGGCAAGGATGCGCGGCGACAGTGTGCGGTCGGCAATGTTGCGCAACTCGCTGAGCGATGTTGAATCGGCGGTCAGCCCTATGATTATTATTTCACCAAGGATTGAGGATTGCGGCCCGAGAGTAGGGGAGCCGACACCGGGAGGAAGCTGTGACGCTATTTCGGACAACTTTTCATTGACTGTCTGGCGCGCACGGTACACAGCCCC
>CAMWQE010000135.1 GCA_947176335.1 uncultured Porphyromonadaceae bacterium | reverse complement strand
CTGTGATTTTTTTGTGAATACCGGACGCATATCAGTTAGCAAAATCCACCGATACTCCGAGCTGGAACCGGCGGGGATTCATCGGTTAATGGGGCAGAGAGAAATAATTGTTGCCTGTCAGACCCTGGTTAACATGTGAAAACAATACATAAAACCTCGTTTTGCTCAGCTTCATGTTGGCATAAGCGTTCATAAACGGATAATTCCCGCATTTCATTTCGCGCTGATTGTAGAAAGTAGTAGTTGCCGGTTGGTAACCGGGAGCGTAATATTTGGTATAGTAATCGCAATCCACACCAAACTGCACTTCGAGCACTTTTGCTACCTTAAAAAGAAGGTAGAGATTGGAATAAACCGAGAATTTAGGAAGGGGGAGCACCGCTTCATTGGAACTTGTCTGGAAATTGAGCTTATTATTCCAGTGGAGGATTCCAACCCTGAAGTCCTGGCTCAAAGAGGCACTTACGACCTGTACCGAGCCTCCGTGCTGCTGCGGCATGCTGTTCGACCCGAAATAAATCATATTCTGGATATTCTCGACTCCGGCATTTATATATGTACCTGTGCGCGGAAGAGTAAGCCATCCGCCTAATTTGAGCCTGCGGGTTTTACCGAAATCATTGTTCCAAATAAAATGGTTGGAAACATATTGCTTCATCAGGAAAGGCGCCTCCTCATTTGAAAACCTTCCAAAGGCATTTATTGTCAGAGAATCTCCAAGTAACTTGAATTTAGTAGCGACATTGCCTTCAATATGCACGTCACCCGCAACAGGACCGGCAACCCCAAGCCTTCCCGTCACCTCATAACGCAGCAGACTACCTTGCTGTTTGGTGAGTTGACCGCCTACCCAAAGGAGGTTTTCAGTGGTCTTGGGTGCAAGCTTAGAATCAAAAGGATATGGAGTAAGATTTTCAGGTCTGCCCTCCCCTAACGGTATTGAATCAATCGTCTGGTTATAGCGCCTGATTTCATGGGTTAGATATGCGGCAAGACCAAATTTGGCATATTTATGGAAACCTTCAAGGAGAGAGATGCCGAATGTGTTTTTCAACGACCAATACGATGTAAGATCAGTTGAACCGTTGTCACTGAGAAAACTGTTTGCCCAAAATTCCCGTGCCTCCTCGGCATTGGTATTCTTAAACATGTGGGTTGCGGCATTGTAATCAAGCGTCCATATAAAGCTTGACACAGGAATATATTCCCTATGCTCTATTGTATCGCCCGGAATTGTATCATTAGGAGGAGTAATATGCCAGTATCCTACCTTGTAGCGGGAATTGATGAAGAATTCTTTGCCACGCAAGCGATTGTGCGCTGCTGTAAGGCGAGTCGGTATGGTTTTCGGATTTATCGACGCATTTCCTCCTTGCAGCTGCTCCGGGTCTGTGATATACAAATCATCGGTGATACCGCCGTTCTCCTTGTTAAGCAGATTGTAATGGTTGTAAAACATCTGCATTTCATACCTGTCCCCCATATATGAGCTCGAAAGTCCCCAGGCAAGGTCTTTGTCCGCCTGATAATTATAGCTGCCTTTGGAATAGAGGTAATCTATATTCGCGCCAATCTCAAAACGCTTGTTCACGTTTCCGGAGAAAACAGCCGTAAGCCTGTCCTGCGAGTTTTCACGCCCTCCACCGAAATTGTAGCTCAGCAGAGTCATAGGCACACGGGTATTGTAAAACTTGTGATTGCCTTTTTCCGGAAGCCAATGGGCAAGAGGATCATGGAAAAAGAAATCGCTCATAACCGGGCGGTCAAAATAAATCATATTCATCCCCTGGGCACCCAAATTTCCAGTAGTAGCCCATGCGAGTGACACATCGTTTGGCACCGATTTAAGGTAGTAATTATACAGCAACGTGTCTATCGTTGCCGGTTCATGAAGTCCAAGCGGCGGAAGCATCTTCCATGCATAGGAAGGTGCAATCACAGGCGACTTCGCCAATGACACTTCAGCAATCAAGGCAAGTGCCACTGCAACGTAGAAAAGTATATAGCGTTTCATTTCGTTGCAAAGATAGCAACTCGCCACCGAAAAACAGGCGAGTGGTCAGGAAAAAATATCTCCTGACCACTCTTTGGGGTATTTGAAGTTTAAATCAATCGGGTCTGAAAACGAAACTATTACGTTTCAGCACTACCAACACTGCAAAAGCAAGTGTCAGGAAGAAGTTGAGTTTGAAAGCAAACGCTATGATAGCATTGCCATGCAACGCGCTGCGCAAGCCGTCGATAATTACCGGTGCAAGTGCTATAGCGGTATAGTTCGCCACCAGTACGATAGACAAAGCGAGGGTTGATTTTTTAGGAGATGTCACTGTAAGAGTAGCCTTGTTGTAGATTACCGGCTGGTAAATGCCATAGCCGAATCCCATGAGCGCCGCTCCAACATACATAGACCATTCATCGCGCACGAAAGCGAAAAGTGCAAGACCGCCTAAAAGCGCCAGAATCGCATAAATCAAAGTATTCTTGCCCAACGCGGATATAATGGAATTTAGTGTAAATCCAGGCACGAAGGTGAAAAAGAAAAATATCGCAGTAACAGTACCGGCAACATCTGTTGACCAATGCTCCTTTTCAACGAGGAACGGGCAATAATATGATATTACAATGGAAGAGTATGTCACAAAGAAATACACTGCGATTGTTGCCACAAGCTTGGGAATAATGAATTTTCCGTCACCGTCACTACTTGATTGAGCTTCATTTTTCGCAGCAGCCGCTCCATAAAGGTCAGCAGCAGGAATTCGTTTGAGCAGCGGAGTAAGAGCAAGGGGAATAATAGGAATAAGATAAACGATAAACGGCATGTGCCAGTTACCGTGGCTCAACAGGCCCACTGCATAGGTAGCGATTACAAGAGTAAGATTTGAAATCGCGCTCTGGTAACCCATTTGCCTCATCCTCTCCGGTCCGGCAAATGTGTCGGCAAGCAAACCGGTTGAGAATGGAATCAGGATACCGGCACCGATACCGAGCATACAGCTTATAATAATCAGCTGCACCATTGAAGATGCAAAAAGATAGGCTATACCGCAGAGAGAATACACAACCAAAGCCGCTGTTATGACAGTGAGCTTGTGGTGCGAAAGTGATAACCGCCCTGCAAGCAGAAGGCAGGGGATGATAAGCAAATTGGGAAGCATTGTGAGCAGCTGCTTTTCCAGCTGCGTTGTATCAGGGAAAATTTTTGATAGTGTTCCGAGCATGGGGGTAACCGCAAGCCCCGGAAGGTTCACTACTAACGACAGCGACAGAATCGCAACAAGAACGCTCAAAGCAATAGGCGTCTTCCCGGTATTTACTTTCATGACCGTAAGTATTAAGTTAATATATGCTTTATAACTAAGTATAAGAAAATTAGGTTCACCTCGAGTCACATTTTTAACAAGATTCGTTCATAATGACATCAAAACAGGTTGCCTGAGTCTGTAATTTTTAATTACTTTGCAATTCTTATGGCAGATTCAACCACATCATATCACCGCATCAGCACTCTTGACGGGTTGCGTTCCCTTTCCCCGGTAGTAATATTCCTGCTGTTATATCTCGTGCTGTCCATAATCATAGGTGACTTCTACAAAGTACCTATAGCTGTGGCGCTTGCACTTGCCTGTATCTGGGGGATTGCTACCTTTACCGGACGCTCTCTCACCGAGCGCATAGAAATATTCTCACGCTCCGCAGGGCATAGTGATATCCTGTATATGATATGGATATTTGTACTTGCGGGGGCTTTCGCCTCATTGGCAAAAGAAATCGGCGCAGTGGATGCAACCGTAGGGCTGACACTGAAATTTTTTCCCGCAGATTACATAGTTCCGGGCTTGTTCATGGCTGCATGCTTCATTTCCCTGTCGATTGGCACTTCGGTCGGCACTGTTGTTGCCCTTAGCCCTCTTGCTGCCGAGCTTGCAAATGCATCTGGTGGCAATGTCGCTTATGTTGTGGCGGCGGTTTTAGGCGGGGCGTTCTTCGGTGACAACCTTTCATTCATATCCGATACGACGATTGCCGCAACCCGTACACAAGGGTGCAAGGCGGGAGACAAGTTCCGGGCGAACCTATGGCTTGCAGTACCTGCCGCGGTAGCAACACTCCTTGCTTACCTCTTCATTCCATCCGGAGTGAGTGAAATTACAGTACCGGAGGTCACACAGCCGTGGATGGTGGCACCATACCTGCTGATAATTATCCTTGCTATATGCGGCATCAATGTCACTATCGTGCTAACAGCCGGCATCGCGGTAACTATTATATTAGGAATCATGACGGGCAACAGTATTATAGACATGCTTGGCTTCATGGGTAGTGGAATAGACTCGATGGGTTCGCTGATTATAATCACTCTGCTTGCGGCAGGAATGCTGGGAGTTGTAAAAGCAACCGGCGGCATATCATTCCTGCTTGACTCGCTTACGCGCCATGCAACGGGAAAACGCGGCGCACAAGTGTGCATCGCATTGCTCACTTCCGCCGTCAACATCTGCACTGCAAACAATACTGTCGCAATAATAACAGTCGGATCCATAAGCCGTGGAATTGCAAAACGCTTCTCGCTTGACCCGCGCAAAACAGCTTCATTGCTTGACACTTGCTCCTGCATAACCCAATGCCTTATTCCCTACGGCGCACAGACACTTCTCGCCACATCGCTTGCCGGGATATCACCAGCCGCACCCTGGCAATATCTGATATACCCATGGGCACTTGCGCTGAGCGTGATGTTATCAATTATATTTCAATATCCGCGAAGTTACTCCGGAAGATGAACAATTTCAACCGCTCGCACCTTAATAATATATACAAATCATGTTTCACTGACTAAAATTCAAACTTAATATGAAAAAATTCTCACTTCTACTATCTGCTGCAACCCTCGCTCTCGCTTTTTCGGGATGCTCCCTGCTGGAACAATTTAAGACAAAACCGGCTGTCAAGGTTGACAAGACCACCGGTGAGGTAGTCACGGCAAAACCTTCTGAAACCATTGCTGCTATCGACGATATCCTTTATGGAGAATGGACCGTTTCAAATGTCAACGGCCAGGGAGTGGTCGGTGACGAGCGTCCCTATGTGGTATTTGACACAACCGGAGTCAACCCGTTCGTTGTCCAGGTCTATGCAAACAACGGATGCAATGTTATAAACGGCACGCTCGCAGTGACTCCCGGAGGCGAAATGAAAAAAACTTCTGAATTTTTGAGCACTATGAAGTATTGCCCCGATGCCCCTTACGAAATCGGCATCAACATGGCATTTGAAACCGTCAAGAAATTCAATATTGAAAAAATAGGAAACGATTACATTCTATATATGAAAAATTCCGGAGGAAACTCGGTTATGATTTTGCGCAAGAGCGACATTTCGTTTATCAACGGCGCATGGGAAGTTACCAAACTCGGCAACGAAGAAATCAGCAGTGAAAGCGGCATGAAACTTGTTATTGACGTGCCTGAGCTGAAAGTGCATGTCAATACCGGGTGTAATATAC
>CAMWQE010000134.1 GCA_947176335.1 uncultured Porphyromonadaceae bacterium | reverse complement strand
GCGCCCACAATCGCGGATGCATTCTTGAAATCAAGGGTAAGCATGAATTTAGCCCATGCGACTGTGTCGAGAAGGCGACGAACGAACAAGCGTTTTTTTCTTACACTTTCCGGAGAGTTCTTATGAAGCATCAGCAGGTTATTCCTGAAATTGAGATATGTTTTTTTCGGATTCTCCGCCGGCAGACTCCCTCCTCCGAGATGATACACTGCCGCCTGCGGCACAACAGCGATGTCATAACCGAGCAACTTTATCCGCCAACACAAATCAATCTCCTCCATGTGGGCAAAAAACTCTTTGTCCAGTCCACCGGCGTCCTGGTACACCCCTGTACGAACCATTAACGCCGCTCCGCTCGCCCAGAAAACACTTGCCGGAGTGTCATACTGCCCGTTGTCACTCTCGATTGAGTCAAAGATTCGCCCACGGCAGTATGGATAACCATGTTTGTCAAGGTAACCGCCGCAAGCACCTGCATATTCAAACCGCTCAGGATTATTTACCGAAAGAATTTTAGGCTGTGCCGCTCCGCAGTCAGGATTATTTTCCATATATTCAAGCAAAGGGGTGACCCAGTCGCTTTTAGCCTCGACATCGCTGTTGAGAAGCACGCAGTAGGGAGTGGAGACCTCATTAATCGCGCGGTTGTACCCTTCGGCAAAACCATAGTTTTTACTGAAACTTATAATGCCGACATCAGGGTAGTTCTCCTTTATATATTGCACCGAGTTATCAGTGCTACCATTGTCCGCAACAATAAGCTGAGCCGAATCGGGCATGAAACGGACAATGGACTGGAGAAAACGTTTTAATAGTTTCTCCCCATTCCAGTTCAATATAATCACCGATACCAGCGGAGTGCCGTTATTTTTCATTCTACTGTTTCTCCTTCAATTTCCTCGCCATTGAAATCTCCAAGACGCACATTAACAACTTTGTTTGCAAGCACCGGGTCAGCAGGCAATTTTACTTTCAAGTAATTGTCGGTAAACCCAAACATAAAACCACCTTTGCTTGAATGCTCCACGAGCACAGGACGAACCGTGCCTTTGTAAAGAGCGGCAAAGTCCGCAAGTTTGCGGTCAGACACCGCAATCATCTCCTTCACGCGTTCATGTTTGTCTGCCTGGCCCACAATCGGAGTAATCTCCAATGCCTTAGTACCGGGACGCTCAGAATAAGGGAATACATGGAGGCGGGTAATAGGGAGACTGCTCACAAAAGCGAGGGAATTTTCAAAACGCTCCGGTGTCTCTCCTCGTGCACCGACTATCAAATCAACTCCGATGAACGCATCCGGGAGCACTTCCCTTATTTTTTCTATACGGTGCCGGAAAAGTGCGGTATCATAATGACGGCGCATAAGTTTCAGCACCTCATCATCGCCACACTGCAAGGGTATGTGGAAATGAGGCATGAATGCGCGTGACTGAGCGACCCATTCGATTATTTCATCGGTAAGCAGGTTCGGCTCTATAGAGGAGATGCGGTAGCGTTTAATACCTTCGACTTTATCAAGCTCCCTTATCAAATCAAAAAAGTTGCTCTCAGTACCTTTGCCGAAATCACCGATATTCACGCCAGTAATCACTATCTCTTTCGCGCCTGCTCGTGCTGCTTCAACCGCTTTCCCAACAACGCTTTCCACAGAGCCGGAACGGCTGCGGCCGCGCGCCATCGGGATAGTGCAATATGAACAGAAATAATCACATCCGTCCTGTACTTTCAAAAACCAGCGGGTGCGGTCGCCACGGGAACATGACGGATTGAATTCGCGTATATCCTTTGCGGGAGTCATCATCAGCATCGGCTCTTTTTCTATAAGCCACTTGTCAATATATTCGGCAAGTTTCAGCTTCCGGTCTATCCCCGCCACTATTTCCACTCCGGGCAACTCTGCGACTTCATTTGGCTTGAGCTGGGCATAGCACCCTGTCACGACAATAGCCGCATCACTCCATTTACGGGAAAAAGCACGGATTGTCTGACGGCATTTCTTGTCGGCAAGCTCGGTCACGGAGCAGGTATTCACAACAACAATGTCCGGAACCTCCCCGGGCTTTGCACGCTCGATTCCTCTCTCTGCAAGCATCGCCGCAACCGTCGAGGTCTCAACAAAATTCAGCTTGCAGCCGAAAGTATGGAAGAAAGCCCTTAATGGCTTTGGATTTGAATTGCAATAGTTTTTTTGCATAACGGGTGCAAATTTAATCAAAAATCTGCACCCGTTGCGAAATGTGGTATATCGAGCGTGGGATTATTGCAGCAATGAATTGAGGTAAACGCTGTCCGGTTCAGAGATTTTCACCTCATGACCGTTCTCTTTAGCCTCCTTAAGAGCGTTGTTCATTTCATCAAGGTTCTCCTTCAGCGCGTTGAAAACAGCGTCTGAAATATTTATAGCGACTCCGTCCGGCACATCACAGACATAATAACCGTCTTTGATTTTCACATTACTGTAAAACCGATAGACCGCTGCTTTCATTTTCGCCATATCCGCTTCCTTCACAGAGGAGTGTGCATCAGGATTGATAAGAGCATTGACCAATTCGTTCACATCGACATCTATAAAGGTATTATTTTCCACATACTCTTTTACCGATGCCGAAGACATGTCTTCAGCCGGTTCTACACCAGCTTTGTTCCCTTTTTTCCCGCATCCTGCCGTAATAAGCAGGAGTGTCAACATCACGGTTGTAATCGCTCTCTTCATATAAAAAACTTAGTATTGTGAACTAGAACGCAAATATAGTATATGTGATTTGAACCATCAAATATGAAATGATTGAATATTAGAGATTCAAAACATTCTTAGCGAGTTAAGGGTTTATATAAAGTAAATACACATTATATAGATTATGCTTACAGAAAACCTCATAGAGATATACGCGGAGAGCTTCCGCAATAATTGGGATTTACCGGCAGTAACAGATTATATCACCGGTGAAAGCCACACTTATGGCGAATTCGCAACAAGAATTGCCCGAACACACCTGTTCTTCAAAGAGTGCGGCATAAAGAAGGGTGACAAGATTGCCCTGCTCGGCAAAAACACCATATCCTGGGTCGTGACTTATATGGCAACTGTGACATACGGAGCAACAATAGTGCCTATCCTTCAAGATTTCAACCCTCAGGACGCACAGCATATTGTAAACCACAGTGAGTCAATGCTTCTCTTCGTTGCAGACAGCATCTGGGACAATCTTGAGTTTGAAAAGATGCCGAAAGTCAAAATTGCAATGTCGCTTGACGATGCAAGAGTGCTCGCGGAGCACCCTGACAACAGCGGCAGAGCTTTCAAAGCAATCGGTGCCCTCAGAAAAAAATTTGACAAGTTATATCCACGCGGATATACCAAAGAAGATATTTCGTATCCGGAAATGCCGAAGGATTCAGTCGCTGAAATAAATTATACCTCCGGCACCACAGGATTTTCCAAAGGAGTGATGCTCACGCTAAACAATCTTTGCGGAAATGTTGTATTCGGCATGAAGTCAAGGCTACATTACAAGGGTTCGCGTTGCCTATCTTTCCTGCCGCTCGCCCATGCCTACGGATGCGCGTTTGATATGCTTGTTCCGCTCGCAGTCGGCACACATATTACTTTGTTCGGCAAACTCCCCTCACCGAAAGCATTGATCAAGGCGATGGCAGAAGTACGTCCAAACCTGATTCTGTGCGTGCCGCTCATCCTTGAAAAAATATACCGCAACCAGATTCTGCCTGCGATATCAACTCCGTCTGTGAAACGGCTCATAAAAATTCCGGTACTGAACAAAGCGGTTTACTCAAAAATCAAAAACAAACTCGTAGACGCATTCGGCGGACAATTTGAAGAGGTGATAGTGGGAGGTGCCCCGCTCAATCCCGAAGTAGAGGCATTCTTATACAAAATCAAATTCCCGTTTACTGTAGGCTACGGCATGACAGAGTGCGGTCCCCTTATCAGTTATACTCCATGGAAGAAATTCATTCCTGGTTCTGCCGGCCGAACACTTCCGGGCATCATGCATTCAAAGGTGCTCAGCGATGACCAGGCAAAGATTCCCGGAGAGATTTGCGTGCGCGGCGAGAATGTGATGAAAGGGTACTATAAGAATCCGGAAGCAACGGAAGCTGTCCTTGACAAAGACGGGTGGCTGCATACAGGCGACATGGGTACAATCAGCGATGATGGCACCATATTCATTAAAGGAAGATACAAGACCATGATTTTGTCCGCAAACGGTCAGAATATCTATCCGGAGGAGATTGAGGCTAAGCTAAATAATATGCCATTTGTTGCAGAGAGCCTTGTTGTTGAGCGTGGTAAACGGCTGATAGCGCTCGTTTATCCTGATTATGAGGCTATGGACAAGCAGCATGTCACTTCAGGTATGCTGCCACAGATTATGGAGAAAGTGGTTGAGGAACTAAACAAGGTTGTTGCACCATATGAGCGAATCGACAGAATCCAGCTTATAGCCAACGAGTTTGAAAAAACGCCGAAACGCTCTATCAAGCGTTATCTTTACAACGCCTGATATGCTCCTCCACATCGAGGAAGTACTGACCTTTGTTTTTGGTCCGTGAACCGTATTCAACCGCATGAACGGGACAAACATGGTAGCAACCGAGGCACATGGTACAGTTTCGTCCCCAAACGGGGCGCTTGCCCCTCATCTTAATATTTGACACCGGACATGCCTTGGCACATTTGCCGCATCCGATACATTTTCCGGTTGCATGAAATGGTTTAGGTGACATCAGGAAATTCACGAACAGCGGATACAGAATACGGGTCTTTATCCACGGCAATGAGCCGCGGACAACACTGTCCACTTTTGCACCACACCTTATTCCCCGAGCGACCTCTGCAATACGAGCCTCACATTTTTTCAGCTTGTCATCTGATACGCTCAATGGGTCTACATCAAATCCTGGCAAAACCACATAATTATTGGGCATCTGCACCGACCACGCACCTCTTGCACGCCAACCCTTACGGCGCATCAGTTTCCGCCACATTTCATGGGCAAGCCCGACATCATCTCCACAAGTACACACCATGAAATGCTCCGCTTCTTCAAGCCCTTCCGCCTTATTTATAAATTTCTTTACAACAGGTGGAATACCCCATGAATATATAGGAAATACCCATATTATTTTATCACCCTCCTTTGATTTCCCGGAGAGCGGCACATGGCTTATGTGGCTGAGTTCCTGCGAAGTCAACTCTGCAAGACGCTCAGCCACATAGCGTGTATTTCCTGTGCCGGAATGCCAGTATATCATCTTATGGTAACCTGAGTGGCACCAAAACCATACTCACGGAAAGATGCATCCTGCACTTCCACTTTGCCCTTATAGCGATGGTTAAGTTCTTTCATAAGAGCCTGCCGAAGAACACCGTCACCCTTACCATGAATGAAAACCACTTTCTGACCATGGTTATTGAGATTAGCATCCATTACTTTACGGAACTCATCCACCTGAAGGTTCAGCATATCGGCGTTTGAAAGTCCGGATATAGTGTCAACAAGCTCATTTATATGTACTTCGACTTCAATAATGCCATTACCTCCGGGAAGATGTTCAG
>CAMWQE010000133.1 GCA_947176335.1 uncultured Porphyromonadaceae bacterium | reverse complement strand
ATTTCAAAGGGGAGGTTGCAACGGCGATAGCAGAGACAAAACAGGGTGAGAGCCGCACCGTGAGGTTCAGCGACACCAAAATCGTGCGTATTTCACGGCTGAACTTCCTTGAACTCGGATTTGCGCGCCCGTATGTGATGGTGGAGGTACTTACAAACGAGGTGATAAAAGCGGAAAAGGATGCGTACGGCAAAGTGATACGCCTTATAGCCCATGAAGTGAACAACACAATGGCTGGGGTCAACTCCATGCTTGAAACCCTCGCTTTAATAATGGAACAGGAAGCTGATCTGGCGGAAGCTATAGAGAGTTGCCGCGAAAGGTGCGCCAGCATGAGCGAGTTCATAACCTCCTACGCCGATGTGGTGCGCATACCGGAGGCGAAGCTCGACAGGCTGGAACTGAACGGAAGAATAGCGCGGATGATACCGTTTCTCGAAGGCCTTGCCGGAGAAAACATCCGCTTGAATTTCACTCCGGCAGAAGATGAGGTGTTTGTTAAAGCTGACACGGTGCTGCTCGAACAGGTGATGGTGAACATCGTCAAAAATTCCAAGGAAAGCATACTCTCATCAACCGGAGAGGGTGAGATAAACATATCTGTGAAAGAACGACCTAAACGAATTGAAATAACCGACAACGGCGCAGGGATAAGCGGAGAAGCGGCACCGAGGCTCTTCTCGCCATTCTTCTCAACCAAACGCGGCGGACAAGGAATAGGTCTTATGATGGTCGGCGACATCCTGCGTCAGCATAAATGCAAGTTCAGCCTTCGCACAGACCCTCCTGCAGAGGATAATCCTGCAGCAAGACCACTGACCAGATTCCAGATCGAGTTTCCTTAGGCTTTGACCTCGGATTAAAATTTTCTTGTATGGTTTTCTTGTATGGTTTTCTTGTATGGTTTTCTTGTATGGAAAAACCATCACCCATACATGTTAGGCTTTGACCTCGGAGGGGCAAAGGGCTTTCGCTACTTCTGAGAGTGCATTGAGCAATCCGGCACGCGGCTGAGCGATGTTGAGGCGCATGAAGCCTTTGCCCTGCGAACCGAACATAGTTCCGGAATTAAGGGCAAGCCCAACGGTGTTTACAAAGAAGCTTACAAGCTCATCCTGGTCAAGACCGAGCTCACGGCAGTCAAGCCATATAAGGAAAGACGCCTCAGGACGGATAACCTTTATTGAGGGGCATTCCTTTGCAAAGAATTTTTCAACCGCCTCAATGTTGCCTTCTATATAAGGCAGAAGCTCGTTAAGCCAGGGCTCGCCATTATTGTAAGCGGCTTCAGTGCCTGTGGTTGCAGTGAAATTCGGAGATGAAAATTCATTGACCTCAAGCCACTCGTAGAAAGGTTTGCGCAATTCCGGATTGCGTACTACCGCCCATGAGCTTACGAGTCCGGGGATATTGAATGTTTTTGATGGGGCTCCGAATGCTATGCCGACAGCAGCGGCATCCTCGCCGGCTTCAAGGAACGGGATATGGGGACGATTGTAAAGCATGAGGTCACCATGAATCTCATCGCTGACCACAACAACGCCATATTTTCTTGCGAGAGTGCCGACAGCGGCAAGAGTCTCCTTGCTCCACTGTATTCCCACAGGGTTATGAGGATTGCACAGAATCATCATTTTGGGATGCTCTGTAGCGAAAATTTTCTCCAACCCTTCAAGATCCATCTTATATCCGGTGCCGTCATTGGTAGGAATAAGCGGGTTTTCAACAACAACGCGTCCGTTGCCTTCGGTCACGATTCTGAACGGATGATATACCGGCGGCTGGATTACAACCTTGTCTCCCTTTGATGTGAAGAAGTTGAGCGCATAGGCTATTGCTCTCACCACACCGGGCACAAAGGTGAGCTCCTCGCGCTTTACCTTGAAATTGTGGCGGCGCGCAAGCCAGTTCTGAATAGACTGCCAGTAACTTTCCGGAGTGGAGGCATAGCCGTAGATTGGATGGTTGAACCTGTCGGCAAGCGCTTTCCTGATTTCAGGTGCTGCGGCAAACTCCATGTCGGCAATCCACATTGGGGTAATGTCCCCTCTGCCAAACAGCTCTGTAAGCGCGTCATATTTCATCGCTCCGGTACCCCGGCGGTCAATCACACAGTCAAAATCGTACTTTCCCATAACTTGAATATCGTTGCTTTTTCCTATTATATTGCAAAAGTACATATTTATACTATTTTAAGCAAATAATGGAGTGTTGTAGAGGGGTGAATGCATAGGATTCGTCCATATTTTGTGCGAAAATCACAAACTTTCGTCCATGTTTTGTGCAGAAACATGAAATATTCGTCCTTATTTTGTGTATATTTGCATGTATTTTCCCCCTTAAAATGTGATCAGCAAGACATTCAAATGAAAAGATACGCTATAAATGAGTTAATTAGGTGGCAAAAATCCAAAAGGCGGAAACCGCTCATTGTAGAAGGCGCACGCCAGGTGGGCAAGACATGGCTTGTAAAAGAATTTGCTTCCAAATATTACAAGAACCTTGCCTATATAAATTTTGAGGAAAAAGTGTACTTACGCTCACTTTTCGACGCAGACTTTGATGTAACAAGAATCATTGAGGCGATAAACGCAGCGGCCCACATCAATTGTGTTGCCGGCGACACTCTGATATTTCTGGATGAGATTCAGGAAGCAAGGAACGGCATCACCGCATTAAAATATTTCTACGAGAATGCTCCTGAATACCACATTATTGCAGCAGGATCCCTTTTAGGCATCGAACTTCATAAGCAAACATCTTTCCCAGTAGGAAAAGTGCAGTTCATGACGCTTTATCCCATGAGCTTTACTGAGTTTCTGGAAGCAATAAACCAAAGCCGTCTTGCCAAATTCGTCACAAACAAGGATTGGTACAATATAAACCTGTTTCTACCTAAACTTAAGGAATTGCTGAAGCAGTATTACTATGTCGGCGGAATGCCGGAAGCCGTGCTGGAATTCAGTGAAAACCATGACTGGGAGGAGGTAAGGCAGATTCAACTGGATATTCTTGAAAGCTACGACAGGGATTTTTCAAAGCATGCCCCTCAGGAGATTGTGCCACGCATAAAAAGCCTTTGGAACTCCCTACCGTCCCAACTATCCAAGGAAAACCGCAAATTCGTTTATGGTTTAGTCAGAGAAGGGGCAAGAGCAAGAGAATACGAAATAGCTCTGCAATGGTTATTGGATAGTGGATTAATATACAAGGTGTGTAATGTAAGTGCACCCCGTATCCCTCTTAAAAGCTATGAGGACAAAGCTATATTCAAAATATTCACTCTTGACATAGGGCTACTTGGAGCCATGTGTGAACTTGACTCAGAGACAATAGTAAACGGCAACAAAATTTTCACCGAATTCAAGGGTGCATTGACAGAACAGTATGTTTTTCAAATGCTTATTCTGAAATATACACCCTACTATTTTTCTAAACCAAATTCACAACTTGAAATAGATTTCCTAATCCATAAAGCCGGACACATAATTCCTATCGAGGTAAAGGCGGAAGAGAACCTGAGAGCAAAAAGCCTTCGTGTATTCGTTGAAAATAACAACACGGAAACAGCCTACCGCACCTCTATGTCACCGTACAGAATGGAGGAATGGATGACAAATATACCGCTATGCGCGGTACAGTCCATTTAGCAATCAACAATACAACACGAGTGGTGATGCAACTTTTTGCACGGGATATTGTTTTTAAAGAAATAAGCATTAACTTTGCAGACAGAATGCGGGACGAGCAATAAATCACTCTCACGTATCGTCGCGCAACCATTAACCCGAACAACAGTTCAAAAACAATCCCCTCTCACCTCCCCTTTACCCGACATTTTACAACAGCCAGCAGCACTGACATCATCACTACGACGGCACATCGCGGATGCTTCCGCCACGCCCCGAAAATATGCGCTGCACGCTTAAAAACTTATATCACACCAAAATTACCAGATGTACAACTACTCCGAACTTTCTGAGAAGCCGGTAGACCAGCTGAAAACAATCGCCGAAGGCTTAGGCATGAAAAAGACAGACAGCGCCTCAGGCGATGACCTAATCAACTTCATCCTTGACCAGCAGGCAATAAACTACGCAACCACAGCGGCTGAAAAACGCCGGAAGGCTGAAAATAACAAAGAGCCCAAAGAAGCAAAGCGAAAAGCGGCAAAAACTCCTAAAGTCAACGACACTCAGGAGGCAGAGCAGCCGCAGGAGCCGGCTGAGGAAAAACAGGAAACCGCTCCCGCACCGGAGGCTCCCGCTCCTAAAAAGAGGGGCAGGAAACCTAAAGCCCAGAAAGAGGCTGAAGCACGGGAACAGGCGGCTGCAGAGAGCCAGAAAGAGGAGGCCCAGACACCTGCACCAACACTGGAGCCAGCCGACAACAATGTTGCAGCCGAAGCAGAAGCGGAGAAATCACCCAAACAAGACAAACAGCCTGAACAGCCAATGCTCGAACTGCCCGCACCAAAGCAGGAAGAGGAGAAGAAGCCTGAACAGCAGCAGGAAGCACCTGAGCAGCAGCCCCATGCAGATAAGCAACAGCAGCAGGTAGAACAACAACAGCAGCGACGCGATTTCCGTCCAAGAAACGGCGAGTTCGGAGCATTCTTCCCCCGCTCCGAGGGGCGCAGGTTCGTGCCCCGCTCACAGCGCGAGAAAGAGGAAGCTGCCGCAGCGGCAGCACTTGCAGCGGCAACCGCGCCGATAGTGATTTCAGAGCCATGGCAGGAAAAGCAACAGCAGCAGAACCAGCAGAAGCAGGGCAAGAAGAATAAAAACCGCAACAACAATAACAACCAGCCGAACCAGCAAAACCAGGCATTCCAGCAGGAATCTCCGTATAATTTCGACGGACTCATCCATGCTACCGGCGTGCTGGAGATAATTCCCGAAGGCTACGGGTTCCTCCGTTCAAGCGACTATAACTACCTGTCCTCTCCTGACGATGTTTATGTGACTCCGCAGCACATCAAGAATTTCGGGCTTAAGACAGGAGATGTCGTAGAGGCAACTGTGCGTCCGCCGAAAGAGGGTGACAAATATTTCCCTCTCACAAATGTGCTCAGTGTCAACGGCCGCTCACCCGAATTTATCCGTGACCGTGTTCCATTCGAACACCTGACCCCTCTTTTCCCTGATGAAAAATTCAACCTTACCGGTGGACGCTCCTCCAATCTGTCAACACGCGTGGTGGATATGTTCTCACCAATCGGTAAAGGTCAGCGCGGCCTTATCGTTGCTCCTCCCAAAACCGGTAAGACAATCCTGCTTAAGGATATCGCAAACGCTATTGCGGAAAACCATCCCGAAACATACATCATGATTCTGCTCATCGACGAGCGCCCGGAGGAGGTCACCGACATGAGCCGCAGCGTTAACGCCGAGGTTATCGCCTCTACATTCGATGAACCGGCTGAACGCCACGTCAAGATTGCAGGGATAGTACTTGAAAAAGCGAAACGCCTGGTAGAGTGCGGACATGATGTCGTAATCCTCCTCGACTCCATCACCCGACTGGCACGCGCCTACAATACCGTTTCACCCGCATCAGGCAAAATACTTTCCGGCGGTGTAGACGCCAACGCCCTCCAGAAACCGAAACGATTCTTCGGTGCGGCGAGAAACATCGAGAACGGCGGTTCACTCACAATCATCGCCACCGCCCTTACCGAAACAAGCTCGAAGATGGACGAGGTGATTTTTGAAGAGTTCAAAGGCACCGGCAACATGGAGCTGCAG
>CAMWQE010000132.1 GCA_947176335.1 uncultured Porphyromonadaceae bacterium | reverse complement strand
TAGCTATTTGAGGGAGTTTTATGGAATTATATTGTTGTAATCCCGTCCGGATCACGGAAAAGCCACGGTTTCATCACAAACCGCGGCTTTTTTGTCATCGCTCTACCCCTGCCATCTCCTGACATACCGAGGCAATTCATGCAAATTGCATCCCCGAACTTTTTTATTAACTTTGCAATAAATGACTAAAGCAGAACTTGTAGCAAGACTACGCGACATAGTTGGGAGGTACTTACAGGCACACATCCTACTATTGAAAGCGATCGCACACTCGCTATAGTGTCATTTCCTCTGAAATCTGCCATCCGACGAAAGACTGAAGATGAAAATGTCCCTGTAAATGTCCCTGTAAATGTCCCTGTAAATGTCCCTGTAAAATTAACCGATACTCAGCAGAAGATATTAAATCTCATCAAAGACAACCCATCAATTACTCATGGGGAAATGTCCCAAGAGCTGTCTATCAGCGAGAAAACGGCAAATAGAATTACCCAGGCACTTCGTAAATTAGGATTAATTATACGAGAGGGCAGTGACAAAAAAGGTAGATGGGTTATTATTTAAATGATGCTAAAAAATTGACATAGCTTTAGCATAACATACCAACTACTTGTAATGTATGATTTTTTTTGCGGGAGGACGCGGTGTTTTTCTAAAATATATAATATCTTTGCTTATGATTAGTGGCTGATGCCATGCTATTACATATAAACCACAGACCATGAGACGTTTTATTCTTTCAACACTTGCTTTGGTAATTGCCGTCAGTGCGGCATTTGCTATCACTCCTTTCCGCAAACACCGCTTTGACCAATTCAAGGCTTTGCCGCTGCAGGACAGCGCAATAGTATTCTTCGGCAACTCCATTACCAATATGCACGAATGGTGGGAGGCTTTCGGCTCGGAGCAGAAAGTGCTGAACCGAGGCAATTCCGGCGCACTTACTTTTGAACTCGTTGACAATGTGGGTACTGTCATTGCCTTACAACCGGCAAAAGTATTCATCGGCATCGGCACTAATGACCTTGGGAGCCGCGCTTATAATCAAACCGACAGTGTTGCATTCAGAATCGGTGAAATTGTACGTCTGATCAAGGAAGGCTCACCTGCCACTGAGGTTTATGTCACCTCAATTCTTCCAAGCAACAACGGCATCCGCACTCTCGATTCAATACAGGCAACCAACTCAAAGGTAAAGGAAATCATTGAACCGCAAGGAGCTACATATATTGACCTGTTTGATGACCTTATGGGCATCCCCACGCATGAAATATCATACGACGGTCTTCATGTCACTTCAAAAGGTTATGCCATATGGCTTGACAAAATAGCGCCTATGGTAGGTTTGGAATCAATATATACTCCTGAAATGGTGGAAAACAACGGAGGCATTCCAAACAATTCCTTTGGAATGAGAAATACTTATTTCAGCGCATATCCCATAAAGTCCACCGACATTATCATCATGGGCGATGAAATGATTCATGGGGGTGAGTGGCATGAGCTTCTTGCCAATCCAAATGTGAAGAACCGTGGCACAGGCTGGGGATACGGAGGACTCTCCCTGGGCGCATTGAGCAATGCTACGGAAGCTATCTTCGCTGCAAATGGCAACAAGGTCGCTCCGGAAAAAATACTGCTCTACGCCGGCACAGCCCCATTGTACTCAAAAAACAATGACATGGAAGCCACATTTGCGGACTACAAGGCGCTAATTGAAAAAATCAGGGAGTACGCTCCTGCATCCGACACCCGTATTGAAATCATGTCGCTTATCCCACGCAACAGCAGTGAACTCAACGATTCTCTTACAGTTCCTTTCAATAATCTCCTGAAGACATTGGTTTCCGAAGAGGGAAATATCGGATTCATTGACATCTACACTCCTCTTGTTCAGGAAGATAATTCGGCAAAGCCGGAATATGTTGAAGACGAGTTCCTGACCGGACGCGGTTATGGAGAGGTTGCAAGAACGATTGCGCCTTTCATTCCAGGCTCAAAAGCGCGCTGCCCCAAGTGCATTGAGGACACTTATAATAAAATTGCAGCTTCAACTAATAAATAGTCGTCTGTCAGCAAACAATTTAGCTGAATAAGAGTAAAAATAATCAAGCCACAATTTGCAAATTTGCAAATTGTGGCTTAACTTTGTGCCAACAATTAATTCAAAACACACCAACTATGAAAAATTTTGCATTCGCTATGAAATGGCACGAAATTCTAAAACCTTACTCCGAAGACATCCGCAGAGAAGTCTATGATGCTGTCATCGAGTATGCTGCATCCGGAAATGTTATTGAAATGCAGCCGCTGGCAAAGATGGCTTTTGACTTTATCCGTTACGAAATCGATGAAAAAGCGCGCAGACGTGAAGCACGTCTGGCAAAAAAGCCTGAAAAGAAAACTAAATCCGTCAAGAACTCCAAGGAGCTTAAAAACTCTGATGGCATCAAAGCAATTCCTGAAAAAGAAGCTTACCACCCGGAAGCGGTTGAAGAGTTATTCTCAGGTGACAATAAGCCGGAACCGATATATGTCAAGCTCAAATACAATGTCCTTGAGATTTCCAACGAGCGTATCCGCGCTATGGCGCAGGACATTGTCAACGAATGGCATAAGCAGGGCAAAACTCCGGACAATGACAATATTTACATGCACCGCCTACGTCAGGAAATCAAAGACCGGTGCAAACGAATCAGGGAGCAGCTTGCCCAGATGCCTCCGAAGCATGACATTGCCGAGGGGGAATGGCTTGACCTACTCGCCCGCACCGCGTAATAATCTGTCCCACTACAACCGGTATACGCAATCCGCCAACAGCCTCCGTGTGCAAATAATTTAGTACCTTTGCATCCGCAAAAATCATTGTCACCGCTATGAATCTTATCGAGAAATACTCAACAGCTATAATCAACAGCAAGTCCTTTGAAGTATTCATCACAATCGTGATTCTAATCAACTCGATATTGATAGGAGTCCAGACGACGTACGACAACCATCTGATAGACATGGTGCAGCTCGTCATACTGTACATATTCACCTTTGAAATAATTCTCCGTGCGATTGCGGCAAGAAACGCTGTGGATTTTTTCAAGAACGGATGGAACGTGTTTGACCTTATACTGGTGATAATCGGCTGGATTCCGACATCGGCAGCACATAGCGGCTCAACTATGATGGCTCTCCGCGTGCTCCGTGTTTTCAGGGTTCTCCGTCTGCTCCGTACTGCAAAAGAAATAAAGCTTATTGTCGCAGTGCTCGTAAAATCAATGCGCTCCATGATGTACAACGGCATACTCTTCCTCATTTTCGTCTACCTCTATGCCATTGCGGGAGTTTCAATGTTCCGCCTGCCAGATCCGGCTACTCTGACCGGAGAGAAACTGGAAAAATATGAGCAGCTTATTGCAGACGCCCCTCACTCCCCTGCAAACGCGCCCGACCCTTACGGTAGCATAGGGGAAGCATTCTTTACCCTCTTCAGGGCATTGACCGGGGAAGACTGGACCGATTTGAGATACAACCTTGTCACCGCATCACGCTACGGTATCATACAGGTAAGCCCGTCTGTCATCACAATATTCCATGTGTCATGGTTCTGCATCTCCGCATTCCTGCTGCTTAACCTCGTGACAGGCGCTGTCATCAACAATTATCAGGCATCTATTGAGGAGGCTGAGCGTAGACGGAAACAATTGACGGAAGGTGAGCAGAAAACTATGGAGGAAATCATGTAGAGGCAATGGACCCGTAAAGTCCAATCACGGAGGAATAATACTCTTCCGGGGCAAAACGGAGTCTTGCTGCGGTTGCAATCTCCTCATGATTCCATTTCCCGGTGAGGGCTTCATTGACCGCAGTGACAATAGCTTCACTGCTGCGTGGAGTGAAAAGAATACCGTTTCCTTTGCCAATAAGTTCAGGAATTCCCCCTATATCCGCTCCGGCAACGGGAGTACCGTAGCAAAGTGACTCTATTGCAGCAAGAGGATTGTTTTCAAAGCAGATTGACGGCACAACGCTTACCACAGAGCGGGATAGCAACCGCGCGACATCAATCGCATCTAAGTGTCCGACGAAATTGATATTTACTGCATTGCCGAAACGTTCCTTCAGCTCGTTTTCCTGTGGTCCTGAGCCGGCGACAGTCAGATTCCAACCGGCTCTTACCGCTGCTTCAAGCAGGTATCCCACCCCTTTTTCCGGAGACAAGCGCCCTATATAGCATACACCGCTACGGGGCAACGACTTACCTTCAACCTCAGGCAAAGAGGGGATAAAGTTATTGAGCACGCGTAATTTTTCAGGTGCAAACCCTCCCTCAGTCATTTTGTCACGCATGAATGCACTTGGGCAAATGAATATGTCGGTCAACCGTTCGATTTTCCGGCTGTGCCATTTACGACTTTCGGCAAAGGCAAGCAGCGACGCGGTTACAGAATTTTTCATGCATCTGTGCCGGAGAATGGCGGTAGGGGAAGAGGATAGACACTCCGTACATGGATGCCCGTTCTGCAAACAGGTGTATGCACCGCAGACAAGCTTGTAGTCATGAAGCGTCCAGACAACTGGCACACCTGAACCCTTTGCCACTTGCGCCACAGCGGGCGACAGATATGAATGGATGTTGTGCAGATGCACTATATCGGGGCGGAAAGAGGTTATCGCCTCCTTGACGGAACTCCTCACCCCATACCCGCCGAGGATTCTTGATGCTGCATTAATCCTGTCCGCAATCCCTCCATTGATAGAAACCTGAGACACTTCGAAAGAGCCGGACGGAAGCGGCAGATTGTCCGGATGGTGCATTGTCAGCACAGCTACATCATGCCCATGGTCGCGCAAAAGCTTTTCAAGCGCGAGGAAATGGATGCAATCTCCTCCCCCGCGCCTGTAAAACTTGTTGACTAAAAGTACTCTTAGCTTATGGTTGCCTGAGTTCACTGATGCAATTTGTGCTCCCAGGTTCTTGCCAGACCGCCCTCACCTGTCTCCTTGTAGATTGACGGAAGGTCATGTCCGGTTTCCTTCATTACTTCGACAACCCTGTCGAATGACACACGGTGGTCGCCGTCAGTAAATGCCGAATAAAGGTTTGCGTCCAGTGCCCTTGCTGCTGCGTATGCGTTACGTTCTATGCAAGGAATCTGCACAAGGCCGCATACCGGGTCGCAAGTCATGCCGAGGTGATGCTCCAGACCCATTTCCGCTGCGTACTCAATCTGAGCCGGACTGCCGCCAAAAAGCTGGTTTGCCGCAGCTGCCGCCATAGCGCAGGCAACTCCGACCTCACCCTGGCATCCTACCTCGGCACCGGCAATGGAAGCATTGGTCTTAACCACATTGCCGATAAGACCGGCAGTGGCAAGTGCACGGTAAATCCTCGCATCCGAGAAGTCACGGCTCTTTTTAAGATGATAAAGCACAGCAGGAACCACTCCGCATGAACCGCAGGTGGGTGCGGTAACGATTTCGCCTCCGGAAGCGTTCTCCTCGCTCACCGCAAGCGCGTAGGCAAACACCAGTCCCCTGCTCTGCAAATTGCTCTTATAACCGGAAGCACGCACATGGTAGGTATTGGCGCGCCGGCGAAGACACAACGGTCCGGGAAGCACACCCTCGCGGTCAAGTCCGCGCTCAACAGCGGAGCTCATGGTCTTCCACACCTTTGCGAGATAATCCCATATCTCCGGTCCTTCACATTGTTCTACATCTTCCACGTATGTTTTGCAGGGTTCCTCCCACCATTTCAAAA
>CAMWQE010000131.1 GCA_947176335.1 uncultured Porphyromonadaceae bacterium | reverse complement strand
GCATACATAGTCCACATTTATGCCGTCTGTCACTCTGAGCTCAGTGAAGTCTTTCACATCAAGCTCATATTTGGTTAAGTTCTGACCAAACGCGGTTGTGCAGCAGATGGCACAAGAAGCAAGTGCGGTAAACAATTTTTTCATAGTTATTCTTCAGTAATGATTCGTTCTTCGATTTTTAATAAAACACGGTCAAGTTCTTCGTATGTGTCGGCACGGAGCATTTCAATCCTTGTGTCGCGGAAATGCGATATGCCTTTGAAAAGGGGAGAGGCGGCAAGGTGTCGCCTTATATGGAGGATACCTCTGTACTCGTCTATCCTGTCAATGCTTTCGCGTATCTGCCTGCGTAGGAGTGAAAATTTTTCTCTCATGGGTGGAGTGGTTTCTATTCCGGCAGTAAGGAAAGATTTTATCTCCTTAAATATCCATGGAGCTCCGATAGATGCCCTGCCAACCATAACTCCGTCAACGCCGTATTTGTCAAACGCTTCTGCAGCAAGTCGGGGAGTGGTTATGTCACCGTTTCCTATAAGGGGGATAGTGAAGCGGGGATTCTCCTTTATCGCAGCGATTGCATTCCAGTCCGCTGAGCCGGTGTACATCTGCGAGCGTGTGCGCCCGTGGACAGTCAGAGCCTGTATGCCACAATCCTGAAGACGCTCTGCGAGGTCTTTTATTATAATGTTGTTGCAGTCCCACCCCAGACGGGTCTTAACGGTCACCGGAATATTTACGGCTTTGACTACCGCAGATGTTATTTCAAGCATCTTAGGTATGTCCCGCAGCATTCCTGCTCCGGCTCCTTTGCCTGCAACTTTTTTTACAGGGCAGCCGAAGTTTATGTCAAGTATATCCGGTTTCGCGGCTTCGACAATTTTTGCGGCTTCAACCATCGGCTCTACCTCTCTGCCGTAAATCTGTATTACTGTAGGGCGTTCAGATGGATTGATAGTGAGCTTGCGGGTTGTTGCCGCAATGTTTCTTATCAGTGCGTCCGCAGAGACAAATTCACTATACACCATATCCGCGCCCTGCTCCTTGCAGATTAGGCGGAAAGAGGAGTCGGTGACATCTTCCATAGGGGCGAGCATCACCGGCTTGTCGCCAAGGTCAATTGTGCCTATTTTCATTTTGTTGCAGATATAGCGTATTCTTTACGAAGTTACTCATAAAAGTTGCATCCGGCAAAAAAATCGCCTTTTAATCCATAAAATCAGCCCAACGGATTACTCTTTGTGTATAGTGGCATGATGAGTTTCACCTGTCAGTAAGTGATTTGCGTATTTCCCAACTGCCTGACTTGTCACTACCTCTTCGGGCTATGTACCCATGCTTTTTAAGGTCAGAGATTATACGGGCAATATGACGACGGGATAATAAAGTTTCTTTCCCTAATTTTTCGTATGAAATTTTGTCATTCATGCAAATGATATGAAAAATTCGTCTATGTACGTCTGATAGTGGGAACGTTGTGGGATCTGATTTTACAGTGTCATTTACAGTGTCATTTACAGTGCCATTTACAGTGTCATTTACAGTGCCATTTATAGTATCATTTGTAATTTCTTTTGAAACTATATTCCTTTGATTATAAGTAGGATACTTAATGGGATTTACAGTGCCATTTACAGTGTCATTTGCAGTGCCATATGTAGTGTTATTTGCAGGCTCTTTTACAGTGCCATATTCAATTTCATTTTCGGTGTCGTTTACAGTATCAATAATCGTAGGATTTAAAGGGGATTTATTCTCTATTACTCTAAAGGCAGTGCCAAGAGTTAGGTCAAATTCAGGTAAGCCGTTACCATTCACATACAGGTCATCCTTTACTCGCTGTACTCCGCGGCTGAACCGGTTGACAAAACCAAGGACACGCAATGCTTCAGCTATAACACTATTGCGGTAATCATTGACATGTGGGAAGTTTTCAGGATTAGCTTTCCCATATAATCCGCCATGATTCAATATTTCAATTCTGTTGTCATATTGGTAGAACTGTATTGGTCCGTTGGAATCGTATGTCCTATGGCATATCGCGTTCATAAGCAATTCTCTGGTTGCCCAATGCGGGTAATCGACAATTGTTTCTTCTCTTAAAACAGATACCGGCACAGGACGGCGGTTTGTTATGGTAGTATCAACAAAAGTGTCAAGCTGGTATAGAACCTTCATAAGGTTTCCGGAAAATTTGTATTCCCTTTCGATATCTCCGCTCCTACCGTTGCCTTTGAATTTAACATACTGGATGTAAGCCCCTGGCAGAAAACGCTCGACATTGTTGCCAAACATAATTATTCCTGCGTTCGTAGGGCAATTGTAACGCATGTCATAGAAACCTAATGCTTGCATTTTATGTCTGACATCACGTTTATCTTCAGCAAGAACATCCTCCGGAAAAGCTTTAGGGAGGTAACTGTTAAGAAATAGCTTAGTATCTATATCATCAATTGTCGCGCGTAGGCATGGCAGTGCGTCAAATGTCACTGCCTGACTGTTTCTTTTTTCCAGAAGAATCTTTTCATCCTGTTCGTTAGCAACACCTTTACGCGGTCCTATTCTTACCCAAATGTGTCCTTTGTACCGGATAGGAGGAAACGGTGAAGGCTGGACTTCAACCACAGCAACCGGACCTTCGTCTAATTCCACTTTCTCCACAATCATGGATGGTTGTGGCTGTATATTGCCGTCGGTACGAATGCCTGACAAGTTTTTTAGCAGTTCATCCGTAATCGGTACTCCAACAAGTTTACCTGTTTTGTCATCAGGTCCGATAATTAGGTATCCGGGTTTCTTGTGGTTAGGCAAATCGTTTGCGAATGCACAAATAGCCTGACCGAACTTGTCAGTATTGTTTACCGAGCGAGTCCGTTCAGCTCTGTCACTCTCAATATCGTTGAGAAGTTCCTGTATAATCTTTTTATCTATTGCCATCGCATTTTATTTGTGAATTCTCAAATTTGATTTTACCTGATTGTCGGTAATCCATCGGATTACTTGAAGGTAAGGAAGGAGATATTGTCCGGGGAGAGGGTGGTTGCGGCAGCAATGAATGTTTCCGGAGTAATCCGGCGGATTTCTTCGGCACACTGCTGTGGAGTAGCTACATAACCAAAATACAGAATCTGCCGTCCTGCCGATATAGCATTGTTTTCGTTATTCTGGCGGGCAAGGGCAAGTTGTCCTATTAGCTGTTTTTTAGCGCTCTCGAGTTTGCGGCGGGTTATCTCGCGGGGTATGCGCTCAAGGGAGCGGCATAGGATATCGCGGCATTTGTCGCTATCTTCAGGATCGCATCCATAATATATCGATAGCAGACCGCAATCGGAGTATAGTGCCGAGGAAGCGTCAACGCTATAAACAAGACCGCGTTTCTCTCTCATCTCGAAATTGAGTATCGAGTTCATTCCCGGTCCCCCAATCATGTTTACAAGGAGGGAGAGAGCAGGGCGCATATCGCTTTTTATACCTGGCACACGGATTCCTGCGATTGTGTGCATCTGGTGCAGGTTTTTCTCAACCGTAATATCAAACCGAGGATTTATTTCGGGTGTATTGCGGTCATTTGCCTGAAATGGATAATTGAAGAAGCCAAAATACTTTTCAACCATCTCATTCAACCTTTTTTCATTTGTCGCACCGGTGTAAAAGAGCACGATATTTCCCGGGGAGTACCATTTGTCAATCCATTGCCGGCAACTTGCTGAAGTGAAGGAGTCAATATTTTCGGGAGTACCTAATATATTGTGTGACATCCGGCTTCCCGCAAATATGCGCTCGTCGAAATCATCAAAAATGGACTCGGACGGGGAATCAAGATAGGAACTGATTTCATCTTTTACCACTTCCCGCTCTTTTTCAAGTTCTTTTTCGGGAAAAATTGAAGCAGACACGAGGTCTGCGCACAGCTCGACTGCACGGAGCAAGGAGCCTTTGGGAAAGACGGTGTAGATGACAGTTTCCTCTTTGGTGGTATAGGCGTTGAGCTCGCCACCGACACTTTCCATGCGGTTCACTATATGCCATGAGCGGCGCTTGCGCGTGCCTTTGAAAATCGTGTGCTCAACGAAATGGGCGAGTCCGAATTCAGTTGGAGTCTCATCCCTACTGCCGGCATTTACGACCATACCGAAATATTCCACCTCTCCTTTTCTGCGTACATGGACGAGCCGCAGTCCGTTGGGAAAGGTGGAATATGTGTATGGACAGGCTGAATTGTATGCCAAATCCGTTATGGTTTACTGCATACCTGAAACGGTAGCGTTACGGTCAATTTTGCTTACAAGGCCCTGAAGCACTTTGCCCGGACCGAGTTCAACAAATTCAGTAGCTCCGTCTGCAATCATATTCTTGACAGTCTGTGTCCAACGCACGGGAGCGGTGAGCTGTGCCACAAGAAGTGCCTTGATTTCGGCGGGGTCAGTGTGGGGGAGTGCGTCCACATTCTGGTACACCGGGCAAACCGGAGTGTGAATCTCGGTTGCGCTGATAGCTTCGGCAAGTTCTGCGCGCGCGGGTTCCATGCATGGTGAGTGGAATGCTCCACCAACTTTCAGCTTAAGGGCACGTTTTGCACCTGCCTCTTTCATTTTTTCGCAAGCAGCATCAATAGCGGCTTCTTCACCTGAAATTACAATCTGACCGGGACAGTTGTAGTTGGCGCATACGACAACTCCGTCGATGCTTTCGCATATCTCCTCAACTTTTTCATCAGGTAGTGCGAGTACAGCAGCCATGGTGGAGGGTTTGAGTTCGCATGCTTTCTGCATAGCCTGTGCGCGTGCCGCAACGAGACGGAGTCCATCTTCAAAGCTGAGTGCTCCGGCAGCAACGAGTGCTGAAAATTCACCGAGTGAGTGTCCTGCAACCATGTCGGGGTTGAAATCGTCTCCGAGAGTCTTTGCAAGGATTACCGAGTGGAGGAATATAGCGGGTTGAGTAACGCGGGTCTGCTTGAGTTCTTCATCAGTGCCGGAAAACATAATGTCTGTGATGCGGAAACCAAGAATCTCATTTGCTTTCTCAAACATTTCACGCGCTGTGGCATTGTTATCGTAAAGTTCTTTGCCCATACCTACAAACTGGGCGCCCTGACCGGGAAATACAAATGCTTTCATTCAGTCTATTTATTTATAATAATGTGTAAACAGTGTGCAAAGATAAGTTTTTTTCCTCATATACGCCGGAGTTTTAGCGTAAATTACTAACTTTACGATGTCCAAAGACACTATAACTACAAGTATTAAAGACGTAAACAACAGTAAATAAGAATGATACCAGCTTTATTCAATCTTGGCACAGGTGAGATTATCATAATTGTGTTCGTAATTCTCCTTCTATTTGGCGCCCGCAGGATTCCCGAACTTATGAAAGGCATAGGCAAGGGTGTGAGGAGTTTCAAGGACGGAATGAATGATATTACCAACGAAATCAACAATCCGACTCCTCCTGCTTCCAAAGGAGATGGATCCAAAGATGATTCTGCCAGAAAATAAGGACTGAACTATATCCGCGCTATGGCTGATAACAAATCAGAGACCCTTGCGCAGATGGGCTTCTGGGAGCATGTTGACGCTCTGCGCTCGGTGATTCTGAGGGCGGGGGGTGTGATTATAGTGTTCACCATCGCTTTTTTCATAGCGATGCCATGGATTTTTGACAATATCATTCTTGCTCCGTGCAAAGGGGATTTTCCTCTGTATAAGTTGTTTGAGCATATAAGCGGGAGTTCACCGCTATTGCCTGATTTTTCTGCTTCCGGATTTCATGTGGAGCTTATTAACATTCAGCTTGCGAGCCAGTTCTTTATTC
>CAMWQE010000130.1 GCA_947176335.1 uncultured Porphyromonadaceae bacterium | reverse complement strand
CGAGAAGCCTACTAAAAGGGGTATGCAGAGTACAATCCCACACCTTTTCTATATCCAATACTTAATTGCTTTATAGGGATTGTGAAGCACAAAATATTGTTTTACAATGCAACACAAATTCGTGCGTCTACAGTCGCTGGTTGCTGTAGCTCTGTGTGTCATTATCGGAATGGTTTTCAACAGTTGTAGCGATGATGGCGATGAACCAGAAAAGGAAGTGTATGAAGCAAATGCTGAGGGTGTAGTAATTAATCTTTCTGGTGATGGAAAGTTTAAAACCGAATACTATCACTTTTGGATTAATAGTGAAAGTATTAATGCGATGAGTGAGGACTTGCGAGAACTGAACATCCCACCGAGCCAATACGGTGTAGTAGCTCCTTATTATCCTCTAAGTATGGAGCTGGTTTATGCTTCTCTCACAGATTTTTATGGGAAAAAGATAGATGAGAATACTGATCTCAGCAAACTGGTTCCTAATCCCACAGATTATATCAACTATATTAAGCATATCAAGTCTGAATATCGGTACGCAGCAAATCTTTATGGAACTCTTATCATGTTTAATAGAACAGCTGAAATAAATTATTAATTTGTTCTTTGATATTATCTAAAGGCGGATTCTAAAGAATATTATAAACTTATGTAATTATATAAAAGAGGCAGTCTAACGATGAACTGTATCTCAAAAGTTTTGTGTCCAACTTTTGGGGATCACTTCAAATGTTAGGCAGTCTCTTTTTTCGCTCCTTATTGCCGATAGATATTTTTTTTGTACCTTTACCACAATCAAAACGGAACTAATGGATTCTATAGGAAGCTATGACTTTGAGTTGCCCATAAGGGTGAGGGATTATGAGGTGGATGTGCAGGGTATTGTCAACAACGCCAATTACTTGCACTACATGGAGCATACGCGCCACGAGTTTTGCCGCAGCGCGGGTTTCTCTTTCGCTGAGATGCATTCGAGGGGCATTGACCCGGTGCTCCGCAAGGTCGAGATTGAATACCTCACTCCTCTGACCCTCGGCGAGGATATGGTGAGCCGCCTTGCGCTGAGCTGCAAGGGCCCCCGCTTTATTTTCCGTCAGGATATTTTCCGTGCCGCGGACAATGAGCCTGTTACCCGCGCCGAGGTGACAGTGGTATGCATCGAGGATGGCAAGCTGACTCGTGGAGATGTTCTTGCACAAGCTTTTGAAAAGTACCTGAAATGACAGCCGACCCGATTGTTTACCGCATCGCTTTCGCTTCTCTGAAGGGGATAAACCGCGTCCTCGCTTCGGAGATTCTGGGACGGGTGGGTAGCGAGCGGGATTTTTTTGCCGCGTCGGAATCGGCGCTCGCTTCGGTGATGGGTGTGCGGAGCAAAATTTTTGACAGGGCTTACCGCGACTCGTTGCTTGAAAAGGCTGCGAAGGAGGCGGATTTCATAGCGGCGCACAGCATCACCCCTTTATATTATGCCGACGAGGCTTATCCCGCGCGGCTTGCCGACTGCGAGGATGCGCCGCTGATGCTTTATGGCACGGGCAGCTGCGATTTGAACCGGGGCGCGACCATAGGCATTGTGGGCACGCGCCATGCCACTCCTTACGGCATCGATTTCACGGAGAGGCTCGTGGAGGGTCTTGCCGCCTCACTCGCGGAGCCTCCGGTGATTGTGAGCGGTCTCGCTTTCGGTATAGACATCGCCGCCCACCGCGCGGCACTGAAACATGGTTTGCCTACGGTTGCCGTCCTCGCCCACGGTCTTAATATAATCTATCCCGCGCAGCATCGCCAGACAGCGGTGAATATAGTGAAATCAAACGGCATGCTGCTCACAGAGTTTACATCCTCAGACCCGGTGCATAAGGGCAATTTTGTTGCGCGGAACAGGATTGTGGCGGGGCTGTGCGACTGCCTCGTGGTGCCAGAGAGCGCGACAAAAGGGGGCGCGCTGATAACAGCCGGGCTTGCCGCGGAGTATAACCGGGATGTATTCGCATTGCCGGGAAGAATCTCCGACAAATACAGCGCGGGGTGCAACCGTCTCATAGCGTCAAATTCCGCCGGGCTGATTTGCGGCGCGGATGACCTGATAGACGCAATGGGCTTGCAGCGCAAGCCGCAGGAGGCGACTCAGCCGAGCCTGTTCGTCGAGCTGTCGCCGGAGGAGCAGGCGGTCATAAACTATATAACGGAGAAGGGCGAGGCGAGGGTGAACCAGCTTTCGATTGCCCTTGACATAAGCGTCGGCAAGCTGATGGCGCTCCTCATCGATATGGAATTCAAAGGTCTGCTACTTGCTTATCCCGGCGCGAAGTACCGGCTCGCACAGACACAATAAGCATAAACACATCACATATACCATTATGGCACAGAAAATAATAGAACCATCGGAACTGATTATAAACAGCGACGGAAGTGTGTTTCACCTTCATCTGCTCCCTGAACAGCTTACCGACAAGATTATACTCGTAGGCGACCCGGGGAGGGTGGATCTGGTCGCGTCTTTCTTCGATACCCGCGACTACGCGGTGCAGAGCCGTGAGTTCAAGACAATCGGCGGCACTCTGCGCGGCACTCCGGTGATGTGCCTCTCCCACGGGATCGGTCCCGACAACATAGACATAGTTATCACCGAGCTTGACGCATTGGCAAATGTGGACTTTGCCACAAGGACGGTCAGACCGGTGCACCGCACGCTTGAAATGGTGCGAATCGGCACCTCCGGAGCGTTGCAGCCGGACATTCCGGTAGGCACTCCGGTGATAGCCGGCAAGTCAATCGGTTTTGATGGGGTGCTGAACTACTATGCCGGTCGCAATGAAGTGTCAGACCTCGATTATGAAGCGGCGCTGTGCGCCCATACCGGGTGGAATCCACTCTGGGCTAAGCCTTACGTCGTAAATGCCGATCCGGAGCTTGTGGAGCGCATCGGCAAGGATGATATGGTTGTGGGCAACACTATTTCCGCAGTAGGTTTTTATGGCCCGCAAGGCAGGGAGGTGAGGCTGCCGCTTGCAAACCCGGACCTGAACAGCAAAATTGAGACTTTCCGCCACAACGGGCTGAGGATTACCAACTACGAGATGGAGAGCGCGCCGCTGCAGGGCATGGCGCTGCTGATGGGACACAAAGCTATGACCGTATGCTCCATTATCGCCAACCGGATGAACCATAATTCCACTCCCAACTACCGCACTGCGATGACTGATCTGATTAAAACCGTACTTGACCGACTCATTCCCTGATACCATAAGTTATGCCACACACTCGCCAGCCTTATACTTTCGACCGGGTTGTACGTCTCATTATCGGCGCGCTGTGCTTTGCCGGCGTGATATGGCTCATCAATACTCTCAAAGATGTGCTGCTCCCATTCTGCGTTGCGTGCCTCATTGCCTATATGCTTGAGCCTTTTGTGCAGTACAACAAGCGCCTGCTTCATTTCAAAACGCGCACTCCGGCGATTTTCGTGACTCTTTTTGAGGTAGCTTTCCTCACCGGCATCATCTGCTATTTCTTTGTGCCGATGCTGTTTAACGAAATGCATGAGATGGCGGGCATTCTGCGCAATTACGCAAGCTCGGAAGGCGCAGTGGCGTTCCTGCCGGAATCGTTCCACGAGTTTATCAGGCGCCATGTCGATTTCAACGAGATTTCCGACCTGCTGACCCGCCAGGAGTGGGCTTCGCTGATTGAGAGCGCGATGAGCGCGTCATGGAAAATCATCAACGGCAGCATTTCTGTGATTCTCGGCATTGTGAGTTGGTGCGTCGTGGTGCTCTATGTCATCTTCGTGATGATTGACTATGACCGCCTTAACCGCGGGATGCGCCGCATGGTGCCTCCGAAATACCGTCCGATAGTGTTTAAGGTAGGTAATGACATCAAGGACAGCATGAACCACTATTTCCGCGGGCAGGCGCTCGTTGCGTTCATTGTCGGCATACTTTTCAGCATAGGGTTCCTGATTATCGGCCTGCCTATGGCTGTTGCTCTCGGGCTGTTTATCGGCGTGCTGAACATGGTGCCTTACCTTCAGCTGATATCTATTGTTCCCGCCGGATTTCTGTGCCTTGTCTATGCGGTTGCCGGCGGTGGCAATTTCTGGACAATATTCTGGGAGTGCATTGCGGTGTACTGCGTGGTGCAGGTGATTCAGGACCTTTTCCTGACTCCGAAAATAATGGGCAAGGTAATGGGACTTAATCCGGCGCTGATTCTATTGTCGCTGTCTGTTTGGGGCAGCTTGTTGGGGCTGATAGGTCTTATTATAGCGTTGCCGCTCACCACTTTGCTTTTGGCGTACTATGACCGTTATGTGATTCTCCGCGCCGAGAATGACGGCGATGAGTCCGGTGGCAAGAATGATGTTAAAGTGATAAACGAGGCGTTTCAGTCGCCGCTGTCCGAGCAGTGAGCGGTCAGCCGGCGCGCCTCCTCAAGGTCGCGGCGGCGCACCGACACGGTGATAGCTCCTATGGAATTGAATCCGATAGGATATATTCCTCCAAAAAGCTCGTTGTTGATGATACAAGGTATTCCGGCGTCATCGAGGATGCCTTTTGCGATGTGCGCCTGCCAGTCGTAGGGATACTCGGCAAGGATTACGAGTTCATCCCCGGATTCCTGCTTCATTTTATTCCTCTTTTGTTAAGTTCAGCCTGGTATCGGCGCGCATTTGCCATGTGAGTGTCGTAGTCGGCGGCAAAATTATGGTAGCCTGAAAAATCCTCGCGGGCACACATATATATATAATTGTTTTTCGGAGCGTCCAGCACCGCATTTATGGTTGCCGCTTCCGCCACCCTGATGGGACCGGGGGGCACTCCTTTGTTTTCGTAGGTATTATAAGGTGATGATACCTTGAGGTGCTTGGCAAGTATGCGCCTGAGGCTGAAATCTCCAACAGCGTATTTCACAGTCGGGTCAGCCTGGAGCTTCATGCCTTTGTCAAGCCTGTTGAGGTAAAGGCGCGCAATCGTGGGACGCTCGTCGCGCTTCATTGTTTCCTCTTCGACAATGGAAGCGACTGTCGCCACTTGCACCGGAGTGAGTCCGAGTGCCTTCGCTTTTGCGCGGCGGCTGTCATTCCAGAACGAATTGCGGTGCTTCACCAGCTTTTCAACAACATTGTCCGCGCTTTCGGTCCAATACATCTCGTAGCTGTCGGGAAGGAATGCGGCAACATACTGCCGCTCATCATCGAAGCCGTAGCCCGGAAGCTCTTTGCGGCATGCGGCGAGGAAGTCATCGGGGGTAAACTCCATCGGTTTCGCAATCTTAGCCGCAAGTTCATCAAGTTTGCGCACATTATTAAATGTGATTTTTACCGGAGTCTGTGCACCGGTCTGGAGTCTGCGCGCCATGCGCACAGAAGAGTTGCCAGGGAAAAAGCGGTAAGCCCCGTGTGCGGTCGCCGGTTTCCCGCCCATCAGTTTCCAAAGTCCCATGATGCGGTTTGCCTCGCCGCTCCCCATCGCCTCCGTTAGTTTCTCCTTTATATCCTTTGCCGTGGCATCCTTCGGAATATATACCCACACTGCATCACCCCGGTAGGAATGGAAACAGAAAACTGCAAATGCCCCGGCAAGCATTATTGCGGAGATTGCTATAATTATCCATACCAGCGGGTTACGCTTGTGTTTTCGGGACTTTCTTGAGGTCGTTTTTTTGCTTTTTGCTGTCCGTTTAGGGGCGGATTCAGAAACAATTTGCTCTTCCATGCTACAAAATTAAATAAAAAAAGCCACCTTACGCTTGCATCGGTAGAAAAAAACAATTACCTTTGCACCACAATTGGCAACAGTGCCACCAAAGGAGAGGTGGGTGAGTGGCTGAAACCACCAGTTTGCTAAACTGACGTAGGAGCA
>CAMWQE010000129.1 GCA_947176335.1 uncultured Porphyromonadaceae bacterium | reverse complement strand
GCGTTGCTCGTTCTACTGTGATGGGCAATGCCAGAGCCTCGATTCGTGGGACGAGCAACAGATCAGACTCTCACGCTCTTTTTTTAACCAACTGAATGCCAATGAGGTGAGTCCGGAGGCAACTTTAACATTCAATGAAACCAAACATCCAGGCTTCTTCCGGCTCCTTGTTTGAACAATTATGGGGATGGGCATTTGCCATCGCAATTTTAGGAATATGCGTTGTCACCTATTTCCTTGCCGATACCAAAGATTTGCCGTTAACTATTATCGGAGCTGTTCTTGGTGTGGCAATGACTGTATTTGCAACATTCTTTCTTTTCAAAGGGCAATCCAAGCAACAAAGCGCCTTATTGAATGAACAGAGAGAGCAAGAAAAAGAGGTGGAAATCTTCAAGCAAAAGTTGGAGGCATATAAGACTTTTCTGGACGCGCTATGCCGCTACGTTGAAATAAAAGATGAAAATTCCAAATCCATCCTGAAGTTCCGGACTGCGGCACTCGCCATGCATTGCGATGACCGCCAAATGATTGACACCAATCATACTGTAGGTGACATTATCAAAATGTATCAAAGCCCGGATACGGATGATGAAAAACTGCTTGTTTCACTCTTCAATATCTCTGACTATTTTCGAGGAGCATTGTATACCGGGACTATTAACACTCGCTCAAAAGAGTATATTGATTCTATTAAAACTCTTACTGAAACATTCGAGCAAGGCACGGATGCAACTGATGCTCAAGATGAAAACAATGATACAATCCGGCAGGAAGAGTCAATAGAAAAGGATTCCGAGTCAATCGACGGGTGGAATGATTACTTGCTGACATTAAAATCCCGAGGATGGACAACAGATGTGGCAAACGATCTGATTTCTATAAGTAAGCCGAATTCTATGGCAACTATCCGCATCCGTAAACCAAGGAAAGGAACATTCTACATTGTGGAAGTGCTTACCAAGGACAATAATAGCGAAATGGCTAAAGCTTTGAAAGCCCAATTCAAGGGAGCGCGGAGTGGAGGCTCATGGTGGCGGGAACTAACATCGTTACCCAACTATGGCATCCGTAGCGGACAACTGGTATCCTCCCTGGATAATAATTCCAAGGCACGCACTGTGATAATCAAATGGCTCGACAAACTCACTAATTACATTGAATAGGAACATGGGATTACTGGATTCACTGAATGACCTCGCTAAAAAGAGTGAGAGCATAGTATCTAACGGAAGCGATATTAGCAAATCGCTTTCCCAGATTGTTCAAGATGGCGCAAAGATAGTCAGTTCCGCACTTCCTGCTAAGAATAATTCCCCGAAAGCATCAGTAAAAAACAAGCCGGAACAGCAGAATGTATCCAAAGAGACAGAACCCATGTCTTTCAAGTCCATAGGATGTTCAGATAAAACAATTTCTATTATCCGCCTCTCACTTTCAGACGGCATTATAGATGATAAAGAGAAAGCGCTGATACTCCGGAGGGTACAGGAAGAAGACATTGATGTGCAGGAATTTGATTTTCTACTATGCAAAGCTCTTGAAAACTACCAGAGGATTGCAAGGAACTGTATTAAAGATCTTTCAGCTGCATTTGTAATGGCTGAGAAGATTGCCGCGAAAGAAGAAAAAGCGAATGGATTGAATCTTGCATCCGCATTGCCTAAAGTCGCAGGAATGGTTTCAGATCCGACAGCTATGGCATCAGCAGCTGTATCAGATACGATTATGAATACAATCGGGACTTTTATAAAAGCGCCCTCAAAACTCAATACTTTCAAGGCTGAAATAATCCGGATGATTGATATCCCGTTGTTTCCTGAAGTATTGATTGATTTTTTCTCTTACGCAAGCAGCCAGATAAATGAGGAAACGCAACGGAACAAAGGAAAAGGTCTTTTTACGGAATGGTCTGAAACTCTTTTTGGAAAGGACATAGATCTTGTGCCTATATGGAAAGACAAAATGGCTCATGTTATGGGAAAAGCTGTTTTGAGATATGGCAATGAACCTCAAATAATGATGCTCTTTACCAAATGGAGGATAAGCCCTTTAAAGAAATTGATGAACCTGACTGATCCAACTCATATAGAGGAATTCCCGTTTCCAACAAACGTCAGTGATTACATCGAAGTGCTTGACTATGCTTTCCGAATATCGCAAGACCCAAGCAAACCGCTTAAAGAGGCATATTCAAAATTGCACCAACGCATTTACAGGGAAGGCACAAAAAAGTACTCATGGCATCCGAAAGCATTCGAAGCAATGGAGGAATGCAGGATACGTCCGGTCATGGAAATAATGGCTAATATCAATAATCCTGCTGCTCTGGCTATTTTTGAAACACCTGAACGTCTGTCTGACCTTTTGGAGGTATTAGCTTATCTCAGAAGTAACAGTAACCTCAAAAAACTGCATCAGCGCATTTATAATGAAGGCTGTATGATCTTTAATGATGATCCGGTAGCACTCAATAAGATAAACGGCTTCAAACCAAAGAATATCTTTGGATTATAATTATAGGATTAACCTCAATATAACACTTGCAAATGAAAACAGCCGGATTCAGGCAGAGACTTGCCGACATAATAGATGCCGACAAAGAGCATTCTAAAGTCAGTAAAATATATGACTGGTGTATGGGCATAGTTATTGTGCTCAGCCTCGTGCCGCTCATGTTTTTAGAAAACAACCAAATACTTGAGTGCATCTCCTGGTTTACAGTGATAGTGTTTCTAATTGATTTCATTGCAAGATGTTATGTTTCTCCTGCTGATATATACAAGATAGGAAAGCAATGGTGGCGAAGATATCCTTTCACCTTTATGGGGTTGGTAGATTTGCTCTCCATAATGCCAATTTTCGGACTTATCAGTTACAAATTCTCGCTATTCAAAATATTTAGGTTGGCAAGGATTACAGCAATAGTGAAATATTCAAGGTATTCCGACAAGGATGATATGCTTATGAGAGTATTGAAGAAAAACAAAACTGTTCTCAAGGCTATATCCCTTTTCGTAATCTTCTTTATTTTCATTACATCATTGCTGATATTTAACGTTGAACCCCATTATAACCCGGTGACAGGTGAAGAAACATTCGCCAATTTCATGGATGCGGTTTACTGGTCTGTTGTCACACTTACCACTGTTGGCTATGGTGATATATATCCTGTGACAATGTTAGGCAAGATAATATCAATTTGCTCGATGTTTCTGGGTATCGGCATAATAGCTACTATTTCAAGCGTAGTAACAGCCGGTTTAATTGAGGAAATAAATAAACATACCAAATGATATGAAAGTGATAATCAAAGGAGTTTACCAGATGAATGGTCCGAAACCGTTCACACGTGAGATTACCTGCTCATCTTCAGAAGCAGGCTACTACTCCCAGTTAATGGGAAACAAGTCCAAACAAGCACAATGGATTCGTGCCAATTTTCCCGGAGCAAATACCGACCGTGGCTTTTCAATGACCGTAAACATCAAATAACATGAAGATTATCTATCCGCTCTTTGCGCTATCTATTGTATTGATGTCATCCTGCGCAAAAAATAACACTAATGAGCTATATCAAGAGCTCAAATCTGTAGACAAGATGGTATTAGCAAAAATGTCAATAACTAAAACTGTCACAATGAACAAAGAAAATCCTTTTGGAAGACGAAAGGCAGGATACTCTTATGACACTTATGCAAGAGCTTTCATCGACTTATCCACTTTACAGGCTGAAGATTTGGTTTTTAACGACCAAAACCAGACCGTACAGGTATTTTTACCTCCTGTTGAAGCGGAATTAATGGGACGAGATACCGACATGCACGAAGTATATACTAATATTACAGGAACCAGATACCAGTTGGATGAAAAAGATTTAACGAAATTGAAGGAGGAAGGCAATGAAAGCATGAGAACTGAATGGGAAGAAAATCCGATGTTTAAGGCTCACCTCATTGAATCCGCCAAACGTAAAGCTCGAAAATATTTTGAAAATATTTTTGAAGCGAACGGTTACGTTGCAAGTATTGAGTTTAAAAATTCAGAAAAAAGAGACAATGAAAAACATAATTAAAATAGCCATAGTAGCTATCATAGTTGTTACGGGATTTCTAATTTACACATTTGCCTTCTCCTCCAAAGGCAGTATCTCTGTAAGCAAAGGGAACATTAACAAGATTGAAACAATGGTGGAATTATGTGCGATTGATTTCTATAATGAGGTTGCTGTAGTAGATACCGTTGATAATTGGGTATGCTTTGGTAAACAAAAACAGCGCGGTAGCATATCTTTTGATATTGAGAATATTGAAACAGATATTACCGGAGACACTGTAAAAATCATATTGCCTACGGAAATTATTGAAGTCATGGAATCTACGGACAAGGAATCTTGGGTATCTGTGGATAGTAAAGACTTAGACTGTATTGCTGAGAGACTGTCCCCATCAAGAGCGCCAAAAGAAGTCTGGAGCAAAGTAAAACAGAACGCGTTTAAAAACTCTAAGAAAAAATTATATCAGAACGGAGTTGTTGAAAGAGCCAGAATCGAGGCATCCCAAAGCCTACAGGATTTGATGGAGAAGGTCTACCGCAAACCGGTGAAAGTTATAGACCCTACCCCCAAAGGCGCACACTATAATGATTTCCAATAGCAACTAAAGGATGTGCCTGTTTTTGCACATCCTTTAGCTTTATCTTTTACTGTTCAAGCAATTGATTATTGCTATAGAATCAGAGGTTAGTCGAAGGTGACGTTGTATTTCTTGAGGAGGGAGACCGGATTAAGCGCTTGCTTTGCCTGGCGCAGACCTTCGTCGCCGGCATCATCCTCGCGGTTCTCGTATTGCAGCTGAGGATAGCGGTTCTTCATATAGGCGGCAAAGTCACGGCATATCACCTCTCCCGCGCCGTTGACGCTGTGGTCCATTTTTTCAATGTGAACAACCAGAGTATCACCGCACACTTCACCAAAGGCGAATGCAACTATACCTTTACCGGGAATCCTCAGGGCAACCCCTTCAAAAGGATATTTGTCCAGATTGTCAAGCACCTCACGCACCTGCAGGCGATCGTATTCCGCCATCAGCGATTTGCCTTCGGCAAGTTCCTGGGAGTTGAAAAAATCCTTTACCTCCTGAATGTTTGCAGCAGTAACAGGCTCAAGGGTATAGTCCGGATGCTCGGCGATGAAGCGGTTGATGTGGTTGCGCTTTTTATTCATCTTCTTTCCGGCGAATGTGGAAAGAGAATTGATGTCATAAATATAATCAGCCCATGCAGGAAGCTCTTCCACTTTGGTAGCTCCGAGTGCGCGCAACTCCTCAAGCCTCTCCTCAGGCACGGCTGAAAGGATTAACGGAATAGAATGCCGGCGGCAGTATTCGCGCAACATCTTTATCGAATCCCTGAGCGGCATTTTGCCTACCGGCAGGGAGAAAGCCACTTTGCTGAGGTCATTCTCGGCAAGCCCTTTCACAAAAAGAGTATCATCAAAGATGCACATCCTGTAGCGAAACCAGTCAGCCCACATGAACATCCCGCCTACGGTAAAATCGCAGGCACGTGTTCCGGCTACCCTCATCAACGATGCTGTGCGGTCAATATCGGCGGCTGTCATAGCCTTGAACGAAAGTGTTCTCGGTGCTACGCGGTATGGTGTCGAAAGTCTGTAGTTAGCTGCTCTCATAGGGTAATTGTATTGAAGCGTTTTTGTGAAATTTCAACGCCTCCGCCCCTATGATTGTTCGGTGAGCCGTCAGCCTTTGTTTCCGAAGTAGTGGTCGAGCACGGTTTTCGCCGCTGCAAAAGATGTGCGCCTGTTTTCAAGGATTTCCTTCTCGCCGGCAGCAAGAAGTCGCTGAACCTCAGGATTATTGTAGAAGTGGGAGTGAAGCCTCTCGTTTATGGTCTCATAC
>CAMWQE010000128.1 GCA_947176335.1 uncultured Porphyromonadaceae bacterium | reverse complement strand
CTCTATTATTGCATCTTTGCGGTCTTTGTCCGGTTTATAGTCGCCCTTGAGGTTAACCCCGAAGAAGCGTCCGAATGTCTGCCAGAATCCTGCGCGGAACGAGCCGAGGAATGCCTTGATGATATTGTAGCTGCTCTGGTCGGTTTCGCGCTTGATGAGCTTTATAAGTAGCTGAGCCTGTGATTTACTGAATTTTTTCAGCACAGGTTTGTATTGCTTGAATATCTCGCCTTCCATTTTTTTGAGGTATTCTTCACGCTCTTTTTGTGTGGGGAAAGTTTCGATGTACTCGTATGTTTCAATAAGCGTGGCGCATATCAGTTTGGCGTATGGGAGTGTTTTTTTAACGTCACGCACTGTTTTCCAATAAAATTCCTCCTCCTTCTTATTCTTGTATTTCATCGGAGGAAAGACAGTGACGGTGTTGAGCACATTCATCCGCACAGTGTCGCCATCAATCACTGTATAGTAATATCCGCGCAGCCCTTTCATGCGTGCGTCCGGAAGTTCGCTGACACCGTCAGGCAGCTGCGAGGCTATATCGTCAGCAGTTGCGGCAATAGGAAAACCGGTCAGTGTGATTAATATGAACAGGTATCTGAGGAGGTGTTTCATACCTATATAACGCATCACTTGCCGTTTTGATTGCGTGACGGCACAGGAGGATAGTCTATAGTATAATGGAGACCTCTGGATTCTTTACGTTCTTTTGCCTGGCGCATAATGAGATAACCAACATTTATAATATTGCGGAGCTCGCATATTTCCCTGGAGGCTTTTGAGCGTTTGAATAGTTCTTCTGTTTCCTCATAGAGAATGTCAAGGCGGTTCCAGGCGCGGTCTAGGCGCAGATTGCTGCGCACTATGCCGACATAAGCGCTCATAATTTGCCCTACCTCCTTGATGCTCTGGGTAATCAGCACCATTTCTTCCGGATTGCGGGTGCCTTCGTCATTCCAGTCAGGCACATCTGTGCGGAAATCATAGTGGTGTATAGCCTCCGAAGCATGGCGTGCTGCTGCATCAGCATATACCACTGCCTCAATCAGCGAGTTTGAGGCAAGGCGGTTACCGCCGTGAAGTCCGGTGCAGGAGCATTCGCCTACTGCATAGAGCCGTTTGATGGATGATTCACCGTTTGAATCAACGGCAATGCCGCCGCAAAGGTAGTGTGCCGCCGGCGCCACGGGTATATAGTCTTTGGTGATGTCAATACCGAGTGACAGGCATTTGGCATAAATGTTCGGGAAGTGGCGTTTGGTCTCTTCGGGATCCTTGTGGGTAACATCAAGATACACATGGTCATCACCATGCAGCTTCATCTCGCTGTCTATTGCCCTCGCGACAATGTCACGCGGTGCGAGAGACAAGCGCGGGTCATATTTGTGCATGAACTCCTCACCGCGAAGGTTGCGGAGCACAGCGCCGTAGCCGCGCATAGCCTCGGTAATCAGGAAGGAGGGGCGGTCGCCGGGATGATAAAGCGCAGTGGGGTGGAACTGGATGAACTCCATGTCGCGCACCGTGCCTTTTGCACGGTAAACCATTGCAATGCCGTCGCCGGTAGCTACAAGTGGATTTGTGGTGGTAGTGTACACCGCTCCGACTCCTCCGGTGGCAATGAGCGTCACCCGTGACAGGAATTTGTCGACATTTCCTGTAGCCTCGTCAAGGATGTATGCACCGAAGCAGGTTATGTCTTTGGTACGTCGGGTAACGATTTTGCCGAGGTGGTGCTGAGTGATTATTTCAATTGCGAAGTGATGCTCGAATATATCTATATCAGGATTTTCGCGCACTTGCTTGATAAGGCTCTCCTGGATTTCAAATCCGGTATTGTCGGCATGGTGTAAAATCCTGAATTCGGAATGCCCTCCTTCACGGTGAAGGTCAAATTCGCCATTCTCCTTCTTGTCGAAATCAACTCCCCAGTCAACAAGCTGCCGTATTTGCCCGGGTGCGCCTTTGACAACCTTTTCAACCGCCTCCGGGTTGCTGAGCCAGTCACCGGCAACCATAGTGTCGGCTATGTGTTTGTCGAAATCATCTACCGCAAGATTGGTGACTGATGCCACACCGCCCTGGGCAAGCGCTGTGTTGGCTTCCTCAAGGGTTGTTTTGCATATAAGTGCCACTCTTCCTGTTCCGGCAACTTTGAGGGCGAAGCTCATGCCTGCTATTCCGGAACCTATCACCAGGTAATCGTATTGGCGTGTCATTTTTGACTAAAGATTATTTCTTTTAACGGGGCAAAGTTACAAAAATCATTGTGCTTTTCGGGTTGTGCGCATGAAATAGTAGAAGAAGAGCGCCGCAGCGACGAAAAGCGACACCGAGAAGCTGAGGATAATGCCGTAAGTACCGAGACCGCATGGAAATCCGAGCAGCCATGTCGCGGGCAAACCGATTAGGACATAGCTGACAAACGCAATCCACAGCATCGGCATCACATTGGAGGTGCCTCTGAGGGCATTGGCGAAATTGATTTGTGTGGCATCGCCGAACTGGTATATCACGAGCGGCACAATCATTGAGAGGGCAAGAGCGATTACCTGCGGGTCGTGGGTGAACTGCCTGATAATCGACGGGCCGAGGAAAATGAATGTGCATGACGCGGAAGCCGCGAGGGTAAGCAGAATGCGGTAGCCGGCAAATGCGAGGGAGCGCATCTCCTTTCTGTCGCCGAGTCCTGCCGCGTTGCTGACAAGCACGGCTACAGCGGCGCCAACGCTATAATATACGCAGAATCCGAGCGTGCCGACAATCACAATCACCTGGAATGCGGCGAGGGAAATGGCTCCAAGCCACCCTGCCATTACTGCCGCTGCTGTAAACGACCCGCTTTCAAAGGTCATCTGCATCGCCACGGGCCAGGAAGTGCGGTTTATCTGACCTATTGTGCGCCTGTTAAGCGAGGATTTTGCGAACCCGTTGCGGTAAGGACGGTACTCTTTCCTGAATGCCAGTACGGCGATGATTGCGGCAGGGCAGATAATCCTTGAGACAAGGGTAGATATTCCGGCACCGTTTAACCCCAGCTCCGGACAGCCCCAGTTGCCATAAATCAGCAGCCAGTTGCCGAATATGTTTACTCCGTTTGCGGCGAGAATAATCCACATAGGCATTTTTGTGCGGTTTATGGCGTATGCCCATTGGGCGAAAACATTAAACACCGATACCGGAATGAGCCCTGAAAGGTAAATGAGGAAGTATGGGCGGATAAGTGGCAAAAGCTCTTCGGGCTGACCGAGGCGGTGCAGGTTTAGATATACCGCTGTCATTATGCCTGTAAGGGCGAGCGCAAACAGGATATTCATGAAAAGCCCGTTGCGCAGGGTATTGCCTATCGCCTCGTGGCGCGATTGTGAAAACAGAGCGCCTATCAGCGGTGTCAGCCCGTAGGTAAAGCCTATGCATGCAAAAATGCATACATTGAAGAGGTTGTTGACAAAAGATGCGCTTGCGAGTGCTTCGGTAGAGTATAGTCCCACCATTTTTGTGTCGGCAAAACCGACAATAATCATGCCGAGCTGCCCGATGAGTATGGGCAGCCCGAGCTTTATTATTGACAGCGTGCGACCGGTGCGCTGTACGCTTTTAGCCACAGCTATTGTTTAGTACTGTTCCTGGGCGTTGGGGAAATCGCAGCTCTTTACGTCAGCTACATATTTGCCGAGGCCTTCGGTGATGACTCCTGCAAGGTCGGCGTAACGGCGCAGGAATTTCGGGGAGAAGCCGTTGTTCATTCCCATCATATCCTGGAAAACAAGAATCTGACCGTCTACACCGTTTCCGGCACCGATACCTATAACCGGGCAGCTGACTTTTGACGCTACCTCGGCTGCGAGCGCGGCAGGCACTTTTTCGAGCACAATAGCGAAACATCCGAGGTCGTCAAGCAGCATCGCGTCATCAATGAGCTTTTTAGCTTCGGCTTCCTCTTTTGCACGCACATTATATGTACCGAACTTATTGATGCTCTGCGGGGTGAGTCCAAGATGACCCATTACCGGGATTCCGGCGGTGAGTATGCGTTCTATGCTTTCGCGTATCTCTGAGCCCCCTTCGAGTTTGACAGCTTCGGCATTAGCCTCTTTCATGACACGCACCGCGCTGGCAAGAGCTTCCTTGGAATTGCCCTGGTAGGTGCCGAACGGAAGGTCTACGACAACAAGGGCACGTTTCACACCTTTGGTCACCCCTTTGGCGTAGGTAATCATCTCGTCAAGGGTTATCGGCAGTGTAGTGAGGTTTCCAGCCATAACGTTTGAGGCGCTGTCACCAACAAGTATAAGGTCTATGCCGGCACCGTCTACGAGGGTGGCGGTTGTATAGTCGTATGCGGTAAGGCAAGCGATTTTTTCTCCACGCTCCTTCATTTCGCGGAGGCGGCGTGTTGTTACTTTCGGTTTGGTTTCTGTGTAAGTTGACATAGTGTTCAGTAATTTGACGGGGCAAAGTTACTACACATCGGCGAGTCTACAAATTTTTGAGGAGTATGCGGTTCAGTTCCGCAATTCCCTCGGATGCTCCTTTGCGAATCACCTGCACATGGGATGCAACGGACGCAGGATTGGGATCGATATAGTACACCGGCACTCCGGGACGGACATAATGGAGCAGAGAGGCGGCAGGATAAACCACAAGTGACGTGCCGATTACAACAAAAATATCCGCCTCGTATGCCCATTCGATTGCACGCTCTATGTTTGGCACCGCCTCCTGGAAAAACACAATGTGTGGGCGCAGATGGTTGCCCTCCGCGTCTCTTGATTCAGGAGTGGTTTCAAGATGCTCCTCGTCAAGGGTGTATATTTTGTCCGGATTTTCAATTGCGCGCACTTTCATCAGCTCTCCGTGGAGGTGCAGCACATTGGTGCTTCCGGCGCGCTCATGCAGGTCGTCGACATTCTGCGTGATGATATACACATCGAAGTATTTTTCCAGCTCTTTCAGCCCGAGGTGTCCCGCATTGGGCTGCGCTTTGAGCAGGTCGCGGCGGCGTGCGTTGTAAAACTGGTGTACAAGGGCGGGATTACGCGCAAAGCCGTCAGCGCTTGCAACATCCATGACATTGTGATTCTCCCAGAGTCCTCCTGAATCGCGGAAAGTGCTGATTCCGCTTTCGGCACTCATTCCTGCGCCGGTTGAAATAACGAGTTTAGGCTTTTTTGTATCCATGGTGGTTATGTGTTTGAGGTATTATTCTTCCGGTATCTTGAAAATGGAGAAATTCACGCTGCCGTAAGCACGATGCTGCAAAAAGTTGGGCAACTGCGAAAAATCGTGTCGCTTCGAGTGCTCTATTATAATTAGAGTGCCTGGCTTAAGCATGTCGCTTTCAAGGATTTTTCCGGGAATGTCTGCAAATCCCTCCATATCGTATGGAGGATCGGCGAAAATGAGGTCGAATTTTGCAGTGGTGGTAGCAATGTACTTCAAGGCATCACCGCGCACAAGGCGCAGATTGTCTATGCCAAGCAGTTTCGCTACTTTGGCAATGAAATTATACTGCGTGGCGGCTTTCTCAACCGCGGTGACTGTCTTTGCCTCGCGGCTGAGGAGCTCAAGGGTGATTGCTCCTGTGCCCGCAAACAGGTCAAGCGCGTCAATGCCTTCGATGTCAATGAGGTTTTCAATCACATTGAAAATATTTTCGCGCGCAAAATCGGTTGTGGGTCTCGCTGTTATGTTTGTCGGCACGTCAAAACGGCGTCTGCCGAATTTTCCTCTGATTATTCGCATGAAAGAAGGGCTGTTAGTGATTGCGGCAATGTCATGGCATCCTTTCCAAGCCGTGCAAGCTCCGTTGGCACTTCTGCGCGTTCAGGAGCCACCGCATATTTGGTAAGATATTTTTCTATTGTATCGGTTTTGCCGCCGTTTCCCGCAAGTATTATTTTCGGTTGCTCGAGAGGCAGGGTGTTGCGTACCGCAACTATATAATAT
>CAMWQE010000127.1 GCA_947176335.1 uncultured Porphyromonadaceae bacterium | reverse complement strand
GGGATATAATGGCTGAATTACGCAAATATATGAATGAGATGCATTACGAATTATACTATTTCAAACCAGATTCATTGCAATCCTATAGCTATACCTATTCCAGTGAGCATAAGACCAATAACCATAATTATACCCCAAACGGTCAATAGTTTTTTCATTTTAGGGGTCATAGAACCTAATTGGACGCCAAATATATTTTGGTTTTTAAAGCAATTCTCATTTCTGCTTTTCATACCGGTTATTGCTATATAAATTCCATATAATGCCCCCAACAGCATTATACACAATCCGGTATATATGAAAATATTCGCCATAATGATGATATGATCATTTATCTTATAACGGAATAACATAGAAAAAAGTTTGACACATATAAGGTCATAGTCTCAACCAGTAACAAAGGACAGGTCCCAAAAAGATAAGCATACAAGTTAATAAATTCCTAAATAGAATAATTCCGACCAAAACTATCAATATATTACCATATCAAACCCTGCAATAGTTTTAACAAGCCACGATATATCCTTATTTTTCACTAACTTTGTAAAAAGGAATATTTGAAATCGACTGATATACCAATGTAATGGAGTTATGGGATGAGGTAAAGCGCGACATAACGGAATATGGCATGCCATTTTTTGAAAAACATCTGACAGATACTATCTAACATGAAAGATCTTATTGCGACACTCAGGTTCAGCAAAAGCAAATGCGGGGTTGATTTCATGATCAACACGGCAAACCATACTGAAAAACGTGCATGGTTTGACGCCAGCGAAAGATATGCGACAGACTTCTTCGAGTTTTTCTTTTTCCACAAGGCAAGCGGCTATATGCTCCTTGACGGGAAACGGATAGACCTTGCAGACAATACACTTTTGATTCTCAATCCGGGACAGCAGCAGGAGTGGCATGTAGATGTTGACAAAATGGAGTACACATTTCTTGTCTTCCAGGAGAACTTCATGGAGCATTTCCTCACTGACAAATACCTTATGTTCAAGCTTTTGTTCTGCTACCAAAACAACCATCCACAATACATGAGTATCACCGCCGATGAAAGCAGACCGCTTTTAGACGTGCTTGAAAAAATGAGGCGGGAACTCCGGAATCCGATCACAGACAGCTACCAGCTGATTGTTGCGTACAACTACGAGTTTCTCCTGCTTCTCAACAGATTCTATGCCCGCAAATATTCCCTTCCCATAAGCATCCCTGCAAATAATTATGCATTTCAATATAAGGAACTGCTGGAGAAGAATATCCGCGCATACCACAGGGTTGAAGATTATGCGGAAATGCTCGGCATCAGCAGGGTTGCCCTGAATAAAGCGGTGGACAATGAGTTTGGCACCACAGCAAAGCACCTACTTAAGCAAAGGATGCTGCGCGAGATAAAAAATGACCTTTTATTTGAAAAACACAATACCAAGCAGGTTGCTGCCGACTTCGGTTTCTCCGCGCCGAGCCATCTCATGCGTTTCTTCAAGTCGCATACCGGAATGACTATTGGTGAATTCCTTGAAAAATCCGGTGAAGAATCCGTCTCCTGACCACGATTTATCAAATAGGTACTCATTTTATCAAAAGGGTATCAAATATCCTATGTTCCGCACAGTATTCGGCATGATTTTTGTGTTATAGTAATACAAAAAGGTATTTATATTGGGAAATACCTATAATCAACTAAACTGAAAAATCATGACTGAAAAAGAAAAGATAGACATTCTTCGTGAGAAAATCAATGAAGCGGATGCGATTGTTGTCGGCGGTGCTTCCGGCATGTCTGCGGCAAGTGGATTCAGGTGGTACTACGAAGATGATGATGATTACAAAGAGATAGCCGGAGGATTGAGAGAAAAATATGGCGACCACAATTCATTTGATCTGTTTTATGACCATCGACTCACTCCGGGAGAGCATTGGGCAGTCGTTCTCCGTTCAATTAAAAAGATTTACGATGTTCCAACTGGAAAAACATATATGGATCTTGCGGAGCTTCTTGAAGGTAAGAACTACTATATTGTCACAACAAACCAGGATGCCCAATTTTTCAGGGTATTCCCTGAGGAGCGAATCACCCGCTTACAGGGCGACTGGAGATATTTCCAGGTAAAATCCGGCTTATATGATAAGCTATACTATAACAAGGAGTTGGTAGATAAACTTTTGCCGGAGATTAAAAATGATTCGCTCCCTGAACATCTGATACCGCGCTCTGTGGATACGGGAGAAGAACTTGACGGGTGGGTGCGTTCACCCAGATTTCTCCAAGGCAAAGACTATGAGCGTGAGTTTGAACGCTATATGAATTTCCTCCGCTTTAACATGAATAAGAAAGTGCTATTTCTTGAGCTCGGTGTAGGCATGATGACACCTATGTTTATAAAAGAGCCTTTCATGAACATGACATATCAATGGCGCGACGCTTTTTATGCGACCATTAACCCTAAGCATGCAATCATACCAAAAGAAATAGCATCAAAAAGCATCGACATAAAAGAGGACATTGCAGTGGCTATACGTCAGTTGCTCGGCAAACCGACAGATGACATCAAGCCTCTGAATGGCAAGATATTTGATTCAGCAAGGATATATTGATATGGAACAGACCCTTACTTCAGCCGCCCGGTCGCTTAAAAATGCAGATGCTATTCTAATCGGCGCGAGCAACGGGCTTTCTATTTCCGAAGGATATAACATTTTTGCCGATAATGAGATGTTCAGGCGGCAATTCAGCGATTTCAGGCAGAAATATGGATTGCGGAATGTGCTTGACGGATTATTGACGCAAGAAATGAACCCAGAAGACCATCAGAAGTTTCTCAACCGCCTGACAGAATTATGGACCGGGCAGTATGAGGCAACCAAAGCGATGAAGGACTTAAAAGAAATAGTCGGAGACAAGCCTTATTTCATTCTCACGACCAATGGAGATGAACACCTTGAAGCCGCCGGATTTTCCCCGGAAAAGATATGGGAGATAGAAGGAACCTTCCGATTGGCGAGAGACGGGCAAGCACCTGTCAACCGCCAGAAAGAACTGAACCGTTTCTTACAGGAATACGGCGGCAAAAGGCTCGTCATATTCGAGCTCGGAATTGGCAGCCGCAACCGCATCATAAAGTTGCCGCTGATGCAACTTGCATTTCACGAGCCGGAGGCGACTTACATCACCCTGAACCTGCCGGATGAAATTTATATACCCGGCGAAATAGCTTCTAAATCAATAGCACTTGCAGGAGATATCACCGCCACACTTGATTCACTAATAAAACAGATGAAATCACTATGACTAAAAGAATCCTATTTTATTTACTGCTTCCTGTGGCAGTAATTTGTGCCGGATGCAGCAACAGAGAAAGAGTACCGGAACCGGACTCCAAGCCGCTCGACAGTGTCCGCCTTATAAGAAATGCCACCCTTAAGATTAATTATGCAGGAAAGACAATTCTTGTTGACCCTCTCTTCTCAGGTAAAGGGGAACTACGTTCCATCCTCGGCGTAAACAAAAATCCGACGGTGCATCTTACCATGCCTGTTGAGGAGATAATGAGCAATGTCGATTTCGCACTCGGCACCCACAGCCACTTCGACCATTTTGACAATGCCGCGGCTAAAGCCCTCGGCGACAGTATCAAAATGTACATCCAGCCGGCAGACTCAGTTGCATATCAAAATGAATACGGGTTTGGCAATACGGAAATTATTGCTGACAGCATGAATGTTAATGGCATAACTATAATCAGGACAACAGGAGTACACGGGCGCGGAGAGCTTGAAACCTTGATGGGTGCTGTATCCGGTTTCATCCTTAAAGCACCGGATAACCCTACTGTCTATATAGTTGGCGACTGCCTGTACACTGATGAAATTCAGGCAACCATAGAGAAATATACCCCGCAATGGGTGATAATCAATACAGGAGGAGCCATTGCACCCCCTTTGTCACAAAAATATGGCACCCTCATCATGAACGAAAAAGATGTTGTGGAGATGGTTGATGCCTCGCCGGCACACTGCCGCTTCATTGCTGTGCACATGGATGCTATAGACCATTGCCAGACAACACGCAGCATCCTGCGCAATGAGGCAGACAAAGCCGGAATATCCCAGGATAAACTTCTTATACCTGCCGACGGAGAGGTAATTGACCTATCCCGGTAAACTATTGCGTTAATCAAATTAAACCTCTAATGTAAACCAGTATGTTGCAGGAATATATACACGCAACCACAAATTTTCCATTCAACGGCAGAATGCCATGGGAAATAACAGGCGACTTGTCCGGAATACTCTTTTCACTTATCCCCAATCTCGGTGAGGACTATGATGTGCATGACGGAGTAGCAATCCATAAAAGTGCTGTTATCGGTCATAATGTCACAATCAAAGCACCTGCTATCATTGGTCCTAAATGTTTTGTCGGAACAAATTCGTATCTTCGCAACGGCATTTTCCTTGACCGCGGTGCCTCCGTCGGCATCAGTTGCGAGCTGAAGACAACCATATTGCTGGCTAACAGTGCCGTCGCTCACTTCAATTTCGTAGGTGACAGCATAATAGGCTGCAACGTGAATATTGAAGCCGGAGCCATAGTTACAAACCATTTCAATGAGCGCGAGGATAAAACCATTTTTGTAAGGCATAACGGGGAGCGTATATGCACCGGAGCCAAGAAATTCGGTTCTTTAATCGGAGATAACTGCCGCATCGGAGCTAATGCCGTTTTGTCCCCTGGAACATTGCTGAGACCATCCACTATCGTAAAACGACTGCAACTCATAGAACAAGACTTGGACCAATGAAAATAAACAAAGTACACCATATAGCTATAATCTGCTCAGATTACGACAAAAGCCTCCGGTTTTACACGGATGTCCTCGGATGCACCGTTATTGCAGAGAATTATCGCCCGGAAAGGCAGTCATACAAGACTGACCTTGCACTAAACGGCGATTACATAATTGAACTGTTCTCTTTTCCCGAACCGCCTCAACGGCTCACGCGACCGGAAGCGACTGGGCTGCGTCACCTCGCCTTTGAAGTCGACAATCTGGATGAAGCAGTCAGGGAGCTTGACACAAAAGGTATACCTCATGAAGAAATACGCACGGATGAATACACCTCCAAGCGGTTTATATTCTTCAGGGATCCGGATGAGCTGCCTATAGAATTGTATGAAAAGTAATCCGGAATTGTCAGATATCACTGCTGATAGTAGGTAATGATACGCTCTTCCGTGTATGACTCCCCCTCATTGCCATTCTCGTCATATATAGTCGCTGTCCTTTGTATCCAGTTGCCATGGCTGTCATATTCATAATCATGGAATTGACATTCACCCCCGTAAACTAAATCATCTGACTTTCCCATATCCGCATATAATTTCAATGCAGTGGTGACACCCTCATCATTTGTCACCTTAACATATTTCGTGTCATAGATCAGTTTATATTGAAATTCCTGCGCCACATCATTATGCCACTTGATTTTGACCACAAATTCAACAGGAACCATGGTCTTGAATTTTATTGCAACAGGATAGTTGGATTCATTCCGGACAATCTCGGCTATAGGCATATCGGTTTTTATAATCACGGAATCATTGAGCGCCTCCTGCTGTAATATCTTACTGATGGCACCGTCCTCTGAAAAATGCAATATTGATGTAGGAAGAAATGCCTGCGTGCGGTAGTCTATGCTTGATATTGCACCCTTTGCATCAAACATCCGGGCATCATTGTAAGTTTGTGCAGAAACGGTAATACAGACCCACGCGAATATGATTGAAATAATCTTTTTCATGCAATCGAACCATTTGATCTCCACAAAGATACTACTTATCCACGACTTTTGCATGCAATCACTGAAATTCCTCGGATATGACAATTAATGGACACTATATTGATTCTACCGGTATAAATTATTAATTTTGTTCATTAATGGAATATT
>CAMWQE010000126.1 GCA_947176335.1 uncultured Porphyromonadaceae bacterium | reverse complement strand
GCATGTTGAAGGGGTGAATACCGTCAGGAGAATCACCGAGGCTGCATCTGAGGCAGGAGTCGGCTATCTCACCCTGTATGCTTTTTCCACCGAAAATTGGAACAGGCCTCAGGAGGAGGTTGACGCTCTCATGCATCTTATTGTAATTGCCATTGAGCGTGAGACTCCCGATTTGATAAAAAACAATGTCCGTCTTTCAATGATTGGCGATTTCGCAAGGATGCCTGAGGAGGCTCTGTCGCGTTTGCGCCAATGCATGAAGGATACCGCACATTGCACCGGTCTCACCCTCAATCTTGCTCTCAGCTATTCATCACGTTGGGAGATTACCGAGGCTGTAAGGGCGGTGGCTGCCGATGTGGCGAAAGGTGTCCTTTCTCCGGAAAAAATTGATGACAGAACGGTTGAAAGATATCTTGCTACCGCAGGGATGCCTGACCCGGACCTGCTTATCCGTACCGGAGGCGACAACCGTGTAAGCAATTTCCTGCTTTGGCAGATTGCGTATGCAGAAATTTACATCACCGATATATATTGGCCGGACTTCAGCAAGGAAGATTTCTTCCGGGCGATTCTCGAATATCAGTCGAGGGAGCGCCGATTTGGTCTGACCTCAGAACAATTAACCAAGTGAATACTTCATTATCAAATATCATGCGTTTTAAAGTATCCGTCATAATTGCCGCTATGCTTGCTGTCTGTGGAATTGCCACAGCACAGAATCCCACCGACACAATCTATACACCTCCGGTCATTTATTCCGGTATGCCTCCGACATACGAAATTGCCGGTATTTCTGTCAATGGTGCGGATAACTATGAGGATTTTGTTATTATCGGGTATTCCGGACTTAAAATTGGTGAACGCATTGAAATTCCAGGTGACGAGATTACTTCGGCATCCAAGCGCCTGTGGCGTCAGGGGCTTTTCAGCAAAGTGCAGGTAAGTGTCGACAAGATTGCTGGTGATAAGGCATGGCTCTCTATCAACCTGCGCCAGCAGCCGCAGATTTCCGCAATCAATTACAATGGTGTGAAGAAAGGTGAAAAAGATGACTTGCAGGAGAAGCTGCAGCTCTTTGTCGGAAACCAGATTACGCAGAATATTGTCAATCGCGCGCAGCTGATTATCAAGAACTACTTCAAGGAGAAAGGCTTTGGCAACGCCGACGTGGTTATTGAGTTGAATGAGGATTTGTCAGAGCCCAACAAGATGATTGTCGACATTAATGTGGATAAGCATGATAAGGTGAAAGTGCACAAAATTTACATTGACGGTAATGAGGTGCTCACGGATAAGAAAATCAAACGCACTATCAAGAAGACAAATGAGAGCGGCGATATCATGAATCTTTTCCGCCAGAGGAAATTTGTTGAAAATGATTATCAGGATGACTTGAAGCGCATTATAGAGAAGTACAACGAGTTGGGCTATAGGGATGCCAAGATTCTCAGTGATAGCGTTGTGCCGTTCAATGAAAAGAGCGTTGATGTATATATTAATGTAGAGGAAGGCAAGAAATACTACATCAATGATATTTCCTGGGTCGGTAACACTATCTACGACACCAATTTCCTTAACAGGGTGCTTGAAATAAAACCCGGTGATGTCTACAACCAGAAGTTGCTTGAAAAGAGAACCTCTACAGATGATGATGCTGTTGCAAACCTCTATCTCAACAACGGCTATCTGTTCTACAGCCTCATTCCTATTGAAAAGAATGTGGTTGGTGATTCAATAGACCTTGAACTCAGAATGGAAGAAGGTCCTCAGGCAAGAATCAACAATGTGATTATCCAGGGTAACGACCGTTTGTATGAAAAAGTTATCCGCCGCGAGCTTTACATCCGTCCGGGTGACCTCTTCAGGAAGGATGATCTTATCCGCTCGCTTCGTGAAATAGCGAATACCGGACACTTTAACCCTGAGAACCTCAATCCGGATGTACGCCCGGACGCAGAAAACGGAACTGTTGACATAGTGCTCCCGCTTGAATCTAAAGCAAACGACCAGATTGAATTTTCACTCGGTTGGGGTCAGACCGGTGTCATCGGCAAGGTGTCTTTGAAGTTCTCCAACTTCTCTATCAAGAACCTGTTCCACCCGAGTTCTTACAAAGGTATTATTCCTCAGGGTGAGGGTCAGACATTCACTCTTTCCGCTCAAACCAACGCCCGCTACTATCAGGCATACAGCATTTCATTCCTTGACCCGTGGTTTGGAGGCAAACGACCCAACTCATTGTCGGTATCGGCATACTACAGCCGTCAGACAGGTATCAACTCCTCATATTATAATAATACATGGATGAATTCCGCTTACAACTACGGCTACGGTTACGGCTATGGCTATGGCTACGGTTACGGCAATGATTATTACGGTAATACTTATGAGGATGCTTATGACCCCAACAAAGTGCTCCAGATGGTGGGTGCGACTGTCGGATTTGGTAAGCGACTTAAATGGCCGGATGACTTCTTCACATTCACAACCGAGCTTTCATATAACTGGTACTACCTCAAAAACTGGGAATACCTCTATTACATGAACAACGGTTCATCAAATTCTCTTGTCCTCGGTCTTACTCTGGCGAGAAACAACATAGACAACCCGCTGTACACCCGTAAAGGTTCTTCCTTCGCCCTCAGCATGCATCTCACACCTCCCGCATCGCTCTTCGGCAAAAAGAATTGGGCTAAACTCGCACAGGAGAACACTACTGAATCCAAGAAAGAGCTTTACAAGTGGATTGAATACTGGAAGCTCAAATTCCAGAGCCGTACATACACTCCGCTCAATGATCCCCTTGGCAAATGGACATTCGTGCTCATGACCCGTGCAGACTTCGGATTGCTCGGAAGCTACAACAAGTACCTCAAGTCACCGTTTGAAACATTCTATATGGGTGGTGACGGCATGAGCGGCTCTTACACCTATGCTACCGAAACTGTTGCGCTCAGAGGTTATGACAACGGTTCGCTTACCCCGTGGGGTAGGGAAGGCTATGCTTATGCAAGGCTTGGTGTTGAACTTCACTTCCCCTTCATGCTCCAGCCCTCTACCACTATCTATGGTCTTGCATTCCTTGAAGGAGGTAATGCATGGACATCGGTCAAGGACTTCTCACCCTTCAACCTTAAGCGTAGCGGTGGATTCGGTGTGCGTATCTTCCTGCCGATGGTTGGTCTTATGGGTATTGACTGGGGTTACGGCTTTGACAAAGTATATGGTGAGCGTGGTGGCAGCCACTTCCACTTCATCCTCGGTCAGGAGTTCTAACATTTTTTAAGAGCTATGAAATAAACTTAGGAATCTGTTGATTGTCTTTTTATTGAAATGCTTGTAAATAATTCAAATAGACGGAAATGAAAAAAATAGTAATATCTTTGTTCGCTGTTCTTGCGTGTGCTCTTGGAGCCTACGCACAGAAGTTCGCTTTGGTAGACATGGAATATGTGCTCTCAAATATCCCTACCTATGAGATAGCCAATGACCAGCTGAACCAGTTGTCGCAGAAGTGGCAGAAAGAAGTTGAGGCTATCGGCAAGCAGGCGGAATCCATGTATAAGGATTACCAGAGCAATATGGTTTTCCTTTCTGATGAGCAGAAAAAGAAGCAGGAGGCGGCTATCACAGCTAAGGAGAAAGAAGCGATGGCTCTAAAGAACAAATATTTCGGTCCGGAAGGCGAGCTGTATGCAATGAGACAAAAGTTGATGCAGCCGATTCAGGATGAGGTGTACAATGCTGTCAAGGCGGTTGCCGAGGAGCGTGGATTCCAATGCATATTTGACAGGGCATCCGCATCTGAGATAATTTTTGCATCTCCACGCATAGATGTTAGCAGCGAGGTGCTCGCTAAGTTAGGATATTCCAAATAATTGGCGTATCTTTGCACGGATTATATAAAGATTAACCACGATAATAATACGAATACAATGCTTAAGAAATTTATCGCCGCAATTATGATTGCACTTCCCGTTCTGGGATTCGCTCAGGGCAAGTTCGGAATCATTAAGACTCAGCCCATTATCGAGGCACTTCCTGAAACCAAGGAGGCTGCAACACAGCTTGAAACTGCATCTACCAAGTATCAGGATGAGTTCAAGAACTTTGAAGAAGAAATGAATAAGAGAGTTTCTGAGTATCAGGCACTCGGTGACGACACTCCTTCAATGGTTAAGGATCGCCGCATGAAAGACCTTCAGGATCTCAGCAACAAAATGAACGAATTCCGCTCAATGGCAGAACGTGACCTCCAGCGTCAGCAGGAACAGCTTTTTGCTCCTATCCAGCAGAAAGTACACGATGCTATTATGGCTGTTGGCAAGGAAGGTAACTTTACATTCATTTTCGAGGACATGGTTCCTGTTTATACCGGCAACGATGTTGTTGATGTAACCGACCTCGTTAAAGCTAAGCTCGGAGTGAAGTAATCTTAATTCCGTTGAGATAGAAGAATTTTCAGTAAGCGGTCTCGACCATCAGTTGAGACCGCTTCTTTTTCCCGAAATTGAAAAAATTGCGGCATGGATTTGAAAATAGGTCCAATTGGAGTGTTTGATTCCGGCTATGGCGGACTGACTATTCTTAAGGAGATACGTCGTCTGATGCCTCAATACTCATACCTGTACCTTGGTGATAATGCGCGTGCGCCTTACGGCACCCGTTCTTTCGATGTAGTGTACCGGTTTACTCTTGAAGCGGTCACGGCATTGTTCAGTATGGGCTGTCCGCTTGTAATCCTTGCCTGCAATACGGCGAGTGCTAAAGCGCTGCGTAATATACAGCAGCATGATTTGCCGGACATGGAGCCTGGCTTGCGTGTGCTGGGGGTAATAAGGCCTACGGCGGAAAAAATTCAGTCGTTGTCGGATAACGGGCATGTGGGTATTCTCGGCACGGAAGGCACTGTCAGCAGCGGTAGCTACGATATGGAAATAGCTAAAATATCTCCTGAATTCAAGGTTAGCTCAAAGGCGTGTCCTATGTGGGTGCCTTTGGTTGAGAATAACGAGGCGACCGGTGAGGGAGCGGATTATTTTGTTGAGAAATATGTCGGTGAACTTCTTGCTGAAGATGCTGACATTGACGCCATAGTGCTGGCATGCACCCATTATCCCATTTTGTACCCGAAAATCAGAAAGGCAGTGCCTGAAAATATTAAAGTTGTGAAGCAAGGCGAAATTGTTGCGGAAAGCTTGAAAGACTATTTGAATAGGCATCCTGAAATGGAGCAACGGATTGAAAGAGGAGGGGAATGCCGTTATCTCACGACTGAAAACCCTGAGAAATTTACCGGATTGGCATCAATATTTCTTGATGAGAAGGTTGATGTCAGCCATATTGATTTATAAACAGCATAAAACGATTCTACTATGAGATTGGATGGAAGGCGCCGAAGCAATAATGTGCAGGACAGGCGCGGTGGAGGTGGTAAATCGCTTGCGCTTGGCGGCGGTATCGGAGCGGTTATAATTGCCGCATTGATTGCATGGATTTCAGGAGGCAATCCTCTGGATGTGCTTCTGTCAAATTCCGGCACTTTGCTGTCCGGTGGACAGGAAAATACCGAATATGTCGCAGACGAGCAGGATAAGGAACTTGAAGAATTTGCAGCTAAGATTCTTGCAGGTACTGAAGATGTATGGACTAAGGAATTCAAGAAAATGGGACTTGAATATGAGCCGCCGACACTTGTGCTGTTCAATGGTTCTGTACAGAGCGGCTGCGGTGGTGCAACCTCGCAGACCGGTCCGTTCTATTGCTCTGCTGATAACAGTGTTTACCTTGATTTGTCTTTCTTTAAGGATATGCGACGCACTTTGGGCGCTGACGGTGATTTCGCTTACGCTTATGTCATCGCGCATGAGGTTGGGCACCATGTGCAGAATCAGCTCGGTATTCTTGGAGAGGCGCATAAGGCAATGAGCCGTGCAAGTGAGAAAGAGTCAAACCGAATCAGCGTGCGT
>CAMWQE010000125.1 GCA_947176335.1 uncultured Porphyromonadaceae bacterium | reverse complement strand
CAATTGCAACATCCTCTTCAAAATCAATTATACCGTGGATGCATTTGAATGCAATGCGGTGGAATGGGCTTTCCGGAGGCAAACTGTTTATAGTGAGGAATTTTTCATTCAATTGCAATGAATGTTTGTCTGCTACATCCTCAAAAAGCAGGGCAATATCCAGTTCATCAGGACTGTCCGGCCTGTTCTTGCATATTTTATATAGGCTGTCGATGACTTTTTTCGTTACCATATTTATTCACTAAAACTTAATGTGGTGAGGAGAACTAAGGTCGTCGCGGCTTAAAATATCAAGTCGTCTGAATTAATAACACTTCACGGGCGATTCTGTTCCGTAAACAGGTATAAAAAATCGGTGCAACCACGAATCGTAGTTGCACCGGCATATTCAGTGAAGAAAAATTCTTACTTATGCAAGGAAGCCGAGAAGCACACCTGCTGCAACCGCAGAACCGATTACACCGCTCACATTCGGACCCATGGCGTGCATGAGAAGATAGTTGGAGGGGTCGTATTCGAGACCGAGGTTGTTGGAGATACGTGCGCTCATAGGCACGGCGCTCACACCTGCGTTGCCGATAAGAGGATTGATTTTCTTGGATTTCGGCAGGAAGAGGTTGAAAAGCTTCACAAACAGCACGCCGCTTGAGCTTGCAATGATGAATGCCATGAAACCGAGGGCGAAAATGCCGATTGTTTCTGCTGTGAGGAACTGTGATGCCTGAGTAGAAGCGCCTACAGTCATACCGAGCAGGATTGTCACAATGTCGGTAAGGGCATTTGACGCAGTCTTGGCAAGGCGGGTGGTTACGCCGCATTCACGAAGCAGGTTGCCGAAGAAGAGCATACCGAGCAGTGGAATACCGCTTGGCACTACGAAGCAGGTGAGAAGGAGACCGATAATCGGGAAGATAATCTTTTCGTTCTGTGACACCGCGCGTGCCGGTTTCATCTTGATAAGTCTCTCCTTCTTGGTGGTGAAGAGGCGCATGATGGGCGGCTGAATCACCGGAACAAGAGCCATGTATGAGTACGCGGACACTGCGATGGCACCCATAAGGTTCGGAGCGAGCTTGGATGAAAGGAAGATAGCGGTAGGACCGTCAGCACCGCCGATGATGGCGATAGCACCTGCCTGGTCAGGCTCGAAGCCGAGCAGGAGTGCAACCATGTATGCACCGAAGATGCCGAACTGTGCGGCAGCTCCGATAAGCATCAGTTTCGGATTGGCGATAAGTGCCGAGAAGTCTGTCATGGCGCCGATGCCAAGGAAAATCAGCGGAGGATACCAGCCTGCGCTTACACCGTTGTAAAGGATGTTGAGCACTGAACCTTCCTCATAAATGCCGATTTCAAGACCGGCTTCAGTGTTGAAGGGGATGTTGCCGATTAGCATACCGAAGCCTATGGGCACAAGGAGCATCGGCTCAAAGTCTTTCTTAATGGCAAGCCAGATGAAGAAAAGACCGACCGCAAGCATTACGAAATGCTCCCAGGTGGCGTTGTAAAAACCTGTCAGATGCCAGAAGTCCTGCAGGTTTGATATGAAAAATTCTGTCATATCTTTGTCTACTTAGGAGTTTGACACTACTTGAGGGTAATGATGGGAGCTCCTTCAAGCAGAGCGTCACCGGGATTGGCATTAATAGCTGCAACAACACCCTCACGACCGGCATGGATTGCATTTTCCATCTTCATCGCTTCAAGCACAGCTACAGTGTCAGATGCTTTCACTGAATCGCCAACTTTCACTGCGATAGAAAGCACAGTACCGGGCAGGGGAGCTTTTACCTGATAGCCTCCGGTTGCTGTTGCTGCGGGGGTGTTGATAACCTTGGCTCCTGTTTCGGTGCGCGGTGCAGCAGAAGGACGGGGCGCGTTGACAACGGTCACAGGCTTCTTGGTGCTGTCAAGCTCTACTTTGTAAGGGATACCGTTGACTTCAACCTGAGCGACGTTGTCGTTGATGTCGCCTACAGACACTTTGTAAGTGTTGCCGTTGATTTTGTACTTATATTCTTTCATTTGATTAGTCTTTTTGAACTTTAAGGTTGAATTTTATTTCACTTTGTCTTATCTGCGTGGCACTTCGCGCAGTCCGTAGATTTTAGAGCTCCAGGGTGAGTAAGCCTTCTTCACCTTATTAATAGTAAGGATGGTGTTCTCCTGGTCGTGGGCATCGAGATGCTCATGGAGAGCCATGACGATAGCTGCGATTTCTTCTCCGGAGTCATGGTCAGAATGCTCGGAGCGTGAAAGCTCGCTGACAGAGGTGCCATGTGACTTAGCCTTGTTGCGTTTTGAGATTCTTTCGCCGATTTTGCTGATGACGAAGAAGCATACGCAGAGCAGCAGGAGTGCTGAGAATACTATGCACATTGCCATGATTGTCATTGCAAAGCCATTCTCATCCTGAGTCTTGAAAGTTTCAACCTTTGTGTTCGAGTCAGTAATGATGTTGTTGCTGCTCGGAGTGATATAGGAAGTTGGGGTGAGATTGTCACGTACCTCCCATGTCAGGGCAGGATTGGTTTCATTGTCCTTGCCGTCAATTGCCCTTGCATAAGTGGTGTTTGCAAGAAGAGATGCGGGAACGGTGATGGAGTCAATCACATTAAGACCGCTCGCGTCAAAAATGCCCACCCAGTTGTCCTGACCGGGAGTAAGGGTGAAATTGGTATGGAATGTTCCGCGGGTAGGCTGACCGTCCGCCCAGAAAATAACGTGCTGGCGTTTGGGCATCTTGGTATTCACATCTCCCAGAGGTACGGCATACATCATTTTTTTACGCTCCTGGGCATCGCTTACATTAAGGACATCTTTATTGTTGGTGATGTAAACGCTTGAAATCTCCAAAGGAGCATAGCTTGAGTTGAAAAGTTCGACCCAAGCGGACCGGCAGCCATAGTCATCGACTACGCTGTTTTCATTCTGCACCATGATTTCATTGATACGCAGGGCGCCACGGGTCTGAGCCGTCGCGACTCCCACGCAAGCCACCATGATCAGCAGAATTGTGGATAGTTTCTTTTTCATAAACCGGTTCTCTTGTATTTCTATAATGATCGGTGGTGATTGATTACAGAGGTATGTTGCCGTGCTTTTTAGCAGGGTTGGTAACCTTCTTGGTCGCTAACTGCTGGAGCGCGCGGATGATACGGAAACGGGTGTTTCTCGGTTCAATAACATCATCGATGTAGCCGTAGCGTGCTGCATTGTAGGGATTGCAGAAAAGTTTGTTGTATTCCTGCTCCTTCTCTTTGAGCACTGCTGCGGGATCTGCAGCTTCTTTAGCTTCACGGGCATAAAGCACCTCGACAGCACCGGCACCACCCATCACAGCGATTTCTGCAGTAGGCCATGCATAGTTCATGTCACCGCGCAATTGCTTGCAGCTCATCACAATGTGGCTGCCGCCATAGCTCTTGCGGAGGGTAACGGTTACTTTGGGCACTGTAGCCTCGCCATAAGCATAAAGGAGTTTTGCGCCATGGAGAATAACGCCATTGTATTCCTGACCTGTGCCGGGAAGGAATCCGGGAACGTCAACGAGGGTAACCAAAGGAATATTGAATGCGTCGCAGAAGCGGACAAAACGTGCTGCCTTGCGGCTTGCGTTGCTGTCAAGCACACCGGCAAGGAATTTGGGCTGGTTTGCTACGATACCTACAGACTGGCCGTTGAAACGTGCGAAACCGATGATTATATTCTTGGCGTAGTCACGCTGCACTTCAAGGAATTCGCCGTTGTCAATGATAGCGCCGATAACCTCATACATATCGTAAGGACGGGTAGCTGAATCAGGGATGATTTCATTCAGGCTGTCCTCGAGGCGGTCAATCGGGTCAGTGCAGGGAACCAACGGGGGCTCTTCAAGGTTGTTCTGAGGAATGTAGCTGAAAAGCTTGCGGATGATTTTGAGTGTCTCCTCTCCGTCAGCAGCAGCGAAGTGGGCAACGCCGCTCTTTGCAGAATGAACTTCCGCACCGCCAAGCTGATCCTGGGTTACATCCTCACCGGTAACAGTCTTCACAACTTTAGGACCGGTAAGGAACATATATGAAATGCCTTTGGTCATGATTGTGAAGTCGGTGAGTGCAGGGGAGTAAACCGCACCGCCGGCACACGGACCGAGGATACCTGAAATCTGGGGAATAACGCCGGAAGCGAGGATATTACGCTGGAAAATCTCTGAATAACCGGCAAGAGCATTGATGCCCTCCTGAATGCGTGCGCCGCCCGAGTCGTTGAGACCGATGACAGGAGCACCCATCTTCATTGCCATATCCATGATTTTGCATATTTTCTGTGCCATTGTTTCGCTGAGTGAGCCGCCGAACACGGTGAAATCCTGAGCGAAAACATAAACGAGGCGTCCGTCGATAGTGCCGTAACCGGTAACTACACCATCGCCGAGGTAGCTCTTCTTTTCCTGGCCGAAGTTGTGGCAGCGGTGGCGCACAAACATATCGATTTCTTCAAATGAACCTTCGTCAAGGAGCTGCGCGATGCGCTCACGAGCAGTGTATTTGCCTCTTTCGTGCTGCTTCTGGATAGCTTTTTCGCCACCACCCAGACGAGCCTCGTTGCGGAGCGCGATAAGCTCCTGTACTTTTTCAAGCTGATTGCTCATTACTGTAAAGTATGTAAGGTTTGTTTATACTTGGATTTATTTCTTGTTAGGGTCTTCGCAAAGCTCAATCAAAGTGCCGCATGTGCTCTTCGGGTGGAGGAATGCGATGTTAAGGCCTTCAGCGCCTTTGCGGGGAGCTTTGTCAATAAGGCGTCCGCCTTTGCTCTCAACCTCTGCAAGAGCGTTTGCAACACCATCCTCAATCGCAAATGCGATGTGCTGTATGCCACCGCGTCCACCGTTATTGGCGATAAATTTAGCGATTGCGCTATCCTCGGCGGTAGGCTCAAGGAGTTCGATTTTTGTCTGACCGACTTTAAAGAAAGCGGTGCGAACCTTCTGGTCTGCAACTTCTTCGATAGCAAAGCATTTCAAGCCAAGCATGTTTTCGTAGAAAGGAATTGCCTCTTCAAGGCTGGGCACTGCGATGCCCACATGTTCAATGTGAGAAATATCCATAATGATTGGTTATAAAGTTGTTAATCAGTTTGTTAATATTCTGGGACTGCTATAAGTGCACTCCCTTTCAGTTTGCAAAATTAATCAAATAAATTAACAATCTGCTAAAATTATTATATAAATAAGGTGTATAACTCCGAAAATTCAATATTTCATCCGGGTGTGACCCGATATTTGGTTAGTTTTCGTGAAAAGATGTGACAGTTTTGTCAGCAGCCCGGCACATTCTGTCAGTATGTCAGTTTTGATGGTTATGAAGTAATGTCCTGAGAATAAAATGCTTGATATTTTATGAAACTTTTTTGGCACAAGATTTGTTTTTCTATTGACAACGCGAAAGACTCCGGTCCTCGCAAGTGAAACTGAAACTAAAAAAACAAACAACATAAAACTATTGAACTATGGGAAAAATTATTGGTATTGACCTTGGAACTACTAATTCCTGCGTCGCAGTACTTGAAGGAAATGACCCCGTTGTTATTCCTAACAGCGAGGGACGCAACACCACTCCTTCTATCGTTGCATTCGTAGACGGTGGTGAACGTAAAGTAGGTGACCCTGCAAAGCGTCAGGCTATCACCAACCCGAAACGCACAATCAACTCAATCAAGCGTTTCATGGGTGAAAGCTGCAGTCAGGTAGCTAATGAAATTGAAAGAGTGCCCTACAAAGTAGTGTGCGGCACAAACGACACTCCTCGTGTTGATATTGACGGCAGAGATTACACTCCGCAGGAAATCTCAGCAATGATTCTTCAGAAAATGAAGAAAACAGCAGAAGATTACCTCGGCCAGAGCGTTACAGAAGCTGTAATCACTGTGCCTGCTTACTTTAATGACTCACAGCGTCAGGCAACTAAGGAAGCTGGTGAAATTGCCGGTCTTACTGTTAAGCGTATTGTCAACGAGCCTACTGCAGCAGCGCTTGCATACGGTCTTGACAAGACAAACAAGGATCAGAAAATCGCGGTGTTCGACCTCGGTGGCGGTACATTCGATATCTCTATCCTCGAACTCGGTGACG
>CAMWQE010000124.1 GCA_947176335.1 uncultured Porphyromonadaceae bacterium | reverse complement strand
GGGGCGCGCTCGGGACTTACACCCGTTAGATTATGCCCATGTCGGGCGAACAAAAAATAAATCCGCAGGGTAGAATGCCTCTGCGGATTTTAATTCTATATCCTTGAATTTTGGTTTATGAGTATTTCTGTTTATATAACAGAACCAAGTTCAAGATTGTTCAGAATGGAGTGAAATCATAAAATAAAGTGATAATATGAAATTCTTAACGGCACTGACTTTGAAACAGATATTACTTCACTTCATCGGGATAAGGGCATACCTTACCGGTGGATCTCATTACCGGACGCTGCGCATTGTTCTTTCTTAGAAGCTCCCCAAGCTCAGCACTAAGTTTTTTCAACTGCTCCGGATTTGAAGCTGCAAGGTTGTTGTGCTCGTATGGGTCATCGGCGAGATTATATATCTCTTTCTCTCCGGTCACATAATTATATATGATTTTCCAGTCATCTTTACGCATAGCGCAACTGAAATCAATGCCGGGACCAGGGAGTCCCCATACATGCGGATAATTCCAAAGGAGCGCTCTGCCCTGAGAGGGATTTCCAGTTCCGTCAATCAGAGGCACGAAACTTATGCCATCAACAGTGTCGGTATTCTCAACTTGAGCCATTTCAAGAATAGAGGGATAGAAATCCTCAATCATAATATACTCCTTGCACTCGGATTCAGGGGGGGTATGCCCGTTCCACCTCACAATCATAGGCTCACGGATACCTCCCTCAAGGAGAGAGCCTTTGCCGGAACGGAGAGGAGCATTCTGAGTGTGCAACTCCCCGTCACGCCACTGATGCGATGCCGCAAATCCGCCATTATCACTCATAAATATGACAATGGTATTGTCTGCCTCGCCATTCGCGTCAATCCAGTCAAGTATGTCACCGAGACTCTTGTCCATTCCCTCAACAAGCGATGCGTATGCCGCTTCTTTTGGAGTAAGCCCACGGTCAAGATGTTTCTGGTAAAAGCGGTTATCACGCTCAATGGGCACATGGACGGCATAGTGAGCCATGTATAGAAACCATGGCTGATTATATTTCTTAGCTTTTTCCAAAGCAGCAATAGCCTCCTGGGTAAGAGCCTCGGTAGCGAATGTGCCGGTACCCCAGTATTTTTCAAGACCTTCAATAGCAAAAGGTGAAACCGGTTTGCCCTCCGGAGTATGCCCGAAATTCTTTTCGCTAAGATAACTTGCCAGACCTCCAGCCGCACTTCCGGTGATATTAACCTCAAAACCGAAATGCGTCGGATTCTCTCCCGGAGTGTCAATAGCACCGAAATGTGCCTTGCCACAATGTATAGTATGATAACCTGCATCTTTAAGACGCTGCACGAATGAGGTGCCTACAAATGTATTGTTTATTCCCGGCACACAGCTGATGCCGTTGAAATTCCAATCAGCCGGCGGAACAGCGATGTCCGAGTGCTCGTCGGTTGTCTGGTCGCGGTGGAGAGTCCAGTTAGTGACCTTATGCCTCACAGCATTCGCACCTGTTATGAGGCTGCAACGCGAAGGGCTGCTGATTGCGCTTGCGTATGCAGAGGTGAACTTCATTCCGGAAGCGGCAAGACGCTCCATAGCGGGAGTAAGATATTTCCGGTTATTCGCCGTGATAGAATCAGCAAACGGCACAGATGTGTCCTGCCAACCCATATCATCCACCATAAAAAGCAGTATATTGGGACGCTTCTCTTCTGCGGATGCCTGCAATGCGGACGCCGCGATAGGCAATGTCACAAAGGACGCGAGCAATTTTTTATAATCAATAGTCATATTCCAGGTTAAAATGGTCAATGCATAACACGGAACCGCTTCCGCCGGTGAAATAGTCACCATATTTACTTGCACTCGCAACAACAAGGATGTAGCGCGGCTTGCGTGAAGTGGATTTATAATCAAGGTTCACGGCAATATCCACATAGCCGTTTGTAGATTCTCCGAACTGCACTTGCCCGTAAGCAATGACACCGGGATCTTCGGGATTGAAAAGTTTCCTCTTCGCCGGGTTTGTACGGATTTCGTAAGGTTCATCCCAATCACCGAGAGCGCACCACACTATGCAGGTGTCAGGCTGGCCTACCATATCCTTGAATCCTGTAGAATAGTGTGAGATTGGCACAGATGTGTAATCAATCCGTCCGGTGAGACGCGTCGGATAGTTGCTGAACAACCTTCCGAAAGACAAGATGCCGTTTGTTCCTTCCGTAGCCACATAATCACCGGCAAACAAGTTTCCAGCCGCGAGTTTGCCGAGAATAGATATTCCAACAAACTTCGACTCCAACTTCGCGCCATGATATCCAGTTGGTGAGTCAAGACTTGTTATGGGCGATGTGTTGGAGGGACCAAGTGTTGTCGCGCCCTTGTTTCCAGTACCCCAGAACGGAGCTTCTCCCTCAGTCCACGGGCACCAAATCTTACCGTCAAGCCACCAGTTTTCAAATGACGAGTTGGGAAGTTGTGCTATATTCATTGTCGTGAAGGTGACCGGAAGGGTTATATCCTCATTACTGAACGCCCTCACTTCATAGGTGCTTTCGGGAAGCAAATTAATGATGCGTGCGTGGAAATTACCTCCTGAAACAGTTATCCATTCCTGAGGCACCTGAGTCCAGACATCGACACCGGTGAGCCTGTACTCAAATCCATTTGTACGACCTTCTTCGGCTGTAGCATAAACCCAAGCAACATTTGTCCATGCATCTACCTTTTCTATATTAACGGCGACATCTGTCTGGGTCACTGTCAGAGTCCACTCCTGCTCACGTCCAAATTCAGTAACGGTAACTTTTACCGGATGAGTGAAATCCACTGTCTTACCCACCAAGTCAGGAGTCATCACCGCAGTGCCTCCCCCGAGCTTGAGAGTGCGCACAACGACCTCATCAAGCGGAAGTTCTGACGGCACCATAGCCGACGCAGTATGGTTTTCAACATCTATTTCCGACGCACCAATTTGATTTGCAACGGTAAAGAACCTCTCAATTGACTGAACAGCCGAGATTGTCCATACATAATCATAGTAAACCGCAAGGGTAAGCTGCACAGGCTCTATGAGATTCAGCCCCTCAACTATCTTAGCCGTGTCCGGACAAGTCGCACCGGGTGACAGAGTGAGTGCGGTAAGGCGCACATTCTGCAAGTCTGCATCCTCGTTCAGGAAAAGGGTAACAGTCCTCTCTACTGAATCTATTGCCGCAGCCCTACTCTGGTTCTCCGCCTCAATAGCTATTATATTAGGATGAATATGGGGATACGGAATATCATTTTTGATACATGATACCGCAGCCAATGCAATAACGGCACACAGCACCGACAGGTATCTGCCGGATTTGCCCTTTAATATATTAAATGTGTACACCGAGTCCGAAATTGATGTTAAACAGATTGAATTTGAAATTTGCTCCACTGCTGGTGCGAGAGCCCTCGACAACTCCGTCCGTGAGCTGCTTTTCATGATTGACGCTCAGACCAAATACCCCAAAAGAGACATTGAAGCTAACATTTTCCATAATGAAAACGCATACACCGGGGCTGAAATTCAGCGATACCGAAGTGGAATTTGTCCTTGTGTCACGCAACTCGCCGTCATAATATCGTTTGAAGCGTGACGAACCGCTACCGAAACTCAAATCAACGTCATTGAACACTCCGAAGCGTTTCATCGAAGACAGACCTACATAAGTGCGGTAGAAAACACCTATCGAATACGAATTGGAGAAGTAGCTCACATCTTTCAAGGAGAAATTCATGTCCTCATCAATATCCACCGTGAGCCCACCGAGCGATGCCTGGCCTTTGGTGTAATTGAATTTGAGACCTATGCTCTGGTTATTGCCTATGAAATATCCGACAGACGGCTTAATAGAATAGAGTTTACCTTTAAAAGTAAAATCCTTTATCGCATTCAGGAGCTGCACGTCATCGCTGTTGAACTCCCCGTAACTTGCCATAAGCCCGAAAGTCCACTGCCCTTTAGGTATGAAAAGGAAGTTGAACAGACCGCGGTCATAACGCCCGAAGTTTCTTTGCGGCAAAATCATGCTGACTGTGTCGCGCCCCACGATAACTTTCTCATTAAGGATACCGCCATCCGGCTCAGGTCCAAATTCTGAATACACTGCGGTAGTGTCAATCTCCTGAGCCTGCATCGCAGCCGGCAATGCAACGGCAAGAAGTAAAAATATGCGTAAAATAACTTTCTTCATAAAGCATCAGAGATAAAAGACACATCCGAATGACACGGAGAAAAGGTTGATTTTGAAATTGGCATGACGGCTCTTGCGATGCGCGACATAAATGCGGTCGGTTGTCGACTTGGTATCGGTATATCCAAATCCAAGTACACCGATATTGACTTCAATCGCCGAATAATTGTTGAGAAACATTACCATACCCGGGGTCAACCCGATATTAAGACTGAAATTGCGCTCGAATGTGCCGGTAAAATCTTCTCCGGAGCCATTAGTGAGTTTGCTCTGTCCTCCTCCGAGCTCAAGCTGCACTTCATTGAACATACCGAACCTCATGCCGCTACCGAGAGAAATGTAATTTCGGAACACAGCAGTGCCGTAATAATTGGAGGTTATCGCAAACAAATGGTCAGCATCATAAGTCGTCTCACTGTCAAGAATCACCGACGCGCTGTTAAGCCTCGCTCGTGAACGAGTGTAACTGAATTTGCCTCCCGCAGCAAGGTTGTCCTTGAAACAGTACATCAGAGTCGGACTCACTTTAAACGAATATGTGTCACCATTTATACTTTCCACTATCAGAAACTGGTAATTATCCTGATTGCTTTGTGAATAGTTAACACTGACTCCAGTAATCCACTGTCCTTTCGGAATAAAGGACACTTGCTCAAGTCCTCGCTTGAAAGGCTCCTGCGCGGTTGCCATTAGCGGGGACGCCAATGCCGCAACCACAGCCAATGCCGCAAAATATTTTCGGAGTAAGTTCATTTAATATTGTGATAATGATTTTGAATGTTTAATATGAAAACGTGAGTTCATCCACCCAGAGGGAGCTGCCCACACTCGTCGATGTCCTTGGGTCACTGACTGTGACAAGCGCCTGGGTCTCGTGGTCTATAGTGCCAATGTCAGGTGATGCAGCGACCATCACTTTTACTTTCACCGCTTTTTCACCGAAAAATTTGTAATCAAGCGGTACGGTAAACGCCGTGTAACTAAGAGCCGGTTTCAAGTAGCCCTCGCCTACAGACAGCACTTTGTCATCCTTGCCAAGCACTTCCACCCTCACATAACCTTGCTGGGCGCTGCCTGGCACTGCCGGGACAAAGCGGTACACACCATTGAAAGCCGCCGGGCGGGAGTTGAAAGAGATTCCCTCGTTGTACACCTCCGTCATAGCAGAATTATCCCATTTATAAGAGCCGAGGAAAATCTTGCCTACCGATTTATATTTTATTTCCGGAATATTCCGGCTATACCTGACATAGGGCTGCCCCTCCTGAAGATAATCACGAATCGGAGCACCGTCATTGTCAAAAGCGACATTGTCAATCCTCACTGCATACGATGTTCCCGCATATGCTTCTTCCGCTTCGACTGTGCGCACCGATGGAATCACATACCAGGTATTGATATTTTTTGAACGGAGATTAAATGTTTTCGCGTTCACATTAGCCCATCCGTCAGGAACCGTGAAATAGAAATCCGTGTAATTCTGGAGGTTGAAGATTTCAACGATATTCTGCGAATATCTGCCTCCGCTGAGCATCTTCTTGTATTTGGTGTATTTGTTGACAATCTCCTCAAAGCTACCATTCGGAATATCCGCGACGCTCTCGGTCACAACCTGTACCTCCGGAGTGAAATCTCCTGCCGCAGGGTTGCTCATAACAGTCGCCTTGAACCTGTAAGCAGTTTTCTCCTTGAGTCCTGACACAATAATCTCGCCATCCTCCTCATCACGGTTTATCTGTGCGGTCAATTCATTTCCTGCATAAATCCTGGCGAGCCGTGTAATGGTTTTCCTCAGTGATTCATCCTTAGGGACTATCCGCACAACCGCCTTAAGGGCAAAAGCATCGACTTCTATGTCAAATTCCGGAGAAATCCTTTTCAGCTCCGTTTCCACTCTCGTCACTCCATTATAAAGCAAACGGAG
>CAMWQE010000123.1 GCA_947176335.1 uncultured Porphyromonadaceae bacterium | reverse complement strand
GGTTTCTTTCCAAGGATGTAATCACTACTTTCAGAGGACGAGGCGACGAGATAAAGCTTTACCCTCTCAGTTTCGGTGAGGTTTTCCCTTATATGGACTTACAGAAAGACCGTGCATTAACCACCTATATGCTTTTCGGAGGTCTGCCGCAGGTTGTTCAGAAATCATCTGAGGAAGAAAAGAACGAGTATCTTAAAGAGCTTTTTACCCTCACCTCTGCTATTATTCATTATTCGGTTGTTTTGCGGATTTGAGCATGGTGGCACGGCTTTTGCTTGTGGTTACAAGATATACACCGCTGAAAATCAGCAGCACAGCAAAACCTTTGACCCCATTGAAAGTATCCATCCCCCACTATTAAATTCGGGGTAGCTTCATAGTTGTTCCTTTTTCAAAAAGGAACGTAAGTGCAAGTGATGGATTCCATCGAGATTTGATTCTGACTGGAATGGATCCATAGACACTACATATTTCGGATAATTATTTTTAATTTCCTTAAGATTACCGAACTCCCTTTTGACGGTGGATTCATCACTAAGAAGATAAGTAGCCTGAACATATACGGTATCATCACCCTTGTTGGCAACGAAATCAATCTCCCCGTTGCGTAGGGTACCAACATAGACAGTATAACCTAAACGGAGCAGATGTAGATACACAGCACCCTCAATCAGTTTCTCTATATCCACCGCTCGGTTTCCGGAAGTGAGAGCGTTTCGCAAGCCAAGATCCTCGAAATAATACTTTTCATTAGTAGCCAGCAACTGTTTGCCGTGAATATCATATCGGCTTACTTTGTTAAGTATAAAGGCATTACATAGAAATTCCATATATGAACGTACCAACGGAGGGTTTACATTCTCACGTTCATGCTGCATATATTTGCTGATGCTGTTTGCCGAGAATAGCTTACCAGTATTATCAGCCACAAATCGGGAGAGATTTTCAAGAAAAGCTACATTCCGCACCTGCCCCCTCCCAAGTATGTCCTTAAGAACTATAGTGCTATATATACTTGAAAGATAATCGCGTATCATTTCAGCATCATTAATCGGCAACATAGCGAGATTAGGCAAACCACCGATATTAAGGTACTTTACCAGGGAGGCATCATTGTCTTCAAGGTTATGAAATGTGAGAAATTCAAGATAAGACAGACCATGAATATGCACTTCGATATATCTGCCGGAAAGAAGCGTAGCAAGTTCACCGGAAAGCATCTTGGCATTAGAGCCTGTAACCACCACATCAAAATCATCACGATCATAGTAGTTACACAACGAGCGTTCAAATCCGTCAATCATCTGCACTTCGTCAATCAGAATATAATTACGACCTCCCGCCACCGATTTACTGTCAATATATCGGTTCAAATCCTTATAGTCCTTGATGCTGTCGAATTCACTTTTCTCCTTGTCTATATAAATAATATTGGCATCATTGCGAGCGCTACACTCGGCAACAAGTGTACGCATAAGGCAGCTTTTACCAACTCTTCTTTGCCCGGTAATGCACACGATCAGATTACGTCCGATAAGGTTGGTAATCTTATCAAGATAGTCTTTCCTATTTATTAATTTCATAGCTATACATGCAATTCCTTACAAAGGTACCAAATTTTGAAGATATATATTCAAAACTTGCAAAATATGCACGTTTTTGAAGATATAAAATCAATCCAAGCCGGTTACGAGACATTAATATCAGGGTTAATGTCGTTGTGATGAACTGACATCGGCACGGCTTTTGCTGGTGGTTACAAGATATACGCCACTGAAAATCAGCAACACAGCAAAACCTTTGACCGCATTGAAAGTATCCATTCCCCATAACACGGCAACAATGCACGCAACAATGGGCTGCACATAGTTGTACATTCCGGCAACTGTCGGGCGGAGGTCTTTCTGGCCCACAAGAATGAGGATGTAGGAAAGAAAGGTAGCACACACTACAATAAAGGCAATCGCGGCAAATTGGTTTGCCGTGAGGAGCTCCCATTGCATCTGCCGGAGGTCACCGACTGCAAAGGGCAGCGCGCATGCCGCAGCGAAGGTAAACATCCATTTCATAATGGTAAAAAGAGAGTACTTGCTTACAAATTTCTTATACACAACCAGATATAGTGCATAACTGAACTGGGCGCACATAACAAGGAAATCACCTAGCACAGGATTATCACCGGTAGCACCTGAAACTCTCCCGCTGCCAAAAATCAGAAGCAACGCTCCCGCGGCTCCGGCGGCAATGCCGAGCACTTTTTTAACAGTGATTGGTTCTTTAAGGATAAATGCCGCAAAAATCATTGCCCAAAGAGGCATACTCGTGGTAATTATCGACGCATCTGCCGGCGAGGTCAATCCAACTCCGAAGATGAAGCTCCCCTGATTGAATACAATTGCGAGGAGAGCTGCGCCAAACAGCCTGAGAAGGTCGCCGGGAGGCACATGCTCCTGCTTCTGGAACAATGAACCGATCCAAAACAGAACCATAGCGCCGCAAATGCGCATATTCGTGAGGACAACCGGAGTAACGACTCCGCTCACAAGGACAAATTTTGCCAACGGCGACATCAGTCCCCACATCACATTGGCACTGAACATCGAGATATGCCCTTTCCAAGAAATCTTCATAATTGCATATTATAATGCGGGGTGCCCGCCGGTTTTCTGCAAGTTTCACAGCTTATCCGGAGCACCCCGCTTTTATTTCAGTATTTTGAATCTTTACTTTTTCTGTATGGATTTGAGCATTTCCTTGACAGCAGCCTCAAGCTGGGCATCCTCGCCGGCAAGAACCTGCGCAGGAGTATTGTACACCTCGATATCAGGTTTCAGCTCAAGGTTTTCAAGATAGTTGCCGTTCATGTCCTCGCAGCCAACCTGAGGAATGCCGAACACAATGCTCGGGTCAATCTGGTTCTCCCACCATACGGCAGTCATTGTGCCGGGCACAGGCGCGCCGATGAGTTTGCCAAGCCCGAGGGTCTGGTAAGTCCAGGGGAATCCGTGGGCATTTGAATAGTTGTCCTCGCACACGAGCACGCATGAGGGTTTGAACCAACGGTTGAACGGGTCGCTACCGACATATTGTCCGCGGGGAGTGAAACGGGCGAATTCCTTGCCGCTGAGAAGGATTGCAAGGTCTTCATGGAGCCAACCGCCACCATTATGACGGGTGTCGATAATAACAGCGTCGTAGTTGCGGTACCGTCCGAGAAGATCTGAATAAGTTTTGCGGAAACTGGGGCTATCCATTCCTTTGATGTGGATATAGCCGACCTTTCCGCCGCTCATTTTCTCCACTTTCTCACGGTTTCCGTCAATCCATCTCTTGTACAGCAGATTGCTCTGAGCTCCGGAGCTGATTGGAGTCACTGTCTGCTCGAAAGACTTACCGCCTTTTGTTTTACCGGTGAGAACGACTTTCTGCCCTGCCTTGCCTGCAAGAAGCGGATAATAATCCTCGCCTGCCTTGACAGGCTGACCGTCGATAGTCTCGATAACAGCTCCTTCGGTGATTTTGGAATCGGCTTTGGTGAGCGGACCGCCGGCAATCACCTCTTGCACTTTCAGACCATCGCCTTTGTATGCAGGGTCGTAGAATGCGCCGAGAACAGCGACTCCGGGCGCTGAATTGTAAGCATAATAGCGTGCGCCGGTGTGCGAGCCGTTGAGTTCACCGAGCATCTCTCCAAGCATTTCTGCGAAATCGTAATTATTTGTGATATGCGGCAGGAACCGGGCATAGGAGTCATGATAGCCTTTCCAGTCGATTCCATGTATTGCCGGGTCATAGAATTTGTCCTGAACCTGACGCCATGCATGGTTGAAAATGTACTCACGCTCCTGAGCGGGACGCCAGTTGAAGTCCGCCTTGAAAGGGATAGGCTTGATTTTTGCATCTTTAAAGCTTACCTCATTGAGGTTTCCGCGTGACACTACATAAACCTTCTCGCCGTCCTTGCCGGGATTCATGAAACCGCTCACTCCGTTGATAAGGATTTTTGTAGTGTTTTTGAGAAGGTCATGCTCCCACAGGTTATATCCGCCTTCAAATGCCGCAAGATAGTAAAGCTTGTCACCTTTCGGGGAGAGGACAGCGTCACCCATGCGTGATGAGTTCACTGTCAGGCGCGCAACTCTATCCTGACGTCCGTCAAGGTCAAATTTAAGTTCTTTTGCAGGAGCCTCTTTCTTAGTATCTTTTTTAGCTTCCTTGGAGGCTTTCTTTTTATCGCCGGATTTATCAGCGTTTTCCTCATTGTCCTTTTTCTCCTTTTCAGCTTTTTCTTTCTCTTCAAGAAGTTCAAGATCCTCCTTGTTGAGCTGGAACCTGTCCCAAGCCTCCGGGTCAAAGAACATGATATATGTGTCTTCTTCAGCACCCCAGCTACCGTGGCTCCTGTAACCGGCACGGTCACTCGCCCATATCATGGCTTTGCCGCCGAGAACCCATTTTGCATTTCCGTCATTATAGCCGCTTTCGGTGAGGTTGGTCATTTCACCGCTGCCGTCAGCCTTTACAAGGACAACATCCTTGTTGTTCCAGCCGCCATTGCCGATAAAATCAGCGAGGAACCATTTGCTGTCCGGGCTCCAGCGGTATGTGACATCGCCATCGGAATAAGAATAATTGTACTTGCCGGGGAGGACAGTACGGATTTTCTTGGTGTCAAGATTGATGACCTTGAGCTCTGTCCTGTTGGCGAGGTATGCTACCTCTTTGCCATCCGGAGAATATGAGGGCTGGAAAGAAGTTTCGTCGCTCACAACCAGAGGAGTCTCGGCAATCTCTGTAGCGTAAGTGAAAAGCTTGTCCTCGGGGCGAACAATCTTGCTTTCGTAAAGTCCCCATGTGTTGCCACGCTCAGCGGAGTAAACGAGTGAGCGTCCGTCCGGGCTGAAATCGATGTTGCGTTCCTGCTGCGGGGTGTCGGTGATGCGCTTCGTTGTGTTATATTCAATCGAAGTGACGTAGACATCACCGTGATAGATGAACGCAACCTCTTTTCCGCTCGGTGAAACGGCAATGTCACTTGCGCCGCTTGTGCGAGTCTGCTGCTGGAGATCTTTCTCAAGATTGTCTTTGATTATCTTCACATTAACTTTTGATGGCTGTCCTCCGTCAGTGAGCGTGTAGAGCTCGCCGTTGTATGAGTACGCCATCTTACCGTCTTTTGCAATAGACAGGAAACGCACAGGATGAGTTGTGTGCTGGGTAAGGCGTACAGGTTGCGCTCCGGGTGCGGCTTTGTAGACATTGAAGCTGCCATCCTTCTCGCTGAGGTAGTAATATGATTTTCCGTCAGGAGCCCACACTGCATTACGGTCCTCACCGGCGAAATCGGTCAGTTTCTTGAACCCGGTCTTGCCGTCGGCATTTGACATCCATATATCGCGGGCGATGGATGAGGTGTGGTGTTTGCGCCACGGGTCCTCGTAGCCTTTTTTGTCGGTATAGAGAATCTTTCCGGAAGTGGGATTGATTGAAATCTGATCCATTGCGATTGATGTGAACATCTGCGGACGTCCACCATTCACACTCACTGTATATACCTGAGGGAATTGTGAGGAGGGGAACTGGATGTCACTTGCCGTGGGCATTTCACTTGCCTGGAACATGACTGTGCCATTGTCGCGAAATGCAAGTGGAATTTCAGAACCGGAATTGGTTGTAAGCCTCTTGGGAGCACCTCCCTGTGCCGGCATCACATACACATCAAGACTACCTTCACGATCTGAAGCGAAAGCAATTGCAGAACCATCGGGGCTCCATACGGGCCTTGAATCATAAGCCGGATTTGTTGTCAACTGGGTTGCAGTGCCTCCGGCTACAGGCACTGTGAAGATATCACCCTGGTAGCAGAAAGCAATGGTCTTGCCGTCCGGTGAAATTGCCGAATGGCGCATCCACAAAGGTGAATCCGCAGCAGAAACTGCGGCAGCGAGAAAGAAAACTCCCGCCAAAATCACTGTTTTTTTCATTTTATATGTTAATTACTGATATTTCAACGCACTGCGTATCAAAGCACAAAAGTATATAAAAATACATTTGCCGCCAATATAAAAAAAGTAAACAAATACGGTCGGTATAAACGCAGCGAAGCCGCGGGACCCGTAATCGGGAGCCGCGGCTTCGGCA
>CAMWQE010000122.1 GCA_947176335.1 uncultured Porphyromonadaceae bacterium | reverse complement strand
CTCTTTCAATAACTGGTTAATGTTTAACCAGTCCAACTTTTGGGGGTCACTTCACCGCAAGGGCACGGGGTTAACAATATGACGGCACCTCCGGTGCGTGGATGCGATGCACAATTCACGATGCACGATGCGGGGAGAGCGACCCATAGCAGGGTCGAGGGAGGGTGGATGCCGCATACCCCGGGTTACGGGCTTCCTCCGGAAGTCCCTCACCCGGGGCTAGTTATAGTGTGACCGCTACGCGGTCAGGAGCGAGGGGCAGGGAGACGGTCAGGGGAAAAAGAAAAGGGCGCGCCGGGTGGGTGCGTCCTTTTGTATGCTGGGGGTGATGGAGCGGTGCTTATTTGAGGAGGTCTTTCACAGCATCGTTGGGAACCATCTGTTCCTGGAATGTGTATGCTCCTGTTTTTGCCGATTTCACCACTTTGATGACTTTGCTGTATGTGCGTCCTTCACCTTTCTGAAGCGATGCGACTGTTTTCTTTGCCATATCTCAATATTTATTTGATTTCTTTGTGAACAGTTACTTTCTTGAGAATCGGGTTGTATTTTTTGAGTTCAAGACGCTCAGTGGTGTTCTTGCGGTTTTTTGTGGTGATGTAGCGTGATGTTCCAGGCATTCCGCTTGCTTTGTGCTCAGTGCATTCAAGTATCACCTGAACTCTATTTCCTTTAGCTTTCTTTGCCATCGTTATTTAGTATGAAATGAGTTTGACGTTAGTGATGTAGCCTTTGTCAGCAGCTTCAAGAAGTGCTGCGTTGAGACCTTTTTTGTTAATGGTTCTGAGTCCGTTAGCGGAAAGTGTAAGGCTAATCCAAGCCTGCTGTTCGGGCCAGAAGAATTTTTTGGTGAACAGGTTAACGTTGAATTTGCGCTTGGTGCGGCGCTTGGAGTGGGAAACGTTGTTTCCTACCATCGCTTTTTTGCCTGTAATCTGACAAATCTTTGACATGGCTGTTGGTGTTATTTAGCTCGTAAATGTTAATTTAGTTAGCGTTGTGTCAAGGCCGCCATCTCAGTCTCATATCGCAGCTAATTGCATCATTTTTAGCTGCTTTACAGGATGAGCCTCAAAACAGAGTGCAAAGTAAGTAATTTTTTGTGTATTAGCCAAATTTTTAAAGTTTTTTTGGGTGAAACGGCGCATCTCCGAAGCTCCGGGAGAGTGGGTGTCCGCATCCCCCACACTCCCTGACGGTCGTGTGGGGTTTTCAACTACGGGTACGTCTCCGACGTACCTGCTCCAGATTTACAGGCATTGGAGTTTTAAACCTAAGCATCATACTCGAAACCTGACAAGAACAAAAAGGGGAAAAAAATAGTCCTGCGTAACCTACACTTGTGAGCTACGCACTTTTCACGTAGCCGTTCAGTCACGACAGGATATTTTTATAGTGCAAATCTAACACTTTTTTTCTATCCTCCAAATAATAAGGTAAAATATTCCTGTTTTAGGGGGGGGATAGTGCAGCCCCGCCGGGGCTGTTTCACGCCGGATGTCTTCATACCCCGCGCCGCAAGGGCACGGGGTTAACAATATGACGGCACCTCCGGTGCGTGGATGCGAGGCACGATGAGCGATGCACGATGCACGATGCACGATGCGGGAGGCGCGGGGAGGGAGGAGGGGGGGAGAGCGACCCATAGCAGGGTCGAGGGAGGATGGATGCCGCATACCCCGGGTTACGGGGTTTCCTACGGACTCCCCTCACCCGGGGCTAGTTACAGTGTGACCGCTACGCGGTCAGGGAGGGGAAAAAGGGAATGCAGCCGGGTGGGCTGCATTCCGCTTTTAATTTAGTATGTCCCTAAATGATATTAATAACGTCGTTCATCAAGGACAAGTCTAATTGGTAACGCGTCACCACCTCCACCATTTGTAGTTAATGAAGTAAAAGCAGGGGTAATGGAATTAAAATTAAGGTCAAAATAATTCATATCCCATCCACTACTTGCTGTGGCTGCCGTACTTGTCCTACGATATATCCAATAGATTGAACCAGGAGCGTTCTTCATATTCATAGCTATAGGACGCATAGCATTTGTTGTACCAGTCAAATAACCGTCATAAGAACTATAACGAAGTGTTCCTCTCTCTGCTTCTGTTTCGGTATCCTGAATAGTTCTTCTTCCAATTCCAGATGTACCAATGGGGAAAAATATCTGATGCGCATTTTCACTATTATAACAAATGAATCCTCTCATACCATAAGGGTAATCCGTAACAGAATTATCCGGATCCAAAAAACCGAATGCCGCAGTTGTAGTTCTTGCCGGCGCAGTGGCACCATCACCATACATTACTCCAACACCAAAGTCTGTATTTAAAAGAGTATTAAAATCATCAATAGTAGGAACGCGGTAAGTGCGATGTTCTGTTTTATCTTCACCATCCTCCGTATAATTCAATGTGACACCAAAATTAGCCCAATGCCATGCATTAGTATTATTTGTTGTATTACCGGATATTTCATCCCAAGTCGCATATTGTACCGGATTAGTGGTTCCAGTCAAAGCAAATTGAACATTAGCACCTGGAGGAGCCAATGGACCATAATTATCAATATTAGATACCGAAATACCTTGTGCATAATTTCCTTTTTTAAAGAATGCACCAAAAGAAAGTGGATTACGTGTGAGTGTTGCAACTACAGCTCCATCTCTAGTTTCTGTTTGGAGATTAGGTGTAGTTCCAGGGGCACAACTATATACATTATATGAACTCCATTGTGGTCCATTATTTGTTATTCTCATAGGCTGATGGTATCCCTGACGCACAAATATATTGTGTACACATGTTTTATTATGGTACCTTACCTCAATAATAGCACATTTACTTTCTGTATAACCTATAGGTCCATTAAAATCAATCAAGAATTTAATTTCAGAAAGCGTTTTGCCGGTTACTTCCTTTCCTCCACCAGTAGAGGATCCTTGAGCCACGAGCGAGAAGAAATCAGTATCTCCTGCCTTAATTGTAGCACTCCATTCACCACGGGATACAACCGGCTGGAACTTAACTCGAGTAATATCAGTAAGATCACGCTCCAGAAGAGTAACATTGAAATCCTGCGGATTGTCATGACGACGCCAAACAGCCTTAGGATTAACAAGACGCTTTGCCTGAATCACAGTGACATCCTTACGAATAGTCGTAGGACCATCTGCGGTATTGAATGTTGCATAAAAGCGAATGACACCTTTACGATTATAATCTTCATAGGGATTATTACCTGAGAAACCTGAGATGCCACACATCGATTTCGGCTGGGTCCAAATATTCATAGTGACGGTAGTATATTCCTGACCAGTCGCATCAGTACCTTTTTCTACAGTGTATGCATTATTCCCTCTATTATACTGATCAGCTTGAGGGTTAGCAATATCAAATGTCCTTTGATTCAACGGAATGCTATTTGCTGCTGAACCTCGTCCACCACCATAGTTCCCATAGAAATAATCCATGAAGGCTTTCCTTACAGCAGTACTACCATAATTATCTGAACCGCTTTGCCCTGTGTTATCCAAAAGAACCGCATCCATAGATGAACCACTCACATCAACAAATGCGGTAGGTTGCATTAATCTGAAGAAGCCAGCCCAAATGGGAGAAACATAATATGGTTGAGAGATTATATCATTCCCTTTTTCATCCAAATGATAGTAATTTGTACGATGCCTTCCATAAACATAATTATCAGCAGCATTCGATGGGCTACCATCATTATTGTATGCAAGCGCAGGTCCACTACCATTGACATACACATTTCGAGACCATGCAAATTCAAGAGTACGATTATCAAAATCCGTACCACCATACCTGTCCAGAGGAGGGACTTCATATTCCCCATTTTCATCATAGGGCGCCCAGCTATTTTCAATTATTTCAGCGCGGAGAGCAGTGAGATTGCCATTGAAACGCATAGGAAGTTGTACTGAGGTATTATAAGTATATGGAACATATACCTCCGGGGCATATACTTCCGGTCTTTCCTCCTTATACTCGATATGCCAATCAGGCTGGTTAGCGTAGCCTCTAAAACCAAGGGTCAGCTTATAGTGATGATTACGGATTGCGTTGTAGTTATCTGATGTATTCTGCCCAAGCATGAAGCGGTAGCGGATAGGTCCATTTGAAGTGGGGACAGTATCGCACTGATAATATGCTTCCACCTCAATGAAGGTACCCCATTCTACTCCGTCTTTATAGTCTTTATCAGTATAATCTTTATATTCCTCGTCTTTTAACTTATCAAATGGAGCTACATTAGTTCCTACCTGTGACTTCTGCTGCTCCTTAGGTTTATCGGCATGAACGCCCTGCATATTTTCATAGAAGAAAAGCGCAGGAGAATCTACCCCATGATCGGAGCCAACAAGACCGTCACTATTAGGTCCGGAACCATTTGCGACTTCAAGCCAATTCTTATATTTTGTGATATCATATGGTGACGGCGCAACCGGTTCTCCTTTATTATTATCCTTTTTACTATAATAAAGCGCCTGATTGGAATTAGTAACCGACTCATTAAATGCAGCGGGTGTTACCTGATCTTCTGCTTTGGGCTGGTTGCCTTCGCCGAGGGTGCAAGTGAGAGGGATCTGGCGAATAGAAACATTGTGGATATAGACCACAATACCCTGATGAAGTCCTGAGCCATCAAATGCAACCGTAACTTTGGACGCAAGGCGCTTGATCCAACTGTGAAGAGCTACACTCTTCTGATTTACAGTTACAGCGGGGTCTGTTTCAGTAAATGCGGTATTTCCTGTGGTGACGTCGTTTGTAAAGTAGCCGAACATCTGGGCATTCTTAGAGATGTCATTTGGATCCCATTCGCATTTAATCGCTTTCAATCCTGCAATTGACTGAATATCTTCATCATCCTTTGACAGGTTCCGTTCAAGATTCGCCACAGCATACATACGATATCTACCATAGGGCAACTTCATTTCACACTGAACCTTTGCTGTCGCATTATCAGATGAAATATCCTCACCATTTGGACCAGTGGGATAGTCAGAAGGTTTATCCTTTGTAGAGTCAAGCGGCTTGAATGCAATATTATTGTATACATCTATGAGATTGCCATCCATATCATAGATGACAATAGCAAGTTTCTCAATATTGCTTATTTCATTGCCGGCGGTGCGTGAGCCTCCGAGGGTAGTGACGGAGGGCTTGAATTCGAGTGTCGCCTGAACGAGCGATTCGCCTTCGCCAATAATCTGTGAGCTGTAGTCAAACCTGTCCTCACATGACGAGAGGAGCACTGACAGCATCAGCACCGGCAGGAGAAGAATATGCTTATAAAACTTCATCGTTTTTTGTTAACTGATTAGTTTTTAATTGTTCGTATTAGGATTAGGATTAAGTTCATCGAACCCGAAAGTGGGTTTGAGCTCCACACCAACATAGGGAACGAGCTGCACTGTTGCAGTGATATCGTTGTCGCTAAAATTGATGGTTATTTTGAGATGGGTGTTTCTGGCGATAGCCTGCGCACCGTTGACGAGGAGGATATTGTTGCCCTCCCCTACTCCGAGGGGCTTTGCATCGAGCCATTTTTCCTGATTGTCAAGTTGCACCTGAACGGTGAACTTAGCCGTTGTGTTAGGCATGAGCGATTCGGTGAAGTAAACAGGTCCGAGAGTCTTGTCGGCATTCGCTTTGATTTCCACAAAATCCGCTTCGGGAAGATTCATGACCATGCTTGCACCCTTACCCTCAAAGTGACGCTGCGGTGCAGCAAACGAGGTGATGAACCTATCTTTAGGTGTGACTGATTCGGGAATTTTGGGGGTAATAACAGCTTCTTTTTCAATGGGCTCAACTGCATCACCATTCTTAACACAGTATTTTGCATCGCGAGGGAAAACGTACTGCTGCACATTCAAGCCGTTGAGCCTGATGCCGGTGACTTTGACTCCACTGCCCTTGTAGGTGTCTGCGACCTTTATATCAAATGTAGCTTTCGCAGCCGCCCTTGTGAGGAAGAGGCGGACATACTGAGTCTCATCATACTGGGCATCCTCAACAGTAGCACCGACATTGAACCGGAAAAACTCGGTAAGCGGCAATCCTTTGGCATTAGGATTATCGGAATACATGCTTTGAGTAACTTCCTGCTGCGTACCTCCACCCGGCAGACTGACAAGCCAATCCCGGAGGATTCCAGACAGGAACTCTTTGCCTGTCATGTACTGGTCGGCAAGGAAAGGGGTGACACCGGTATATTTACCATTGACTGCAGCGGGCACAGTTA
>CAMWQE010000121.1 GCA_947176335.1 uncultured Porphyromonadaceae bacterium | reverse complement strand
TATTGCATCCGATTGCCATTAACCCGACGTCTGCAATCACAAGGCACTGTATCAGCAGGACGCCCGCAAGAGTAAGGAAAGCCGCCCATGGACCGAGAACGGCTGCAAGTAGAACCCCGCCGATGATGTGGCCGCTTGAACCTGTTCCGGGAATGGAAAAATTAATCATCTGGGCGGCAAAAATGAATGCGCCCATGACTCCCATCAGTGGAATCAGGCTATTGTTCCTGTCGTGCTTAAGCTTTTTGCCGGCAAGCACGACAAGAGTTCCGGCAACAACATCTGCAATTCCCGCAACCGGCGCGGAAATCAGGGCATCAGCCATGTGCATAGTGCGAGATTTTAATTAATCGTCATTGATTGATGCGTCAGCGGCTTCATCTTTCATCACCATTTTGCCGAACACCTGACCGACAAACGCACCGATTACCATTACAGCGATGCAAACAATCAGCACAAGCTCTATACCTCCCCATTTAAGGAGCATAGGCATGAGGAAAACGCCTACGATAGCGCCTACCTTGCCGAGCATCGCCGCGATTCCGGAACCGGTTCCACGGTCTTCAACCTTGTATATCCCGTCCGGAATAATAAAGGTGACAAGGTGCGGTCCTGCATTCAAAAATAGTTCAAAAAGTATGAAACTGACCACTGAAACCCATACCGGAAGCTTGAAATGGTAGGCGACAAAAAGCATTGCAAGAGCAACCGCACTTACAAAGAAGCCTCCTGTAAGCATCCTAAGGTGGCTCATCTTGCGCACGGCAATCAACCCCATGATAAATCCCGGAAGGATAAAGAAGTTAATCACTGCTGTGAGCTCAACCGAGTTAATGATATGCGACAAGCCTGTTGCATCAGAGTTTCCGGCAATACCAAGCGCGGCAACGAGTATCGGCAGGAAAACTCCCACGCCGTAAACGCCAACACCTTCACAAGCCCATGGAATACCGCTGTAAATCACCTTTTTCAGATTCTCACCCTTCAAGAAAGAGGAGTAACTCGGAGATGTGACCTTAGGGTCGGTAGACAGCGCCTTTACATATACATTTTTGCCGAAGAAAAAATGCGCCGCCTCCTGCGCCTTATCATATTCTCCATGAGAGAGCAACCAGCGGGGACTGTTCCTGAACCATATCCTTGTAAGCAAAGTCAGTCCACCGAGAGCAGCGATGATGAGCATCAGCACATTCCAGTGCTCCGGGGTGAAATTGTCTTTTAGAATAATATATGCTATGCCCGCAACAGCAAAAAATCCTATCGATGATGTAGCTTTTGCCACACCTACCATGAAGAGCCTCCATTTGATAGGCATGAGCTGCGAGATATAGTTGCCGTCAAGACTATATCCACCTCCTACTCCGAATCCAATGACAAACAGACCAATCAGGAGAACGGGAAGCGTAGGAATGAAATATATCAACAACGCACCTGCAAGAATCAAAGCCGGAGATAGCCTGAAATAGAAAAGATAGCCATATCTGTCACTCAAATTCCCGAGAATCATTGACCCGGTGGCAATGCCGATAAGACCTGAAGCTCCGAGCAACCCCTGTAGGAATACAGGCAGCGAGCTGCCATGAAGCAAAGCAATGATAGGAATGATGATACCGGATATAGTGCTGAGCCCGGCACCTATAACCTGCTCCATGGACGCTACCGCAAGAATGCGGTAGTGCGCTCCACGGAGTTTAAGTTCACTGATATACTGTTTTGTAGTATCTGCCATTTTTATTTGGTTGTCTGAGTTTTACCATGCCACTGCGAGTGGTCAGGTTTTTCAATGGGATCCATCTTGAAGCAAGGGAGAAGGAAAAGCCATGTTGCGATGCAGAAAGGTCCGGTGAGAGTAGGAATACCGTAAGGGAGCACAAGCGCATCCATGCCAGCCTGAATAAACACTGTCACGATGATTCCCATGATACACCATATCGCAGAGCGGAGATTTGGCTTATAGAAAGTGCATCCGAGCGCAATACCTGTCAGCACAGGGCTGAAGCCCATAAGACCGGCGGAATATGTTGCCGGATCGCAATGAAATGCAATTGATACAGCAAGAGCTATAGCGGAGCCGATAGCAGCCCATACGGCAGCCCACACACTGCACACTGCAAGACCGACAAGGAAAAATACTCCGGTAACCCATGCATTTACAAGAAATACCTGCGAAACGCCCTTGAGCCAGTAAATAACCAATGAACCGAAAGAGAGGTCGGCGGAGGTTGCCGCCGGTTCGGTCAACGCGGGCACTGAAAGAGACACGACATCAAGCCCGGGCAATACCCTTGCGGAGAGCAGGAACAGCCATGTCAGGAAAACAAACGGGAATGTAAGTGAATTCACTTTCCATGGAGCCATCACATTATTGAATCCGGTGCGCACCCATGTTGTCGCCATCGCGCATATCACAAGAGCGACCCACATCTGCCAGGTGCTTCCGAGGAATGTCGGGAAAGCGCAACCGACCAATATACCATTGAATCCCCAAAGTCCGTCTTCGCCGTCAGCATCCGGCAAACCGACAAGATAGCCGGCAAGAGTGGAAGCCGCAACCCCTACTACAGCGCCCCATGCTACCAACGGGGCATGACACTCGTATGAGCCCCAGAAAATACCTATTAGAAACAACAGCCCTGTCCATGCGCTGCCCTGAAACATTACCTGACCGGCTCCCTTGAGAAGCGACGGCACAACTTTCAGCAAAGATTTGTTTGAAGAATCCATGATATGATGTATTAAAAATTATTTTTTATCGCCAAGGAAACTCCTCTGGCAGGGGCACTCCCTTTACTGCAAGACGCACCTGCGAGCAGAATTCCCGTACAATTTTCTTGACCGGTCCCGGTTCCATGCCAAGCACTTTAAATAGCAGACCGGCATTATTAGGCAAGCGGGTAATACCGGCGGCAAGCTTGTTTTTCCTGTCAATGAACGGTGTGGTTGCATCATAGACCTTAGCGGCAATATCCTGCGGGGTCATTACCACGACATTAGCAAAAACATCATAGCCTCCCATCACTCCTGCGTTTCTGACATCGGTCTCTTTGGGGGAGATAATGAATTTTTCGCGGAACAGCTGCTCGCCATCCGGACGCTCGCCATGGGTGCATACCGAAAGAATGTCAAACTGGAAAAGCTCCCCGTTGCCGAAATGCTTTCTGCCCGCCATATATATTTCCGAGTATACAGCGGTTGCAGTGGGATGAATTATCATTCTGGTATCGCAAGCGAAACGGGCGGAAGCACAGGGTATTACCGGTTCAGGAAGAAATTCAAAATACGCACCCTCCTCAAGGACAATGTTCTGAATCATCCCCGAATAATTGTACTTCATGCTGGCAATCTTTGTTGCCGCTCCGGTTGACACATGAGCTATCGCATCTTTTCTGACAGTGAAATTCTGCTTGAAGCGGTCTCCGTCAACATTCGGTCCTCCAGATGAGAGAATGTAGACACATGGCATACCCGGAAGCTTTTCATCAAAATAAAGCTCCTGCTGCACAATCAGCGGCGCACGCCTGTCAAGTTCACGCAAAATGGATTTACCGGATGAGTCAAGTTCGAAACCGAGATTGAGGTATCCCCTCTTACCGGGGGCACCTACATACATTGCCTCCGGTTCACGGAGATATGGCGACATCTCACGGAGGTGGGAGAAATCCACCTCCGGAGAGTCGGAATAGAATTTTTCTAATTTTGTCTGAAACATCAGATATTACTTTTCAACTTTATCAAAAAGAGCCATCTTGTAGATAAGGTCGATAAGCTCCTCCATACCTTCGCCTGTCATTGAATTTGTGAAAACGAAGGGTTTGCCGGGACGCATTAGCTCGCTGTCATGGCGCATGACTTCAAGAGAAGCGTTGACATACGGAGCAAGGTCGGTCTTATTTATGACAAGTATATCGCTGTGCGATATGCCGGGACCATCCTTACGGGGAATCTTGTCACCTGCCGCAACATCAATGACATAAATGAAAAAGTCAACAAGAGCCGGACTGAATGTGAGAGTCAGGTTATCGCCGCCGCTCTCAATGAAAACGATATCCGCTTCGGGGAATTTCGCTTCCATCTCTTCAACCGCCGCTATATTCATGGAGGGGTCCTCACGCACCGCTGTGTGGGGACACGCTCCGGTCTCCACTCCAATAATCCTGTCCTCCTGAAGGATTCCTTTCAATGTCTTGCGGACATGCTTTGCATCTTCAGTGGTAACTATATCGTTTGTAATAATCAGCACTTTAAGCCCACGTTCAAGCAAACGCGGCGTAATTGCTTCTATCAGCGAGGTTTTTCCTGAACCAACAGGTCCGCCGACCCCGATTCTACATGTACTCATAAATAAATGTTGAATTTAATATTTAAACGTGAAAAACAGGAGAGAGTTCAACTCATAAACATTCGCATATTTCCTTTTTCGTGCAGCGAAGCAAGAATGTCCATTTCCGGCACGAAACAATGCATCTCCGGAAGGTCAAGCGATTTCACTTCCTCGTAGAGTTGGGGAATCTCCTTTGCGAGTGCGGTGAGAATCATCTGGGTGTCGTAATGTGATACACGGACACATCTCAGCGCAGCACCTAAAATCATATTGACAACGCCATACTGCTGCGACGCAAAGAGTTCCTCCTCCGTGAGCCCTGCAATATGGAACACAATTCCCTGCGCAACCGGATAGGAACCGGGAGCGTTGCCGGAATTAATGTCTTCAAGCCAACGGTTCATAATTTCATTGCTATCAAACATCCTCACTCCAAGCTCCGCGAGTTTCTTTCCCATCCTGGTGAGCATGAGCCGCGCCTCATCGTTCATTTTAAACCGCATCAGCGCCTTATCAATCTCAACAATGCGTCCGTAATCCCCTGCTTCCATTGCCCGATATGCGAGAAGCGCGGCAACTCCGTCACTGAACGCCCCCTGGCGCGCCGCAGACCGTGCGTACTGCTCAAGGGTGTCAGCATCATACACTATTTTTTCGTATGATGCGGTCTCCAGACCATTTGAAAAGGAGAATGTGCCTACCGGAAAAGCAGAATCACTGAATTGCAACAGGTGGCTCAGCCTTACCAGCAGAGGGGTCTCATTTTTCTTCGCTTCTTTCATCAATGCGGATGGTGATGGGTATGTTCGTGGGTGTGAGCTCCATGCACATGCTCGTGAGAGTGGCTTTCCTGACCGGCTCCTCCAAAGAGTCGGCGCACTTCATGAGGAGCAAGATAAGGAATTATTTCCATGCCTTCCTGGAACTCAAATGTGATATCTTCAATATGATGCGTCTCCATTACGCTGAGCATCACCTTCTTGTCAACAGTCAGGGGCACATACACCTTAGTGCCCTTAACAACGGCGGGCCAATGCTGGTTGCCGATAGCGTGACCAAGCTCAACGGATGTGCGGATAACAAGTTCAGGGTCTTTCCCTGCGAGTCCGCTCATGTCAACAACAAGGACCGGGCTGAGTTTAAGCCGGAGAACGACAGCTTTTTTGTTTTCAGGGTCAAAAGCGACAATATCGCCATCCGCTACCTGAGAGTGTCTTTTAAGCGCAACGGCATATTCATTGTCCTTGTCACCTTTGGCGAGGAACCTGCTTTTCTGGGCAGTCCATTGGTCAAGAAATACGGATTCAACATCAAATCCATCGAGTTTACCGTGCCACTCGGGGGAATGGGTATTCCCGATAACTTCAGTTAAAACTTCCATTTATAAAATAGTTTGGCGTGAAATTACATTAAAAACGCGGCACCGTAGCTTTAACGGCCACGATGCCGCGATTAATATCGATAATTTACTGATTAGCTGAACCAGTAGAGCTGAGCGAGAGGAAGCTCTTTTGCCGGCGGAACAGTTGCGAGGATTCCGTCCACATAAACGTTGAATGTTTCGGGATCAACCTCAATCTGCGGCATGCCGGTGTTGCGGAGCATATCCATCTTAGAGAGCTGGCGGGTGCCGTGAACAGCATAGAGGTTGCTCTGGATACCGAGTTTTTCCTGAAGACCCGCCTCCTTAGAAGCAGCGCTAACGAATGTCATGCGGGTCTTTGCAAGCTCACCGCCGAATGCCCCGAACATCGGACGCATGATTTTGAGCTGCGGTGTGGGGAGCGAAGCATTGGGGTCACCCATGTTTGCCCAGTTGATGAGACCGCCTTTAAGCACCATCTTGGGCTTTGTGCCGAAGAATGCGGGTTCCCAGAGAACAAGGTCAGCAACCTTGCCAACTTCAATAGAACCGAGCACATCGTTGATACCGTATGTAATAGCGGGGTTGATAGTAATCTGAGCGAGGTAACGA
>CAMWQE010000120.1 GCA_947176335.1 uncultured Porphyromonadaceae bacterium | reverse complement strand
GCTGAAACGAGATGTTTATACCTTGTAGTATCTCTTTCCGTTTCATGCGGACAAAATCAATAATTATTTCCGGATTTCACGAAAATATTGCTAAGAAGAATCAAGTAACGACTTTCAGGCAAAGAAATATAATGTGTGGATGGAGTGGCGGGGTTTTGAGGGGAGAGGATTTTTGAGTAATTTTGCGGTATAAATGACAGCAGGGCGTTTCGTCGCTCGCCGATGTACATGCGGCGTGAGGAAAGTCCGGGCAACATAGAGCACCACACTTCCTAACGGGAAGCTGCGGGTGACCGCAGAGCAGTGTGACAGAAAATAACCGCCGTCGCCAGACGGTAAGGGTGAAAAGGCGGGGTAAGAGCCCACCGGGTTCCATGGTGACATGGGATGCCGCACATCTTTGGGTTGCAAGGCCATGTATACCGGCATTTAAGGGTTGCTCGCCCATTGTCGGGGGGTAGGCTGCTACAGCCATGCGGCAACGTATGGCGCAGATAAATGACGAAACGCCGGAGCAAGCCCGCCTGCGGGAACTGCTTCCGGTGACATAACCCGGCTTACAGCCCGGCTGTCTTTTTTTAGAATTAATGCAGCTCTAATAATTTAGTGACCTCCAGCCTCAATATTGGAAGGTGACGAATGATTATTGCCCAAATAATCTCTTTATCAATGCTGTCATAACTATGGATAACCAGATTTCGGGTGTTTACTATTTTTCGGGCTGAAGAAATATTTATATCAGGATGTATTCTTAAAAGTTGATTCATTGCTTCGCCAATTATCCCAATGTTGCGTTCTACAAACTTCCGATATACACGGTCGTTGCACAGGGATTCAAATTTCCGATTACGAAGTCCTGTTTCTTCATCAATCTCTACAATCGCGTCTAAAATGTCACTCAGATATTTGTTAACGCGCTCATCCATATATAAGGATTTTAGTAGCATCAAGTTCCTTACGGAAAAAGCGATTTTTGACAGAGTCGTCACATACTAAGTCTATCTCTCGACAGAACAAGGCTTTTAAAGCGTCTGCGAAATCAAAGTAATTGTCCGCATAGTCAAGCAAGTCAATTTTTGATTTATCGAAGCTGACAGAGAAATCAACATCGCTGTGCTCATTGAAGCGGGGAGTAAGTATTGAGCCAAATACCCACAGTTTTGAAACTTTGTACTTCTTGCACAAAGCTTTTATTTGCTCTATGTTCATTTCTATCAACTTCATGCCGCAAATATAGATATTATTATATTTATAACAAAATACCTATCTTTCGGTTAGCTACCGGTGGGGGAGGGGCTCAGGGACGGCCGATGCAGTAGTAGCGGAGTCCTTCAGCGGCGACTTCGCCGGGGGTATAGATGTTCCTGCCATCAACAACCACGTCGCCGCGCATCACTTTCTTAATGGCGCCCCATGAAGGGATGCGGAATACTTTCCATTCAGTGAGCAATGCTACAGCATCTGCATCCACAGCGGCATCATACATATCTTTGGCATAGCGGACTTTGTCACCGAGCCGACGGCGGCATTCCGGCATTGCAACTGGATCGTAAACAATCACTTCCGCTCCTTCTGCAAGTAAGGTGTCTATTACGGTCAGTGCAGGTGCCAGACGCATATCATCGGTTTCCGGCTTGAATGCGAGTCCCCAGATTCCGATTCTCTTGCCTTGGAGTGTGCCGAGTGCTTTTTTCAATTTTTTACCGACAATTGCTTTCTGGTCTTCGTTGACAGCTTCAACCGCTTCAATCACGCGCATCCTGTAGCCATGTTCCGCTCCGGTGCGCATCAGTGCCTTCACATCTTTAGGGAAACATGAGCCTCCGTAGCCGCAACCCGGGTACAGGAATTTAGAGCCAATCCTTGCGTCCGCCCCGATGCCTTTGCGCACCATGTTGACATCGGCACCGGTGAGTTCGCAGAGGTTTGCAATGTCGTTGATGAATGATATTCGTGTGGCAAGCATCGCGTTTGCCGCGTATTTTGTCATTTCGGCTGAGGGTATATCCATGAAAATGACGCGGAAGTTGGAGAGCAGGAATGGACGGTATAGCCGCTCCATGACCTTGCGGCTGCGCTCTCCCTCGACGCCTATCACCACACGGTCCGGCGACATGAAGTCTTTTATCGCCGCGCCCTCTTTAAGAAATTCGGGATTGCTGGCTATTTCAAAGTCGATATCCGCGCCACGCTTTTCAAGTTCTTCGCGTACTATCGCGCGCACAATCTCAGATGTGCCTACAGGGACGGTGCTTTTTGTGACAAGGACATTGAATTTGTTGATATTTCTGCCAAAAGTGCGGGCAACTGACTTAACCGCAGTGAGGTCGGCACCGCCATCATCGTCCGGAGGCGTGCCTACCGCACAAAAAACCGCCTCGACATCGTTTATGCACTCTTCGAGGGAGGTAGTGAAACTTAACCGCCCGGCACTCACATTCCTTTCAACAAGCTCCTTGAGACCAGGCTCATAGATGGGTATGACACCGCTTCGGAGCGCCTTGATTTTTTCTGCGTCGATGTCAACGCAGGTAACCATCGCTCCCATTTCTGCAAAGCATGCGCCGGAAACCAGCCCGACATATCCTGTGCCGACAATAGCGATTTTCATATATCCGCCTTACGGTTTAAAAGAGGTAGGCAACGCGCAGGTTCCATTCATTAGAGCGTGCGCTGTAGTTTGTGAGGATTTTTGCTTTGGTAACGTAGGTCATGCCCATGTTATAGGAAGCTGTGACCTGCCATTTGGTCAGAATCTGCGCGCCTATGCCGAATTCAATCCCGAGGTCGCCGCCGGAATATTCCAATGCCTTGATCCTGCTGTTTGCCACATGGATGCCGAAAGTGGGGCCTGCGAACACGAGCGGAGCAAGTATATCTTCAAAACCGTTGAGGTTGGTATACTTGAAGCGCAGGTGAATTGGGAGCGCGAGGTAGTGCAACGCAACGTGCTCATTGCCGTAGCCCTGCGATGACCACATCAGCTTATTTCCAAGATCTACCTTAGCTCCACGCTCCTCGAATATTAGCCCGAGGTCAATGCCGAAACCTATGCCGGGAAACATCATTTCCGCTGCAATACCTCCGGAGAATCCTACGGTCTGCTTGACAGGAACAATGTCCTGTTTGAATTTAAGGTTAGTGAGTGACACACCTGCTATGGGACCGTAACGGAACTGCGCTTTTGCAGACGGTGCAACCGCAACGGCGAAAACCGTTACGATTGCAAGTATGATTTTTTTCATTTTCATCTGTTGTCTTGTATTTGCCTGCAAAGATACAAAAATATCTGTTTGCAGCTGCAATATGTGATTGCCGCTACAAGGTTTTATCTGTTGGGAATGTCAACCTCTGTTTCGCGTCCTTTGATAAGATAGTCCGTGAAATAGTCAACAAGTCTCCAGTAAAAGTATTCATCCATGTTGCCGAATGAATGGCGCTGGGTGGGAATGTAAAGGAAGTCGAAACGCTTGTTTGCGTTGATAAGCGCGTTAGCCACTCGGATAGAGTTGGCGGGGTGCACATTGTTGTCGATATCGCCATGCACGAGCATCAGATGCCCCTTGAGGTTACGGGCGATTTCGGGATTTGTCTTGATGGAGTAAACGAATGTGGTGTCACCCTTGTCGCTTACAACCTCCTTGACTCCGTGGTGGGTTTCACTCCACCAGCGGTTGTAAATCCTGTTGTCATGGTTGCCTGCCGCTGATACAGCAACCTTGAAGAAGTCGGGATACTGGAGCATTGCGGCTGTGGACATGAATCCGCCTCCGGAATGCCCGTGGATGCCTACGCGGTTGATATCGATATAGGGATGACGGGCTGCAAGCGCCTCGATAGCAGCTTTCTGGTCAGCAAGACCGTAATCCCTGAGGTTGCCGTAGCCATAGTTATGGTACCACTTCGAGCGGTTGGGGTGTCCGCCACGGTTGCCTACGGTAATCACTATGAATCCAGCCTGAGCGAGGCGGTCGGTGCGCACCGACATTCTTGTGAAAGGATAATTGGTCGCTTCAACCTGAGGACCCGGATATACATAGTCGATGATAGGATAGCTCTTTGTCGGGTCGAAGTTGAAGGGCTTGTACATAACACCGTAGAGGTCGGTAACCCCGTCTGCGGCTTTTACGGTGAATGTTTCGGGGAACTTGTAGCCTGCTTCAAGCAAGCGGGAGAAGTCGGCGCGTTCAAGAGGCATGAGCCTGCTGCCGGTTGCGGTTGAGAAGAGCGCTGCCTCAGGCACGGTGTCAACCCTTGAATAATTGTTTATGAAATAGCGGGCATTGTCATCCATGATAGGCGCATGGAAATAGTCGCCGTTGGTGCGCTTCTTTACCGGACCGCCGTCAAGGCTCACGCTGTACAGGTTCTGGTAGTAGGGGTTCTGACCTGCTTCCCTGCCCATGCCGGTGAAATAAACGATGCGGTTAGGCTCGTCAACATTGAGGATGTTGTGCACATGCCAGGGACCTTCTGTGAGACGGCGTTTCAGGTTTCCCTTGTCATCATATAAATATAGGTGTGCCCAGCCGTCCCTTTCGCTCCATTGCACAATCTCTTTGCCGCCGTTGATGATAGAGAGGGGACGCACTTCCTGATAGGTGTTCATTCTCTCTTCGACCACCGGCACGAGTGTGTCGGCTCCGACAGTATATGAGCAGATGTCAATTCGGTGCAGGTCACGGCTTGAACGGGTCACGAAGAAGCGGTTGTTGTCACCGAGCCACACAGCGGGCGCGTCATGCTTGAAGCGGTCGGTGTGTTTACGCGGTGCGTATCCCACAGATATATTCTGGTTTTTGAACTTAGCCGTGTTGATTTCCTTTCGGCTGTTGTTTGTCATGTCGAAAATATACATGTGCTCTTCCGGAGCTTCTTTTTCACCCGGCATCTGGTACTTGTATGTTTCGAGTGTAGGACGCGGCTCAGCAACCGAGTTGATGACCCAAAGAGGCTTCACGGCTCTCAGGTCCTCTACAGTGGTGACGAAATATTTGGAGTCGGGCGACCAGCATCCGTAAACACCTTTGCGCTTGCCGTTGCAAAGTGTATCGGTATTCAGCATGCTGTATGGCTGACCGTACCCGAAATCAGGTACACCGTCAGTGGTGAGCTGAATGTCAACAACAGTTGTGTCGTTCTCGTCTTTTTTCAGCTTTTCGTAATCCTCCCTGCTCATGCGGTAGAGGTTGAGGTCCTTTGCGTAGACAACAGTCTTGCCGTCCGGCGAAACTGACGCCCATGGGAGTGATTTTTTCTCCTCCTTTTTATCTTTAAGGTGAGTGAGGGTCTTTGTGGGATAGTGGTATGAGAAATAAAATACCTCCTTTTCGCCTTTTTTCTTTTTGCTTGTTGCTGTGGTGTCAGGTTTTGCATCCTGCGAGGAAACCACTTCAAAGGTGAAAGTCTTTCCGTCTGCCTGCGGCTCAAGGTTACGTATCGGCAGCATTGTGCCGATAAACGGGTCTTTTACAATCTCGGTGAGCTCTGCGGCGAGCTTGTCATGGTCAAACAGGGGTGACTTTTTGTTTTTCGCCGGCTCGACTATGTACCATTTTGTTCCATCCCCGGTCTTGAAGCTATAGTAGAATGCATCTCCGGTGGGCACCCATGCAGGATTCACAGTAGTTGAAAACAGCATATTGCCGAGTTTCGGTCCGGCAAACCTTTGGGCAAGCTCATAATCAGAGCCTGCCGGTTCATTAGGGGCAGCCGAGAATGCCGCCGCACACAGCGCGACAAGCATCGACGCCGGTAGTAAGAAATATTTCTTCATATTAAAATGTGATTGATTGACGTTATAATCCAAGCCTCCGAAGCAGCTTTGTTGCAAAGGTACTTCAATTTTTTCACAGTGCTCCATATTTTTCCCTCCTTTATTTGTTTATTAGTGACAAATGGCTTTAATTTGCGTCACAAAAACATATTTCCGTTATGATATACAGTTTTAGAATCGTATCCGACGAAGTTGATAATTTCCGCAGGGAAATAAGCATTGATGCCGATGCAACTTTTCTTGATCTCAGAAACGCCATCTGCGACTCTGTGAAATATGACAAGAACCAGATGAATTCGTTCTTCCTGTGTGATGACGGTTGGGAGAAGGGCAAAGAGATTACTCTTGAGGACATGGGTTCTGACCTGAGCGATGATGTTTACCTCATGGAGGAGTGTGTACTCGGAGATTTCCTTGAAGATGAAGGGCAAAGGCTTATTTTTGTGTTTGATTACCTGACAGACCGCGCTTTCTTCATCGAGCTTAAAAAAACCGAGCCGGGCAAAACATTGAAAGATCCGATTTGTACCGCGGCAATTGGGCTTCCTCCGAAACAGACAGTTGACCTTGACGAATT
>CAMWQE010000119.1 GCA_947176335.1 uncultured Porphyromonadaceae bacterium | reverse complement strand
AATTATGATTAATATAGAACTTAATTGTGCTTCTTACGAAGAAGCTAAAAAATTAAAAGGAAAAATTATTAGTAAAGTTAGAAAAGGAGATTTTGACACTTGGTCTTATACATCTCTACAGAAAAAGGATTTACCCTTGTTAGAGGATTTCATATTCCATAATCCAGAGCAATTTGTAAATGATAAAGAGAAAAATGTAGTATTTAAAGTAGAAATAAGAGGTGATAAGGTCGTTTTTATAGGTGGATATTGGACGGGAAATCCAGTACCCACATATGAAATGTATGCTCTACATACTGGTAGACTTACTGAAATGCTGTTGAAAATAGAGACTATTCCTCCTTTAAAAGTTCTTCCATAATATCCCAAAAGCCGGAGATTATCCGGCTTTTTACGTTCTATCCATCGGGTTTGGCTCTTCAAATTTCAGCATCACACGGCAAAAGCACCTATCACGCGACTGGGCGTAGGTTGGAGATGTGCCGAGATACCATAATTTATATACATGGTTATTATTCGCCGGCACACTGATAGTCATCCAACCTTGGTATAACGCGGAATAAAATGCTGCCTTTTTTGCATTGAAGTCCTCCGGGGAAGTTCCGGTAATAGTGAACTCAAGGTTTATCTGTCGGGATGCAACTTTCGCAGATGTGCCAAGAATCTGTTTGCCATGACTTGCCCTTGATTCATTTTCTATTGGCTCTTTAAGAGAGGAGGGCGCACCAAGTGCATCTAAGAATTTGTCACCCATGCGCACACCGTAAGTAAGGAATGCATCCTGTCCATTTATAAGTAAATCTGCCATTATGCTAAATCTTTAGTATTCTTTTCAATCTTTTCCAGACTCTCTTTCATGCTGTTAATAGGCTTAATGATAGCTCCGGTATTCTCCCTAATTTGCTGTATTTCCAGAAGAATCTCAGCGAGAATCCTGCGTGTATCGGTATGCACAGAATATGCTGCTGACATCTGGGAAATCATTGAGTCAAGTTGCGAGACTGTAAGTTCCGCTATGGACAGCAATCTTTCTTGGCTGCCTATCGCGCCTAACAGTTCATTTCGCTCTGTCCCGGATGATTCAATACGGTACAGCACATCGAGCATAGCTGTCATTCTTCCGACAATCTCTGTGCCGGTGTCCTCTGAAAGCTGAGTGGTGTACCCGGCGGTGGCTTTCTGTGACTCGGTTTCATTGCCCCACCCGAATGCGGTTTTCAAGGCATCGCGTTCACGGAGCGCATCAGCTACTATGCTGTCGTACTCTGATTTCAAAGCATCGCGTTCAGCCGATGACAGATTGGCATCTCCCATTGACTCCTTGAAGTTGTTGTACCATTTTTTCAGGCGGTCGTTATAAGTGTCATCCATCATGGAGTTCACGATCGCTTGTTGGAGGGACTTCTCGAAGTTGGAAATAAAATCATCGGTATCACTGTCCATGTCAAGTAACAGGGACTTGAAAGAATCCCGTACTGAGTCAAATGTTGTCGCCGTTAGCTTGGAGGCATAGGCTTCCTCAATCTCCTGCAATTGGTCTGGAAGTGATATATATTCTTCCAGATACTGGTTCGCGTCCTTGTAACCCTTGTCAAGCAGCTTGGTGATTTCCATCCATGCAGAGGGTAATTCCTCGGCAACCCTTCTCATCTCCTCTGCTGACAGGCTCAGGAACTTCTTCGCCATATCCCCGGTGCTGAGCTTGCTCCAGTCCTTGCCTAAGAGCTTGGCAATGTCCTGCCATGTAGAGGCACCTATGCCGGAAGTTATGTAGTCAAGACCGGAACTATGCCCGCCATTGCCGAAGATATTCTTTTTCTTGTAAGCAGCGGCACTCCGGTATATCTGCTCTTGCAGGTTGCTTTCAAGGTCACTTATATAGTCTTTCTGACGGTCGTAGACATCTCCGGCATTTGCAAGGGAGGTTTTCTCCATTGTGTCATTCAGCCGATTCAGCGCGGATTCAAGGCGTTCATTGGAGGCGGTAAGCCTCTCCATGTCACGCTCATAATGCTTGTCACTCTCACGGCTACCGAACCATGAGGAGAAGCCGCCGAATGTAAGGGTATTGGCGATGTCCTTCATTCCGTTCATAAGTGATTCCCCTAAAGCAATAGGGACATCAAGGCTAAGGAAAGTATTCAGCAAACCATTTACAGAACCGAGGACAGTATCTATAAGGGATGAGAACAGATTCTCTATGCCGTCCTGAAAAATGTCAAGCAAGTCGAATGCCATACCAACGAGTTCCCCTCCTATCGGTCCGCCTAATGCAGTGCCGACACTTGCCAGTCCTTTTTTAATAATTCCTTGATTCTCTTTGTCGTTTTCAGGAAACAACTTAGAAGCCCATTTTGCAATCTTGTCATTAAGGTTGTACCCCTTGTCTGTATTAAATGCAGACATGATTTGCCCGATGCCTTTCATTGCATCCCTGACATTTCCACTACTAAGACTATTAAGCCCCTCTACAAGGTTGCCCATGCTAACACTCGCATCCTGTGCTGCCGTTTGCACCTCATCAAGCGCGGTCGCGGCATTGTTTGTGGATTGTTTAAGCGCATTTGAGGCATCCACCATAGCTGTAAATGCTGCTTTTACTTCCGGGTCTTCAGGATCAACCACTTTACCATCCTTGCTTTTCTTGGATAGGAGGTCATAATAGGCACGAGTAGTTTCTTCGGATTTCCTTTTTGCCGCCTCTTCATCAAGTAATGCCTTGTTGTACTTCTCAGTGGCGACTCCTACATTCTCAAATGCGGTCTTGAGGTCAACGCCTAAACGCTGTTGCAGTTCATTAATCCAATCATAGATTTGTTGCTGTTCTTCAAGAGTATAATTTTGGAACTCATCGCTTTTAGTCATTGCAGTCAGGCGGTCAAGCATCGGCTGTAATTGCTCTGATACCAGAGTACCAACACCAGAGAACAACCCTCTCCAGTCGATTTCTGATTTAATAGCATCCATATCAACCTGACGTGTTGCCGCCTCACGTTCTTTGGTAAGTGACAACTTTTCTCCCTCAGTGGTTGCTTTCTCAATCTTCTCAGCATACTCTTCGGCAATAGCAAGTTTCCGCTGTTGGAATGTGCCGTATTCTTTCAGATAGTCACGCATTGCAGAGGCTTCCTCTTTGTAGAGCTCAGAAGTTGCCTTTTCTCTCTGCTTTTGTGCAAGTTCGTTAGACTTTTGCAATGCCTCCACCTGTTCTTGATTTAGTCCTTCTGCATTCAGTCCGGGCATCTTAGCGTCCTTATTTGCTTTAATCCAGTCTTCTTTCTGACGCTCTGCTGCTCTAATCCTTTCCTCATATTCTTGAGCGATTATTTCAAGTCGTTTTTCTCTCCCATCTTCAAGCAAGGATGTCTGTTCCTGCTGGTTCTTAGCTTCCAAGTCCTGGAGTTGACGGTTAAGTTTATCGGTATCTAAAGGGGATTTAGCCTGAGGAGACTTTGGTTTATTGTCTTTGGTTAGGGATTTATACGCATTAGCGGCTTCCTGCTCTTCTTTCTTTGCTTGCTCATACTGTTGGACGGTATAATTAGCTTCATTCTTTTCTATTTTTTCAAGTTCAGCTTTTGCCTTATCCCATGTCTCTTTCGCTTTCTCCCTCCGAGTCGCTAAATTGTTTTTTTCAGCTTCAACCTCTTTCGTCTTGATTGTGGCAAGGGCTTCATCAATATCTTTTAGAGCTAATTCAACCTCGAAAGCCTCCTTAAAAATATAATTAGAGCCATCAGAGAGCTTCAGACTGAAAGGCTCTTCTATATCTGTACCCTTAAGGCGGCTTGATAATCTTGTTTTTATATTAGAAAGATCTTCCTTCCCGTATTTGCTGAAATCATTATCTCTCTTCCCAAATGCGACATTAGCAGATGCGTATGCCGCATTACGAGCTTTTGCAGCCTTGACGTTTTCATCTATAGCTCTTTCAATATTTATGAGAGGTGCCTTATTTACCAGTCCGTCCTTATCAAGCCCCATAGCCTTTGATAGTACGCTCTTTGTCTCTTCACTTAATCCGCCATTAGTAATGTCGGAGTTAACCAAGGACATAAGGTGCTGCTGTAATTTTTCACCTTTAACATTCCGTTTTATTATGCCCATTATGTCCTGGGTGGATTTGGCATTTACCTCTTCATAATCGGAATCGGCTTTTTTCTGAAATGCTTCTTTAGCTCTTGCATTTGCTGATTCACGGGCTGCTACTGTAACCCTGTTATAGGCTGCTTCAACATCAAGGAGATGGTTTCTCTCATCTACGAGACCTGCAAGGTATTCTCCATATTGGTCTATAATCATTTTCTGGGTAGAAGCATACTCCTCTGTACCTTCTTTTGCCTTACGCAACCGGTCAAACAAAAGGTCAATATTGTTTTTTTCTGAATCAAAGGCTGCACTTGCATCAGCAGCAGCCTTATTGAGCGCTTCTTGGGATGCAGCAGCCTTTTTCGCATTTCCGGAGAAAGCCCATAATGCACTACCGACTGCAACAACAGCAGTAGCGAGCAGAACATAAGGATTAGCATTTGCAACTTTATTAAAAGCAGCCTGAGCCATAGTTGCCGCTTTTGTGGCAACCGTTTGGAGACCTTTAGCTACTGCATCTCCTTTTGTTGCAGCCGCTAAAGATTTTGTAAGAGCAATCTCAGTGAACACTGCAACCCTATAGGTGCCATAGGTAGCGATGAGTCCTAAAAGGATTTTCCCGACTATCTCATAGTTTTCTATCAATGAGGTTGCACCTTGAATTGATTTGAGGATAATACCCTCATTGGCTTCCCCAAGGTCGTTAAACATGGCATCAATGGCATCCTGTAACATTGAAATCTGTCCATTGATAGTCTCTGACGCTTTTTGAGACATCTGATAGAATTTCCCTCCGGCTTCAGTGGCTGAAATAAACGCCTCTTGTACCATTTGTGCCGATATAGCCCCCTTTGACATCTCCTCTTTGAGGGAAGATATGGATTTGCCGGTTTTGTCTGCAATAGCTTGAAGGGGATTGAAGCCCGCATTTATCATCTGGTTTAAATCCTGTCCCATAAGCTTTCCCGTTGCGGACATCTGTGAGAAAGCAAGTGTTAGGGAGTTGAATCGCTGAGAATCACCCATTGATATATCCCCAATAGCTTTCAGGTAGCGTGGCACTTTCTCAGCCTCGATATTGAAACCGAGCATCATCTGTGCAGCAGCTGCTGTAGATTTCAAGTCAAGAGGGGAGACCTTTGCAAAGTCTTTGACCTCATTCATCAATGCAGCTGCTTTCTCCTTATTTCCTAAAAGCACTTCAAGTGAGGTTTCTATTTGTTGGAACTCCCCCCGGACTTTTGTCATTTGTCCCAGAAATTCCTTAGCCCCAATTCCTATTCCTACGGTTGAAAGGATCTTTGCTCCAGTTGAAGCCATAGATTTAACGAATAAATCCATTTCAGCACCCGCCTTTGCAGCCTCAGTAGTTATCTGTGTAAATTCAGCTCTTGCGGATGCAAGTCGTTGCTCAAGCTCCTTTACTTGAGTTGCTGGTGCATTGAAATCAAGATTCTTTAGCTCGGCTTCAAGCTTGTTAATTTCCTCACGGAGTTTTATGACTTTATCATAGTCGGCTCCAACTCTAAATTCTAATATGGGCATACTATCTTCGTTATTTTCAACGAAGATATAGCCTGATGATAAGAGAAAAGCGACTCTTTTCCCTTACTTCGTGACTATTAGCTTAAGAGTCATAAATTAAGGCTATGCGACATTCAGATAGGACAGAATATCCCCGGTGATTTTATTTACTTCTACCCTGAACTCGCTATACTGATGATAGTAGAACAGGGCATCCGTCCAATTGTTAGAAATAGCGGACACCGCTTTAATGCCAAGAGCTTTTCCCAATTCAGCCCGTAGGCACTTGGGCATATTGTCACCCAGAATCATGCCGGGAGCAAAAATGAATATAGCGATGAAGATGAATTTTTTCCGAGATTCTACAGCCATCCATGTCCCTGCGGTGCTTTTCGTCCCGGTGACAGTCATGAATGCCTCAAGAACTTTGGGTATGTCCTTATAACTTGACAGCAGGGGACGCAACAGTGAGCGTTCTACAGCTTGAAGTTGTGAAATTTCCTCCCTTATCGCTTGTAATGCCTTTATTCTTTCTAATCCTATGTAGTCCATAACACAAAATTAAAAAAAATTGTACATTTGTGAGTTATACACTCTTTTTTGATACCGGAAGGGCACGATGCTGAGGGAAAACGCTGGCTTGCAAAGAATGTATGGGAGGGCACAGTCAGTATGCAAAAGTCCTACAAGTAGTCAAAAGGTAGGCAATTATAGCAAAATAAAAAATCCAACTTATTAATATTTAATGAGTTGGAATTTAGTTGAGTGATCCGGACGGGATTACAACAATATAATTCCATAAAACTCCCTCAAATAGCTA
>CAMWQE010000118.1 GCA_947176335.1 uncultured Porphyromonadaceae bacterium | reverse complement strand
CCGCATTGATATTGTCGGTAGGTTTCTGCCAGTCCTCGCTCATCCATCCCTGCTTGGCTGAGCCATAAATTGTCGGGAAATCAAGCTGCTCTTCGGTAGCATCAAGGTTGCACATGAGGTCAAAGACCATTTCCTGCACCTCCTCGGGGCGGCAGTTGGGCTTGTCTACCTTGTTGATGACAACTACCGGTTTTAATCCCATTTGTATAGCCTTCTGGAGCACGAAGCGGGTCTGGGGCATCGGTCCCTCGAATGCATCGACAAGAAGCAGGCAACCGTCTGCCATGTTCAGCACTCGCTCCACCTCGCCGCCGAAATCAGCGTGTCCCGGAGTGTCGATTATATTGATTTTGGTGTCTTTGTAATTGATGGATACATTCTTGGAGAGAATTGTTATACCGCGTTCACGCTCCAGATCGTTATTGTCAAGGATGAGTTCACCTGTTGTCTGGTTGTCGCGGAAAAGATGCCCTGCGAGCAGCATTTTGTCAACGAGAGTTGTTTTGCCGTGGTCTACATGGGCTATGATTGCGATGTTGCGAATATTCTGCATATTGTCTTCTTAAAATCCGGGCGCAAAGTTACTCTTTTTTTTCCAATCTGCGGCTATAAATGTGTAACTTTGCACTGCGGAAATGCAATAGCCGCTTTCCGTAAAACCAAAAGGCATATAGACTATTATGAGCGAAATAAATATACTTGGCATCGAGAGTTCATGTGACGACACGAGCGCTGCGGTGATAACTGACGGCATACTGCGCAGCAATGTAATTGCAAGCCAGAGCATACATGAGGAGTACGGCGGCGTTGTGCCTGAGCTCGCAAGCCGTGCCCACCAGCAGAACATAGTGCCTGTTGTCGATGCCGCACTGAAACGCGCAGGAATCAGCGCACAGGATTTGAGCGCCATTGCTTTTACCCGCGGCCCCGGATTGCTCGGTTCGCTTCTCGTCGGAACATCATTCGCCAAAGGCATGAGCCTCGGGCTGCGCATCCCCATTATTGATGTTAACCATCTGCACGGGCATGTGCTCAGTCATTTCATCCGCAAGGAGAAAGATGACGAAGTGCCGGAATTCCCTTTCCTTTGCCTGCTTGTGAGCGGCGGAAATAGCCAGATTATACTCGTGAAGAGCGCGGAGGAGATGGAAATACTCGGCAAAACGATAGATGACGCTGCGGGAGAGGCATTTGACAAATGCGCCAAAGTAATGGGACTACCCTATCCCGGCGGACCGCATATCGACCGTCTGGCTGCGGAAGGTGACAGCACGAAGTTCAAATTCGCTAAACCACGCATCCCGGGTCTTGACTATAGTTTCAGCGGACTAAAGACCTCATTCCTGTACACTCTGCGCGATGAGATTAAGAAAAATCCGGATTTTGTCAGCGAGAACATGGCTGACCTTGCTGCTTCCCTGCAACGCACGATTGTTGACATCCTTATCAGCAAACTTGACTCCGCCGTAAAGCAGACCGGGGTAAAGTCTGTAGCAATCGGCGGGGGTGTAAGCGCTAATTCAGGGGTGCGCAAGGCGGTAGCTGATTTCTGTGAGTCCCGCGGACTTAAAGCATTTATTCCTGAACGCGTATTTACCACCGACAATGCGGCGATGGTTGCGATTGCAGGATATTTCAAGTACCTAAAAAGTGATTTCTGCGCTTATGACGCTGTGCCTTACGCGCGCGTGAGCATATAATTATTAAAAACAGCAAGATTATGGATGTATGTGTTGTGGCAATAGGCGATGAACTGCTTATCGGGCAGGTTACTGACACCAACAGCGGAAGCATAGCGCGGATAATATCTCCGGCAGGATGGAGAGTAGCGGGAGTGGAAGTTTGCGGCGATAGCGCGGAGGATATCCGCGGAGCTATTGACCGGGCTTTCAGTCGAGCAGACATTGTGCTTACCACCGGCGGACTTGGACCTACAAAAGATGACATAACAAAAAACGTGCTGATGGAAATTTTCGGTGGCGAACTGCGCGAGGATGCACAGGTGCTTGAAAATGTCCGTGAAATAATGGCACGGCGCGGACTCGAAATGAATTCTCTCACTGCAGCCCAGGCAATGGTGCCGACCAGTTGCGAGGTAATTCAGAATCGACTCGGCACAGCTCCCCTGATGTGGTTCGAGAATAACAGAGGGGTGCTTGTTGCAATGCCCGGAGTGCCTTTTGAAACAACCGGAATGTTTGAAAGCGAAGTTTTTCCACGGTTGATGAAGCGGTTTCCGTCGCGCAGCGTGATCTCTCACCGCACTTTCATCACTACCGGCATAAGCGAGAGCGCACTTGCCGGACTACTTGCCGCCTGGGAGGAAAATTTGCCCGAAAACATGCATCTCGCCTACTTGCCTAACGCCGGATATATCAGGCTGCGCCTTGATGCCAAAGGCGACATCACAGAGCGTGCCTCCATAGAAGCTGCCGCCGATGAAGCATGCGCAGCAATGAAAAATATCATAGGTGAATATATAGTTGCCGAAAGTGACATAACACCGGCAGAGCTGTTGCTTGCTGAGGCAATGGCACGCGATGTTACTATTGCTACTGCTGAAAGCTGCACCGGTGGAAATATTGCGGGAGCAATAACAGCGGTTCCGGGCAGCTCCCGGTGCATGGTTGGTGGAGTTGTGGCATACAGCAATGATGTAAAAATGAAACTATTAGGCGTAAGCGCGGAAACGCTTGCCGCTAAAGGAGCTGTAAGCGAAGAAGTTGCTGCGCAGATGGCAGAGGGCGTATGTGCCGCCACAGGAGCAACTCTTGGAATCTCCACCAGCGGCATTGCAGGTCCTGGCGGTGGAACTCCGGAGAAGCCAGTCGGTACAGTCTGCATCGCGGTCTCCTGCAAAGGCAAGACAGAAGCGGTAACAATGCACTTTCCGGGAAACCGCAAACGTGTTGTTGACCGCGCTGTCAATTACGGGTTGCTGAGTGCCGTGCGCATGATGCGCGAAAAATAAGAATAAAAAATAAGCTGCGTCGGTTGGCACAGCTTATTTTTATTCGTCTCACATGTATCTTATTTGATTTCTACGGTTGCTCCGGGAGTGTAGATGAAATGCACATCGGAGCGATCTTCGGGAATCGTGCTGAGAAATGTTGCGACTTCATCTTTCCTCCCCCAGAAATGCATCGGGAAAAAGTTCGCCACTTTTATCGCTGTCAGGAATTCCTTTGCCCCTTCACCGAAATCTGTGCCAATACGAGGGTCTACTGGAAACATCGCAATGTCAACGCTCGGATTTTCAGACGCGATGCGGTGAAGCGCTTTGGCAAATGCTTCTTCCGATTTTTTCACCTCTTTTGCATCAGATTCATCTTTCCAATGCCACAGGTTCAAATCACCTGCATGGAATATCTTCTTGCCTCCTGAAGTTTCAACCATAAAGCTGACGCCTTCGTCTGTGGATGGATATGCGGCTACATTCACTCCACCGGGAAGCCCCTCTATGCGGTCACCGGCGCTCATGCCCGCGACTTCAAGTGTTGAAGGTATGTTTTGTGCCGGCACGTCATTCGACATCACATACACCCTGCGGTGATTCTGTGCAATTTCATAAATACCGGTATTGAAATGATCCTTATGCTGGTGGCTTACGAAGAATATTACCGGAATATCAGGATTATTCTCAAGGATTTTATGGAGAGCATGGGAAGGGTCACGGTAGTAATCGAATACCAGGACTGCGCCGGGAATCTGAACTGCAAACCCACTGTGGTCCAAATAAGTTACTTTTGTCATATTATGATGCTTTAGTTGTTTTACAGAAATAAAACAGCCTACATCATCTTATGTTCACCGGTATTGGCTACGCTCAGCGGCGATACTCGCTCAGAATGCCGTCACGAAACAGCAGGTATATGCCGTTTTCATACGTCCACACCTCATAAAGAGTGCTTTGGTCAGCACGCCGAATCACCTTTGCCGGAGAGCCAAGTGCAAGTCGGCATTCATCAAGCGTCATATCTATAGCTATCCTGTTGTTTATGATATTCTGCCACACTTCATCACGGATTAGCGGATACTTCTGACGCGGGTTGGTGAGTGAAAAAAGCTTATGGAATCCTCTCGGAGCCTTAAGGTTCTGCCCTACCGACATAAACATCACGAAGGAGTCGCCATGTTCGTCGGATACAATCAGCTTTATCGGGTAAACTGAATTGCCGGGGAGTACATCAAGTATTTTCACCGGCACATATTTCCTCCCGGTGAAAGACTGCTCATTAAGGTCATACCACACCGGAGTGAGGATGTAAAAAGTCTTTTCCGCCATTCTTGCCTTCACCGAGTCGACTACACTCACCTCTACTGTAAATGGCACTTCAAAACTGTCTTTCGCCTTTAATGAGCTCTCGGATGCATCCACGCGATAGCCCATTGTCTTAGAGTTACTGTCTGCAAAAGTCAGCTCCACCATCGGTTCTCCGGTGAGTGATACCCCTTCCCTCATTCCGGTGAAACTGATAATGTCACCGGCAGAAAGCTCCGGTGCACCCGGATTAAAGATTATGCTTATCCTCGGGTCTGTGACATAGAAACTTTTTCCAGGTCTCCATGCTGCAGGAGAATCCCCGGAAATATCACTGAGGTATTTCTGCTCGGCAATATTTCCGGGTAATGTTTTCTCTACGATTTCCGCACTTATTTTGGGAGTGCTCTCCACGCCGGTGAAGCAGGACGCGCACCCGAGCAACAGAATAATTGCCGCAATCAGTTTATTTGTTTTCAGTAGGATCAATTCCGAGATTCTGATAAATGAAAGAATAAATGTCGGTGTACTCATCCACAACCTTTGCAAGGGGTTTGCCTGCGCCATGCCCTGCATTTGAATCGATGCGGATTAGCTTGGGAGCATCGCCGGTGTCAGCTGCCTGGAGAGTAGCAGCATATTTAAATGAATGGGCGGGCACCACACGGTCATCATGGTCTGCCGTTGTGACAAGGATTGCGGGATAAGGTGTACCGTCATTTTTAATGTTGTGGATTGGAGAATATCCGAGAAGGTATTCCGCCATCTCTTTTGAATCGGCGCTTGTACCGTAATCGCTCGCCCAGTTCCAACCGATAGTAAACAGGTGATAGCGCATCATGTCCATCACGCCTACACGCGGAATAGCAACCCTGAACAAGTCAGGACGCAGATTAACGGTTGCACCAACAAGCAGTCCGCCATTGCTTCCTCCTTCAATTGTAATAAGTTCGGGATTGGTCCAGTTTTCTTTAACAAGATATTCCGCAGCTGCGATGAAGTCATTAAAAACATTCAGCTTATTCATCTTTGTTCCGGCGGTGTGCCACTCCTCGCCATACTCAGAACCACCGCGAAGGTTTGCCTGGGCATAAATGCCGCCGTTCTCAAGCCAAAGCATCCTGTTCGGCGAGAAACCCGGAGTCAGTGAGATATTGAAACCACCGTAACCATAAAGGTAAACAGGATTCTTTCCATCCCGCTCAAGTCCCTTCTTGTAGGTGATGAACATCGGCACTTTTGTGCCGTCAGCACTTGGATAGAAAACCTGTTCGGTCACATAATCCTCCATATTCAATCCGCTTACGCTCGGCTCTTTTACAAGTGTAGATCCACCACTCTTCATGTCGTAAGCATACACGGCAGCAGGATATGTGAAAGATGAGAATGAGTAATAAACCTCATCATTTTTCTTGGATGACGACAATGCCACGCTACCGTATGTCGGCAATGCTATTTCACCGAGTTTTTTGCCGGAACGGTCGTAAATATAAACATGGTCGGAAGCATCCTTCTCGTATGTAACAAGCATTTTATCGCCGGCAAACTGCATGTCTTTCAGCACTCCGTCACTTTCGCCGATAACCTCTTTCCATGCGGCGCGCACAGGATTGCTTAAAGAAGCACTCATCAGCTTGCCTTTCGGAGCATCGATATTAGTGGTAAAGTAAACCGTTCCGTCCACAACATCTGCAATCTGGATGTCATAGTCCTGGCTCGGCTCAATGATTTTCCAGTCAGAACCGTCCTTAAGGCTCTTGACCATAAGGGACGAGCCTACACCTTCGCCTCCACCTATTACAAAGAGGTAATCCTCGCTTTCAGGCACATATGCGGTGTGGAAATGCAGCGGATGGGCTTTGTCTTCAAACGCAATCTTGTCCTCGCTCTGGGGAGTACCCAATTTATGGTAATAAATCTGATGATTCTCGTTTGCACTGCTGAATTCCTTGCCGGCTTCAGGACGAGGATATGCGCTATAATAGAAACCGTCGCCTGCCCACTCTGCACCGGTGAACTTTGCCCACTCGATATGGTCCGGAAGAAGTTCTTTGGTCTTGGTATCCATTACATAAATTTCCGTCCAGTCCGAACCGTTGCGGGACACGGTATATGCAGTGTATTTGCCGTCATTCGAAGGGAAAACTCCTGTCAGGGCAACAGTGCCGTTTTCTGAAAGCGCGTTAGGAT
>CAMWQE010000117.1 GCA_947176335.1 uncultured Porphyromonadaceae bacterium | reverse complement strand
GAACTTTTGGGGTAGCGTATGCCCAACAGACCTTGTTGATAATACGGGAATGCTCTTTGATAAAAGAGGCAAATTCCCTGCTTGTTTTTGGCGGACTTTCCATTTTCTTAAAATTTTTGTAACGTTAGGTGCAAAATCAATCCGAAAAGTTACACTCAACTCAAAAAATTTTCTTTTAAAGCTGATACGACAATCTCAATTATATGCAAATATACAGCATATTTCTCTGAAATTAAATCCATTATCGCCTAGACACTCGGCTCTGCGTCCGGTTCACTTCCTCCAGGACAGAAGGGAAATTGGAGGTAAGGCGATCCAACTCCTTGCTGCCTTTGTCGAACTGTCGGTTGCCAAGGAATGGACATGCAAACACCGTCAGGATGTGGGCCGCGTTCCAGACATCGGGACTGTCGGTAAGATACTCCACAATCGTGTCCCTGTGCCGCATACTGAAAAACCGGGAGGGGGAGCTTTTTGTTATGAGAATAAAGCAGAAACAGATTATCTATAAAGATTATGGACATAAAAATATGGGCTGACTATGCGTGCCCTTACTCCTATATGGGAGAAACGCAGCTAATGGAGATAATAAAGGAAGAGGGTCTCACAGATAAAGTAAAGATTCAATTCCTGTCATACCAACTTGACCCGAATGCACCTGCAATCCCGACAGAGACTATGACACAGCATTTTATGGATGGACATAAATACACGCAGGAGCAAACCGAACATCTGATGGAGAAGATTACCCAAATGGCTGCACGCGTCGGACTTGACTACAAGCTTGCAACTACGCAGGTGTGCAGCACTTTTGATGCCCACAGATTAATGGAATACGCACAGGCAACAGTATCACAGGAAGTATATACCAAACTTAATTTCGCTCTTTTCCACGCAAATTTCATAGAGAATCTCAGACTATCGGACCATAGCGTCCTCTTGTCTATTGCAGAAAAATGCGGGTTGGATAAAAATGCCGTCAGTGCCGTGCTTGAGAGTGGGAAATATGGCGATCAGGTGAAAGCTGAGGAGCAGGAAGTAGATCAGCGCAAGGATTTTGACCTTATCCCTTACATGGTATTTGACAACACTACCGTGCTCCAGGGTGTAATCACTCCCGAAGCGATGAAGAAAGCGCTGGAATAATTCCTTCTATATATAGGAAGACACCTAATATAATATAAATTAGCATGCAAGCTCGTTTTTTATTAAATAATTATTTAGCTAGCTGATAAGTATAACTTGTTTCTCAAAATACATTATATCTGAGAAGACAGTGATTATGACAAACATATTAATGTGGGCAGGCATTGCCTTAATAGTTCTTGCATGGTTGATGCTTGCATGGCAGGCAGCTAAAAGATTTGCGGCAAAAGATGAATTAGAAAAATTTCCGCAAAAGAGAAAAACCATGCAATTGCATAGGGGCTACTGCTGGCTAATAATGATTACCGGTGTGGTGCTCTTATTGATAGCTATACTTATTTGATTATCCTTCATATTACCCCGACAATTTCTCTTGTTACATATTTTAATGCCGAATAACATTGGCTATTGGAGTATCTAAATACCGCCTATACTATAAACTGTTGATTTTAAAACAATTGACACACAACTAACAAGTATAAAGTCTATCTAAAAGAGAGAAGTATATAAGACTTTTAGCTTTTAAATTTGCACGCATTCCCAAAACAGTGCAAATTTGCAGTAAATTCGGAATAAGATATGACCCACAACATATATGTAAAAAAAGATATCTATCTATTCCTACGGAAGAAAAGCGAGAGCAGGAATTAGCATCGCTGTTGAAAGTCGCGGACTCATTTAAGAAGATTGTCGTTGTCGGGGATGAAATAATGCCATATACAGATGATAACGGAATATACTTTACCGGACTATTCAATTTTCTATTAAAAGATGAGTGGCTGTAACTTATGTAGGCAATATCATCTATCATACCCGGTTTTCATTCCATAAACCGGGTATTTTTTTATGATAATCTCGATTTCGGAGATTATTTTAAGAAAAATATGTATCTTCGCACATTGATATTGTCGGTTTGCTCTCAACCCACCGGAAACGTGCCTGAAGCGATGCAATTACCGCTATCAATTTAAAAACCAACCATTATCACATAACAATCATTTATCACCTCTATGAGACGATTCATCATAATTTGCATGGCATTGTTAGCAGCATGTGTGTCAGCAAATATCATGGCTAAGGACCTGTCCCGCTTTCTAATCCGTGGCTACATTTACGACAAGGAATATAATGCTGTTGACAGTGTGGAGGTTAGCCTAAGCAGAGATGGGGATACCGCCAAAGTGAATTATAAGATACTCGGTGGAGACGCAAAGAATAATCTTGTACTTAACGGAGAGCTCAGGGTGATGGTGCAAGCCGGACTGGGAAATTATGTGCTGATGCTTGAGAAGGAAGGCTACGAACCGTTGGTAAAGAACTTCAAAATAGCGAACATGAGCGAGGAGGTGAAATACATTGGCGGCCTTGTGATGCAAAAAGAGCGCTACAAGGAGCTTGATGAAGTCACGGTCACAGGCACCCGCCTGAAAATGGTAATGAAAGGTGATACCATCGAGTATGACGCTGGTGCATTCCAGCTCAACGAGGGCTCGATGCTTGATGCGCTCGTGCGGCAGCTTCCCGGAGCGACAATCGACAGCGACGGAGTAATCACCGTGAACGGGCGAAAAATCAATGAATTGCTTATCAACGGCAAGGACTTTTTCAAAGGGGATCCGAAAGTGGCTTTACAGAACTTGCCCGCATACACAGTGAAAAATGTGCAGGTCTATGACAAGAGCGCCGATGATGCCAATATCACAGGCTCAAATGCAAAAATAGATGTCCGCGAGGATGACCAGAACCTGGTGATGGACGTTAACCTGAAAAAGGAGTACAATACCGGGTGGATGGCTAATGCGGAAGCAGGCATAGGCACATCGGACCGTTACCGCGGGCGAGGATTCGGGCTCGGTTACACTGACAAATTCCGCCTGGGAGCATTCATTAACGCCAACAATGTGGGTGATACCGACAAGGCTTCCGCTGCCGGAGAGTGGGGCAACGGCTGGAAAGAGGACGGCTTGCTCAATATAAAGATGGGCGGACTGGACTACAATTACGACAACTCCAAGCGCATCCGTGCACGTGGTAATGTCACCCTCTCGCATGAGGATGTAAATTCCGAAAAGATAGTAAGCACCACAGAGTACTATTCTACCGGAGACATATACCGCCGTGCCATAAACCTGCGCAACGAGAAGAAAAACCACCTTATGACCAACCATTCTTTCACATATATGGGTGACCATGTCAACGTATATGTTTCCCCGAATGTAGATTGGCTCGTTCGCAACCGCGGGTACAATGACCGCTCGGCAAATTTCACTACCAATCCCGAGGAAAAGTATATGGGAGAAGCTATTGAGCAACTATTCTCACGGAGCTTCGATAGCCCGTTCAACAAGGACATGCTCACCGCGCTCCACTCGCTCCGCGCCCAGCATGACACATGGATAGACATGAATCTCAGCACAAGTGTGCAGCTCCGTCCTAAGAAATGGCGAGGCTATTTCAGCCTGTATGCATACGGAAATTATTATGATTCACCTATGAAGGACCGGACCCTGTACAAGCAGACAATCGGACCACTTGGCGACCAGAATGCCGTGCCACAGGTGTCTGACCGCTATCAACCCTCATCCACAAGGCGCAAAAGCATGAATTCAGGTCTTACATATACCTACAATAAGAATTTCATGAACGATAATGTGTCAAACCAGATAAATTTAAGTGTCAATGCCAGTTATTCCTATACCAATAACCGTAATGACATAGACTACTTTATCGCGGACAAGGTAGAAAATATGGATCGTTTACCCGGTCTCTATGAACCGGAAGATGCCCGCCGCGACCTGGAGAATACACGATATTCCACTCCGACTACCAGAACTCTGGGAACAAGTGTGTATGCTTACTTTATGCGCCAGCCGCTTGCTCCGGGCGATTCAACATTGAATCCGACATGGTTTATAAATCTGGGAGTCAGCGGAGGACATTATAATGAGGAGCTGCATTATGTCAAGCCCACAATCATGGATGAGATGGTGAAGCGCAATACAAACCGGGTCAATCCGAATATGCAGATTTCATTCTCCTCATCAAACAAGGTGCGCTATCTCAATGCCAGCCTTTCTGCAAATTACAGCATCTCCACTCCGAGCCTGATTTATCTGCTGAACACCGTGGACAATTCCGACCCGTTCAATATTGTGTGCGGTAATCCGGACGGGCTTAAAAACGCCACAAACTATAAGTTCACCGGAATGTTCCGACGTTTCAGCCGCGCCGTGCACAGAGCATCATTCTATTGGGACGCACACCTATATATAGATGCGAATACCGTTGCCATGGCTCGAACCTTTGATCCTGCAACCGGAGTCACAGTCAGCAAACCGGAGAATGTGAACGGCAACTGGCATATTGATTCATATATGCAGTATGTTATTCAGACAGGCAAGCGGCAGCAGCTCGAATTGTACGGAATGTTGTATGGCGAATACCACAAAATAATAAGTTACGCCTCTGTTATGGCTGAACCTATGAAAAATACGGTATTCAACAAACATCTGTCCGGAAGGCTACGCCTCACATACAGGTTCAAGCAGGGAAGCACCATCGGATTGGTCTATTCCCAGGGATGGAACGGAGTCCGTTCACATCTTGAGGGTTTCAACAACCTTAATCCATGGAATTTTGGCGTAGGTATTACGGGAAATCTTCGGCTGCCTCACAATTTCGAGGCAAATACTTCGCTGAACACTACTTTCCGTCACGGATTCGCCGACTCGGCAATGAACGACAACGAATGGCTATGGAACGCCACAGTGTCTAAGAGCATAATGAAAGGGCAAATTGCCTTCAAACTCACCGCTTATGATATATTGAACTCTGTAAAGAGCATATCATCAACCGTCACCATGACCGGACGGACAGAAACATGGCGTAATACACTTCCACGCTACATAATGCTGTCAATGTCATACCGGTTTGACATGAAACCCAAAAACAAGAAGTAAGAACCAAAATCTATAAAACAGCACCACAAAAGCCTGATACCGGACTTTTGTGGTGCTGTTTTTATGCAGCTGTGAATTGCCAAACTCAATGTAAGAGTGATTATTGAGGAGATACAGACAATATTTATTATTTTTGCACTCCGGAATCATCAAACAAAGATTCCTGTGTAAAAGAATACTTATCTTATGGAAAAAATCATACTTACCGGAGACCGCCCGACTGGCAAACTCCACCTCGGGCATTATGTCGGTTCACTGAAACGCAGGGTTGAACTGCAAAACTCAGGGGAATTCGACAAAATTTTTGTTATGATTGCTGATGCGCAAGCACTTACCGACAACGCTGACAACCCTGAAAAGGTGCGCCAGAATATCGTTGAGGTTGCACTTGACTATCTGTCTGTGGGTCTTGACCCGTCCAAGATCACAATCTTTATCCAGAGTCAGGTGCCGGAACTTTGTGAACTCACCACCTATTATATGAATCTTGTTTCTGTGGCAAGAGTCCAGCGCAACCCCACAGTAAAGACAGAGATTAAGATGAGGAATTTTGAACAGTCAATTCCTCTCGGCTTCTTCTGCTACCCAGTGAGCCAGGCATCTGACATCACCGCTTTCAAGGCAACCACAGTGCCTGTGGGTGAGGATCAGGCACCTATGATTGAGTTGACCCGTGAAATAGTGCAGCGATTCAACAATATATATGGTCCCACCCTCGTTGAGCCGGAGATTGTGCTTCCAACCAATGCAGCGTGCATGCGCCTGCCGGGCACGGACGGAAAGGCGAAGATGAGCAAATCGCTCGGTAACTGCATATATCTCAGTGATACTCCCAAAGAGGTTGCGAAGAAAGTGAAGAGCATGTACACCGACCCTCTTCACCTCAATATCAATGATCCGGGACATCTTGAAGGCAACTGTCCGTTTATCTACCTTGATGCTTTCGCTACCGATGAGCAAATAAATCGCTTCAATCCTGATTTCGCATCCTTGCAGGATTTGAAAGACCGATATGTGAAGGGTGGCGTAGGTGACGGCACTGTAAAGAAAATCCTTATCAATGTACTTGAGGAGGAACTTGTGCCTATCCGTGAACGCAGGGCACATTATGAGAATAATATTCCGGAAGTCTACGAAATCTTGAAAAGAGGTTCGGAAGAAGCCCGCCAAGTTGCGGCAAAAACACTTGCGGAAGTGCGTCAGGCAATGAAAATAGATTATTTTAATGATGCTGCATTAATAGAAGAACAGACCAACCGCTTTGAAAAGAAGTAATTAACGGTAATATATCCAACTCAGGGAGCAACCGCCAGCTTATTCCGGTTGCTCCCTGAGCCATTTTCCGGCTCTCTGTTATAAACTCTTCGGGGAAGCTTTGAGAATCCGA
>CAMWQE010000116.1 GCA_947176335.1 uncultured Porphyromonadaceae bacterium | reverse complement strand
TGAACCAAATTTATTTAATTTTTAACCACGTCCATTTTTAGTGGACAGTAGTGAGGGTATATGTTTAATCTGAACGCAAATGCACAATCAAATTATCGTCACGGTGTTGGCATAAATAGGTGATTCCGGTTATTTGGTGATGATGACTAATACAGGATTGTCATCAATCTTTATATTGTCAAGCCATTCGGGACGAGGAGTGTCCGGGTGTTCCTCAAACCAAGTTTCAATCTCTTCAGGGGTGAGTACGCCGATAAGGTCTCCGCGGCTATTGGTCATGGATGGGCGAAATGGCATGAAGCCACTTAAATCGTCGGCTATGCCTTCACTTGCAGGTGATATTATGGTTTTGCCTGTGGCGCGGTCATAGAGTCCGATAAATTCGCTGTGGTCCTCATTGATAGGCCAGCCGCGGCTGAGCCCGAATATCACTTGGTCTTTTGTTTCAAGCATATCTGTGACCAACAATGTCGAGGAACCGATCGGACGGGCGTTCATGTCCTCAACAGGAAATGAGTTGGCACCCATGTCGAATATGAGCACCGGCTCCGCTCCTTGTGAAGTAAGACGATAAACGGTATCGCACAGCACCTCTTTAATATGTGTCTCTCCATTGACATTATATTGCCGGATACTGGGACAGATGTATGTCTTATCCTGGTTTGTTACCTGAACAAGGGTTTGGTCCTGGTAGCCGAGCAGACCGGGAAAACGTTTGTAGTCCGTGTAGCCGGTAAAACCGGTAGGAAACGGTTGCTTGTATTTTTGCCCGTTGAAAATACCCATGGAGTCAATCCTCTCGCCTGAAAGGGTATAGTGCATGATTCCGCCGGCACGATTGCCGTTCTCTTTGGGGTGAGTGGCAATAGTCACCACCGAATCGGAAAAAGTTATATAGCCGTAATCCCATACATTAAGTTCCGGCAGTATTTTCCCTGTGTATTCTCCCTCAGTGGTGTAAGCAAGCATTCCTTTGCCATTTGGACTTCTGACATATATGCGGTTTCCCTCGGCATCAGCAACATGGTAAGGATTATTGAAGTCCTCCGGTCCGTTGCCATGTTGCCCTACGCGGTTAAGGAATTTGCCGGTGTGAAGGTCAAACACAAGTATTGCCGGCTCGGAGCCGAAATTAGATACTATGATTTTGTCAGGGGTGGCGGACATTATCGTGCCTCCTGCAATCAGGCATGTGTCAGATGTTTCAAGCGGCACATATTTTATGGTGCTGCCAAGTTTAGAGGTGGTGACGGGAGATGGATTTTCTATAGCGTCGGCAACATTTATAATGTTTTGTTTGTCATCGGTGTGCGATGAGGAATTGCAAGCGGTAATGGTAATTCCAGCAAGCAACGGAGTTATGAATTTCAGTTTCATAAGTGAATCGGTTGATAATTGGATGCGAATATACCATAAAGAGGGCTTTTAGTACTCAGGTGTTACATCAATTATGTTTTTTTGCTTTATTTAACATAAAACGCTCCGAAACCCGAAGGCAGCGGAGCGAATTATAATATGTCGTGATATTTTTTTACCGGATGAAAAGCAGCTCGCGGTATTTAGGGAGCGGCCACATTTCATTGTCTACCATAAGTTCGAGTTTGTCAATATGGTAGCGGATTATCTCCATGTGGGGAACAACATTGTCGTGGTAAGCTATAGCTTTTTCGCGCTCAGTGTCAAGGCGGTTTGCCACTCTGCGTGCGTCAACCATCGCAGCAACCTCGTTTTTGATGACCTTCATGTGGTCAGCGAGTTTCTCTACAGTAGCAATGTCTGCCGCAGCGAGACTCTTGGCTTTGTCGGCATCAAATATCTCCTTGATTTTGCATATATTATCCAAAAGGATTGACTGGTAACGTGTTGCTACAGGGATTACATGGTTGATAGCGAGGTCGCCGAGCACACGCGCTTCAATCTGCACCTTCTTGGTGTACATTTCCCATTTCACTTCATTTCGCGCGCCGAGTTCAATTTCGGAGAATACCCCGGTGGTGCGGAACATATCTATGGATGATTTGCGCTGGTATGCGTCAAAAATCAAGGGTACGCTTGTTTCGCAGTCAAGACCTCTCTTCGCTGCTTCCTCCTTCCATTCCTCCGAATAGCCGTTGCCGTCGAAGTGGATTGACTTGCTCTGCTTGATGAGGATGCGCAGCTCCTCGATGAGGGCGCTGTTGAGCTGCTCGCCGGCGGCGAGGCGCGCATCTATTTTGTTTTTGAAGTCAATGAGCTGTTCGGCTACGGCTGCGTTAAGCGCAATCATTGCGGCGCCGCAGTTTGCGGACGAGCCGACAGCACGGAACTCGAAACGGTTGCCTGTAAAGGCAAATGGCGACGTGCGGTTGCGGTCGGTGGTGTCAAGGGTGATTTCCGGAATCTGGGATACATTTAAGTTGAGCCCTTCGCGGTTGTCAAGGTCGGCGAGTTCAGCATTGGTGGAACGCTCCACAGTGTCCAGCACCTGAGCGAGTTGTGAGCCGGTGAATATGGATATGATTGCAGGTGGTGCCTCGTTGGCGCCGAGGCGGTGGGCATTTGTCGCCGACATAATAGATGCCTTGAGCAGCGCATTGTGGCGGTGCACTGCCGCCATTACGTTGACAACGAAGGTGAGGAACCGCAGGTTATCCTTACGGCTCTTGCCTGGAGAGAAGAGGAGTGTGCCGGTGTCGGTGCCGAGGCTCCAGTTGTTGTGCTTTCCCGAGCCGTTGATTCCGGCAAACGGTTTTTCGTGTAGCAGCACGCGGAAGTGGTGGCGGCGTGCCACTTCCGCCATAACCGACATCAGGAGCTGGTTGTGGTCGTTTGCAAGATTGCATTCTTCAAATATCGGGGCGAGCTCGAACTGGTTCGGCGCCACCTCATTGTGGCGTGTCTTTGCCGGAATGCCGAGCTTGTGGCACTCGATTTCAAGATCAAGCATAAATGCCTCTACGCGTGAAGGTATCGAGCCGAAGTAATGGTCTTCAAGCTGCTGGTTCTTTGCCGACTCGTGTCCCATGAGGGTGCGTCCGGTAAGCATGAGGTCAGGACGAGCCGAGAAAAGCGCCTCGTCAACAAGGAAGTATTCCTGTTCCCATCCGAGATATGCCTTGACGTGCTTGACATCCGGGTCAAAGAGGCGCGCAACCGCTGTTGCCGCGCGGTCAACGCTGTTCAGGGCGCGGAGCAGGGGAGTCTTGTAGTCAAGCGACTCGCCTGTATATGAAATGAAGATTGTGGGGATACAAAGGGTATTGCCGAGAATGAAAGCGGGCGAAGAGATATCCCATGCGCTGTAGCCGCGTGCCTCGAAGGTGTTTCTGATTCCTCCGTTGGGGAAGCTGGATGCATCAGGTTCCTGCTGCACGAGCAGCTTTCCGGTGAAGTTTTCCACAACTCCTCCTTTGCCGTCATGGTCAATGAATGCGTCATGCTTTTCGGCTGTAGTCTCTGTCAGTGGCTGGAACCAGTGAGTGTAGTGGCGGGCGCCGTTGTCGATAGCCCATTTTTTCATGCCTTCGGCAACACTGTCCGCAACCTCCCTGGGTAGCGGCTCCTTGTTGTCAATGGCGTTGCACAGCGCCTCGTAGGTTTTTGCCGGGAGGTATTCAAACATCTTCTGACGGTTGAACACATATTTCCCATAATACTTTTCCGGCCTCTCCTTTGGTATCTCTACCGGATCAGCCTTGCGGTTGAAGGCTTCGTCAACCACTTTAAATCTCAGTTGCGACATAAGCGTTAGCGATTAATGTTTTGGTAATTTGATGTTTGTTGAAATTTTCGATCTCTCTAATGGTTTCGGTTAATCATCACGTTGAGATTTCAAATTGTAGTTTTCTCTATAATATTATAATGTGGCAAGCCTCTGCATGCGCTCCACCGCTTCGCGTGTAGCTTCATGCGAGGAGAAAGCGGTCAGGCGGAAATAGCCTTCACCGCTCGGTCCGAATCCTACTCCGGGTGTGCCAACAAGGTGGCATTTGTTAAGCATCAGGTCAAAAAATTCCCATGACGTTAGCCCGCCGGGAGTTTTCAGCCAGATATAAGGAGCATTCACTCCTCCACGGCAATCGATGCCTGCCTGGGCAAGACCTTCACGGAGCATTCTGGCATTCTCCATGTAATAGCCGATTGTTTCCTTGACCTGCCGCTGCCCATCGGCGGTGTACAATGCTTCGGCAGCGCGTTGCGAAATATAGCTCGCGCCATTGAACTTGGTTGTCTGTCGGCGGTTCCAAAGCGAATTGACCTCTACGGTCTTGCCGGTGGAATCAATACCTTTCAGCGCATGAGGCACAACTGTGTAGCCACATCTCACTCCGGTGAAACCCGCTGTCTTTGAGAAGCTGCGGAATTCTATAGCAACCTCCTTGGCTCCTTCGATTTCATAGATCGAGTGCGGCACATCATCTTCGGTGATATATGCCTCGTATGCTGAATCAAAAAGAATCACGGCACCGTTTGCGCGGGCGTAATCCACCCACTCTTTGAGCTGTGCGCGGGTGAGGGTGGTGCCTGTGGGATTGTTGGGGTAGCAGAGGTAAATGATATCCGGGTGTCCGGTAGGCAATGCGGGAACAAAAGAGTTAGCCGCATTGCAGCTCAGGTACTCGATTCGGCTCCATTTGCCTGTCTGCGGATTAAAGTCGCCTCCGCGCCCGCTCATCACATTTGTGTCGATATACACAGGATAAACCGGGTCGGTCACCGCTACCTTGCAAGCGGTAGAGATAATGTCGCCGATATTTCCGGTGTCGCTTTTCGCACCGTCGCTCACAAATATTTCATCGGTCTTTATGTCGATGCCGCGCGATGCGTAATCATACTCCGTTATTTTTTCACGGAGGAACAGATGCCCCTGTTCAGGACCATACCCCCTGAAAGTTGAAGCATCGGCTTCATCGCGCACCGCTCTCTCCATGCCTTCGATTGCAGCCGGACATATAGGGCGGGTAACATCGCCTATACCCATCCTTATGATTTTTTCTCCGCTATGTGATGCGGCGAAAGCGTCCACTCTCCTTGCTATTTCCGAGAAAAGGTAGCTTGAGGGCAGCTTCGTGAAATTGTCGTTGACTTTAAGCATTAGTGTAAATTTATTGAAACGGTGCCTTCAAAAACCGTAGTGGCACCTCCTGTCATGTAAACGTGTCCGTTTTCGTTCCATTCTATGTCGAGGTCACCCCCGTTGAGTTTCACCTTGACTCTTCGCCCGGTGCGTCCGGTGAGCGCAGCGGCAACTGCTGTGGCGCAAGCTCCGGTGCCGCACGCCATGGTTTCACCGCTGCCCCGCTCCCACACCCGCATCCTTATGCAGTCCGGAGCTTCAATGCGTGCAAACTCTATGTTTGCCCTGTCCGGGAAAAGGGGATGTTTTTCCAGTTCTGCTCCGAGGGAATGCACGTTTGCCGTAGAGAGGTCGTCAGTGAAAATCACCCCGTGGGGATTGCCCATAGACACAGCGGTGAGGTAAACGGTGCCTTTAGAGGTTTCAACCGGCGATTCTATGAAGTCCGCTCCTTCGGCAATCACGGGGATTTCCTGCGGCACAAGTGACGGCACTCCCATGTCAACGGTCACAGTGTCCACTTCTCCTGTTTCGGTGTCTGTGTGCAAATCCAGTATTTTTATTCCGGCAAGGGTTTCGAGGGTGACGACCTTTTTATCGGTAAGCCCTTTGTCAAACACATATTTGCCTACACACCGGCTGCCGTTGCCGCACATTTTTGCCTCCGAGCCGTCAGCATTGAAAATTCTCATCTTGAAATCGGCTATCTCCGAGGGGCATATAAGTATTATGCCGTCACCGCCTATACCTTTGTGGCGGTCGCTCAGAATCACCGATAATTGGGGGAGGAGGTCCGGCTCTCCATCCATACAGTTGATATAGATGTAGTCATTGCCGATACCATGCATCTTGGTAAATCTGATATTCTCCATCTTTTCAGGCGCCTTTTGTGGCGCACTCAGGTAATTCAGGACACAAAGGTAGCTATAAGTTTAAAAATATCAGCTAATGCAGTGTTAAAAAGGGATATTTGGTGAAAAATGTATAAAATTAGTGGTCAAAACGGTTATTTATACCGTTAACAAAAATTAGAGAGTTGCAATTTGTAACTGATAATGCGTTTTAGATATGAAATGTTAAGTAAAATCGCCCTGTAGTGCTTAAAAACTTTCAGTTTGAAACCAATTTTTGCGGCACTCGCTGAGAAAGTATGTTTAAAAACATGATTTACACAAGTATAGGAATGTTTAAAATAATATATCTTTGTATCGTAAAACAATTCAAGAACAACAAAACGCTTTTTCATACTACGTAAAATTAGACATTCAGATAAAATCCACTGACGTTAAGTACTATGTGTAAATGATTGTGGACTGACCGGGAGGTCGGTCCACAGTCATTATATAATAATGTGTGGTGTCCAGGATGGCGCGGCGGGGGCGGAGGAAGTTAAAACAAAAACAGAGGCTACTCACGTAGTCTCTGTTTTGTGACTCCTACAGGATTCAAACCTGTAACCTTCTGATCCGTAGTCAGATGCTC
>CAMWQE010000115.1 GCA_947176335.1 uncultured Porphyromonadaceae bacterium | reverse complement strand
TCCGGTGGCTGGTAACTTTAATTTCAAATCAAAACCGACATTGAGCATGGCAGACATTTTATCACAATATCATTTCCTGGGGCTATTCACCGGGCTCTGCACTTTTCTCATCATCGGACTGTTTCATCCGGTGGTGATTAAGTTCCATTATTGGTTCGGCACCCGCTGCTGGTGGTGGTTCCTTGTTTTCGGCATTATATGCTGCGGCATGTCAGTTGCTGTAGAGTCAGTACTTTGGTCAACGCTTCTCGGAGTGACAGCATTTTCATCCTTCTGGACAATAAAAGAGATTTTCGACCAGGAGAAACGTGTGGAAAAAGGGTGGTTTCCGGCAAATCCTAAACGGACCGGCACCTCCGCAGACCCCGAATTAAACCAATTCACCGAATAGAAGGCTATGTGCACTACTTGCGGCTGCGGCGACAGCCATCATCATCACCACCACGACAACGGCGACGGGCAAGTGACCGTAAGCCTCGAACAGGACATACTCGGAGAGAACAACCGCCACGCGGCATACAACAAGGGTTTTCTGGCGGCACGCTCGGTTGCCGCATACAACATCGTTTCATCTCCCGGTTCCGGGAAAACATCTCTGCTCGAAGCAACAATCAAAGCGATAGCAGGGAAACGCCCGGTCGCAGTAATCGAGGGGGACCAGCACACTGATAACGACGCACAGCGCATAACAGCACAGGGAGTGCCCGCAATTCAAATCAACACCGCAAACGGCTGCCATCTGGATGCGCACATGGTCGGTCATGCGATAGAGGACCTGAATCCTGCCCCGGGATCGATACTGTTCATAGAGAATGTAGGCAACCTTGTGTGCCCGGCAATGTTTGATCTTGGCGAAAAGAAAAGGGTTGTGGTGATAAGCGTCACCGAGGGGGACGACAAACCGCTGAAATACCCCTATATGTTCAGCGGCAGCCAGATATGCATAATAAACAAAATCGATTTGCTGCCATACGTTGACTGTGACATCAACCGCCTTAAGGCAAACGCCCTTAAAGTGAATCCCGGCTTGATTTTCTTCGAAACCTCGGCGACAAAGTCCACCGGCATAGACACGTGGACAGATTACCTCCTCAACAACTGAGTAATCAGAAGCGTAGTACTATCTCAGCCACGATTTTATCGCCGTATTCAGGCGAAGGCTTGAAATCATGGCGGTAGAAATTCTTCTCATAGTCCACCCTGAAATCAAAGTACATACTTTTAACCTTCATTGAAGTGAGAGTCGCTCCTACCGTGATGCGGTTGCGGGCATGGTCAGTCACTTTCAGCACCCCCTCATCATCCGGAGTACAATTAGAGTGGTCGGTTATTCCGTCGAAGCGTCCCTGCACGGAGAAGCGGTTGAATATGCCCGCATTGACCGGCATATAATAATTGGTGAACACGCTGTAGGCGTGGGCGTTTTTATATGCGCCGTGAGCATAATGCTTGTACATGTATTCACCCTCCACAATCCACCTGTCATGGCTCCAGCTGATGCAGGCTCCCGTAAGGTTTGCCCTGATGCCTGAAGGACGGATGGTGGATGCACCTGCGCTCAGCTTGAATTCACCAAGACCAAGTGTGGCTTTTCCCGCACCGGCAAGTTTCTTGCTCCAACCGGTATGGTCACCGATAGAATACGGATTGAAAGCACCCGCTTCCAGCTTGAGCGGCAGCGCGGCGAAATCATATATAAGCATCGCTCCTACAGCACGGTAGTTGCACATCTGCTTGCCTATAAAGGAACGGTTTGCAAAATAATACTGGTGAGGTGCGCGGAAAGGGTCAACGCCGAAAGGCATCCTGAACTGTCCCGCCTGAAGGCTGAGATGAGGGATAAATTCCGCTCTCGCCCAGGCATCAAGTATTTTCATCTTGCCCCGGTCACACAGGTCGGTATTGACAAAATAACTTATTTCACGGCTGATATTGCCGTTGATTGCAAAACGGGCATTGCGCACCTGAAAGCGGTATTCCCCGCCATCAGTGGCGTATTCAAAGCGCGATCTTATGGTGCCATGGAAATTCGGGCGATAGCTGACTTTAGCTGTATCAGCCGCCTCCCCGGCAAATACAGACAGTGCGGCTGCTGCCGCTGCAAAAAATGTGACTACTTTTTTCATTGCAACGGCAAAATTACAAAAATTGCCTTAAACTCAGATATGCATCAGGTCGCGGAATATATCAAGCGCTGCAGCAATCTCCTGAGGGGTTGCGGTGCAGTTAACATCCACCTCCCCGGGAGCTTTCAAAAGAGTGAAACTTATCGTGCCGTCGCCGGAATTCTTCTTATCATGGCGCATGATATCTATAAGTGTATCATAATCGCCGCAACCGATTGCAATCCGCCCGTAATTCTCCTCAATGAACGCAGTTATGCTCCGGAGCACATCAGAGGGGAAGCCAAGCCTCAGATGCGAAAGCACCATATCCACCACAAGCCCCCATGCAACCGCGTAGCCGTGAGGCACAGGCTTGCCCTGCTCCAAAGCCCATGACTCGAAGGCATGTCCTGCGGTGTGCCCCAGATTTAGTGCCTTACGCAATCCTTTTTCAGTCGGGTCCTGCTCCACAACGCCTTTCTTAACGAGGACACTCTCCTTAAGCAGCCCGAGGAACTCATCACCATCCATCTTCATGCCCCAGCCGCGGGTAAGACGGCTATATGCATCCCCCCCGGCAATCAGGGAATGCTTTATCATTTCAGCGAAACCGCTGAGGCGCTCGCTCTGAGGCAATGTGTCAAAAAACAGTGTGGAGATTATCACAGCGTCCGCATTGCAGAATGCTCCAATCTCATTTTTGAAACCGTTGAAGTCAATTCCGGTCTTGCCGCCTACGGCAGCATCCACAGAGGCAAGGAGAGTAGTAGGCACATTGATGAAACGTATGCCACGCTTGAAGGTAGCTGCGGCAAAACCTCCCATATCGGTGACCACGCCGCCCCCTAGGTTTACCACCGCCGCGCTGCGGGTTGCCCCACCGTTGCATAACTCACTCCATATATGTGCAAGCGATTCAAGGTTCTTGTGCTCCTCCCCCGCGGGAACCACTATCACCTGCGCACCGGCAAGCGTCTTGCTTTTCTCAACCACAAGCGGGAGGCACAAAGACTCGGTATTGCTGTCCGCAACAACGAAAAGTTTTGAGGGCTTCGCTTCCGCTACCCAGCCGTCAATCGCTTCCGCTACAGAATTGGTGAATATAAGTTTCTGGAATTGCTCTGATAACATCGGTTTCAAACTTTAATGGTCAGTTAAGATTGCGCCTCTGGGTGCCTAAAGCATATAGCAGCATCGGCATCTGGTCGGCGAGGGTGTTCATGTCCTGAAAAACGATTGCGGCTCCTGCCTCGGCAAGAGCTGCACCTGGTACCGGACCGGTTGTCACACCTATGGTAAACGCACCCGCGGCATCGCCTGCTTCAACTCCAAGCGGAGCATTCTCAATCACTATGCTCTGCGCCGGAGTCACCCCAGCCTTGTCCATTGCCGCGAAATATGGCTCAGGAGCGGGCTTGCCTAAACGGACATCGCGCGCCGTGATGCGCATATTTTCCGCGAAAGCTCCCGGAAAATCATCATCAAGCCGGTTTATCAACGTACTCTGCCCCGAACCGGTGACAAGCACCCGCTTCATACCCACTTTTTCAAGGAAATCAAGAAGCCGCTGCGCGCCGGGCATAGGGCTCACATCCGGAAGTTCACTGAAATATACCGTCTTACGATGATACAGCTCTTTTATCTCCTCCTCAGTGGCGTCACGCCCGAACTGGCGGTTAAATAGCAGATTGATTGTAGAAGCTCCGGTGCGTCCCTCATACATGAAAAACTCCTCCGGAGTGGCTTTTATGCCTATCTCGCTTACCATGCGCATCCAAGCCTGGGCATGGCGGGGCATGGAATCATAAAGCGTGCCGTCCATATCAATCAGGGCGGCGCGCGGTTCAAGCGAGATATAGTTGTGGCGCTTCATGAAGCGCTGTATCTGTGCGTCAAACATCAGTGTCTTTTCTTTTTATGTTTCTTTTCCTTGACAGGATTGTCGCCCATCGGGAACGGAGGCACCGCCGGTCCGTCTATGGCGCCACCCTGGATGAAGATAACTGAATCTTCATGGGTAAGGGTGTCAGCTACCATAAACTCTCCAGCATATTCCTTAGGATTCTCAAGAATAAGCTTGGTACGCTTGCCGGTCTTTGCACCGAACTGGAACACCTCGCGGATTTCATTGACAAGGTTCATCCGCAGGGTATCTGTGAGCTGATGGCTGAAAGCAATCTTGTTTTCATCGAAGTTGGCTCTTCCAAGACGGATTTTGAAATGCCCGGGCTTACCCTTGATATTGATTCCGAACTTGAACGGTATCGGAGACTTAAGCACGGCAATGTGGTAATCAAGATCCATGTCAAGGGTATTGTGCCCGCTCACACCAATGCGGTAACGGTTGAAATCGAACACAAACGGGAACACGTCCAGCTTGGTATCCTTAATCATCAGCTCAACCTGCATATTATTGATGGTATTTCCATCCTTCTTCTTAAGCATGAGCCATTTCGTCATCTTGCGGAATGTCTCGTTGTCAACAAGCTGCAGGCTGTCGCCGGTAAGCTTCAGGACGAGGTTGAATGTGTTGAACTTCAAGTTCATCATCGAGTCGATGTCGGTATTCATCGCCACATCGGCGGTGATAATGCCGTTTACCTCGCGCAGCAACGGCAGCACGGTGTCTATCTCCGGAATCAGGCGGAGGAACTCCTTGAGGTGGAGGCTACGCACCACCATTCCCGCCGCAAAATGGACATCCTTCTTAGTGGGAGCGGAATAAAGCGCCGTCATGTCCATCGAACCTATCGGCGTGTATCCGGCGAGCCTGTCAAGATGCAGCGCTCCGTCACGGATAGCTATGTTTCCGGTCAGTTTCTGGAACCAGATGTCGGCATAAAGCACCTCGCTCGCATCTATCTTGAGCTGGGCATTGATGTTGCTCGGCACAACGAATGCCGGCTGACCATAGCTCTCAGCCTCTTTCTTGATAGCCGCCTGCCTTGCCTCGTCGTCATCGGTAGTGACAAGCTTCACCTGTCCTTTTTTGAGCCTTTCGGCGAAAGTGGAGCCAGCGCTCACCGCCTCATAAATCTCATTTATATTTATGGTATCGCTCTTGATGTCGAAATTGATATTGAGCGGTGCGCCTCTGTGTGAGGTAAGCGCACGGGATATGTTGGTTATGCTTCCGTTGATTACAAAGTCACTTTTGCCGAGAGAGTAACCGGTATTACGGATTACTACACTGTCGGTCGAGAAGCTCAGGTCAAGGTTTCGCAGGGTATTCTTCAGCGGAAAATACGGTGTCACGAGCCTGCCCCGTCGAGACTTGACATCACCGGCGGCTTTCCATTTGCTCAGCCATGAGGCGAGGCTCCGGTCAATGCCGAAATCCATGTTCTCCTTGCCGCTTGCAGCCGCTATACTGTCATTGCGCCTTACGCGCTCGCGTATTTTCGCGCGGCTTACAGAATCACGGCTCACACGGGGACGAGCCATAGGGTGAAGGACAAGGTTTGCAGAAGTTCCGGTAAGCGACAGCATATTCACCGCGTCACGGTAGCGTGCCCTCTCCGCCGACACTCCGAGAGTGAGCAGCGGCGCTTTCGCGGAATTGCCGAAACGCTGCAACGTGGCTTTTACAGCAGCGTCACGCAGGCGCAGGTTTAGCGAATCACTGTCTGCTTTAAGGTTCATCCTCGCCGCCCTCAACGCAATGCCGATAGGATTTATCCTTGAGGTGTCCATGCTGCCGGCTACATTGCGCGCGGCAAACACGAAATTAGCATCTGCTACGCTGAGCGCGATTCCCTCACCTTTAAATGCAAGCGTATCTGCACTCAGGCTTATTTTCAGCAGAGAGTCGGCACGGAGCGTATCGGCAATGCTCACTTTGGCATCTGTGCCGAAAGACATATCCATCTTGCGGGTCACGAGCGCCACACTCCTGTCATCAGTCTGGAAGTTGAAATAGCGGAGATTCAGGTTGCCCTTAGCCTTTACCTTATGGAATTGCTTTGGAGTGAAGTCCGTAAGGCGGAAACGGAGAGTCGCGTCACCCTCAATGATTCCGTTTGCACGCCACTTAAGCTTGCGCCACAAAGCCTGCGGTAGCATTGCGGTGTTAAGTTGCCCGTTGAAATGCCCTTCCGCCTCGGCATCCTTGGTAAGGTTGCGCACAGTGCCGTCAAGATTGAAACTGAGGCTCCGCCCCTGCACGGATAGGTTATTCACAGTCACGACTGCATCCTCCATATTTCCTGCCGGCAAAACAGCATCTATGTCGGCAAGAAGCGAGCGTAGAGCCATCCTGTCATAATTAAGGTATCCTCCTGGTATTTTCAGGTTGCCGCTCAAACCGGGCAACTCCTTGGAATTAATATCATAAGGCTGCAGGAGCTTTGCCGAGAGGCTCAGCTTCACATCGGAATCAATGCCGGCAAGACCTCCACGGTACTGCTCGGGTACAAGGGCAATCACATCGCTGATACTTATGTCC
>CAMWQE010000114.1 GCA_947176335.1 uncultured Porphyromonadaceae bacterium | reverse complement strand
GTATTTATCTTCTCCTATTGTGTCTTCAAGGATGCTGAGGTAGGAATTGTATCGGCTGCGGGAAATGAGATTCTCTTCAACTGCATGGCGCACAGCGCATCCCGGCTCGTGGGTGTGGGTGCAATTGTTGTATTTGCATTCTGCAGATATTTTGAAAATCTCCGGGAAGTAATGCGCCACCTCATTCTTGTTTATATCTACAGTGCCGAACCCTTTTACCCCGGGCGTGTCAATAATATATCCTCCCGGAGCAGGCAATTCAAACATTTCCGAGAATGTTGTCGTATGCATTCCTGTGTCATGGACAGTGCTGATTGCTGCAGTACGGAGTTCAAGTCCAGGAATAAGTTTGTTTATCAGGGTTGATTTGCCAACGCCGCTGTTGCCTGAGAGCAGAGTCGTTTTGCCGGTGAGGAGTCCGCGCAGTTCATCGATGCCTTCTCCGGTTTCCGCGGAAGTGTGTACAACCTTATAACCTATGGATGTGTACAGGTATGTCACCGCTTCGAGATATTCTTCCCGGTCCGTATCCCCTTTACAGAGGTCGATTTTGTTAATCGCTATTATTGCAGGGATGCCATAAGCTTCTGCCGTAACCAGAAAACGGTCGATGAATGTTGTGGATGTGACAGGGTGGAACAGTGTCACGACAAGACAGGCGCTGTCGATGTTTGCCGCGATTATATGCGCTTCTTTGCTGAGGTTGCTAGATTTCCTTATTATATAATTGCTTCGCGGAGTAATTGCAGTGATATATGAGTCACCGGTTTCGCTTGGGCGAACCTCGACTTTATCTCCGACTGCCACAGGGTTGGTGGTACGGATGCCTTTTATGCGGAAATTGCCTTTTATTTTGCAGGGTAGTTCCTCGCCGTCCGTTGTGCGTACAATGTACGAACTGCCGGTATTTCTTATAACTGTTCCTTCCATAGTTCAAAATAAAGGGCGTCTCGTATTACTGACACGCCCGATATGAATTTAGTAATCGGTTCCTTTATCCGATTGGGGATTTACTTAACGAGACGAACAAGGATTTCTTTGTCATCACCGCTCTCTTCAAAAGCCACTTTGCCTTCGCGGGCAAGCCAACCGAGAGCAGCGTAGATCTCTTTGTCTTTAAGTTTGGTCATTTTTTTGAGCTGTTTGAGTCCAAGGACATCAGCTTCGTTGAGTGCGTTCCACGCAAGTCCGGCCCATGTGCCGATTGTCTCAGTGTTCATGTTGAATAATTATTTGTTAAACGAAAGTAATTTATAGTGCATAAGTAAATGTGCGATGCAAAGTTACGAAATAATTATCGTATCATTGTTATCAATTAACTAACAATTTTTCAGGCAGATATGTTCAAGGCGTATTTGTGTTTTTTTCATGTAACTGTCTTATGACTGTTGTGGAAACAGGATGACAAGACGTAAAAAGACGGGAAATAGTATTATTTTGCGCTTCGGTAATCATTTAATATGGTGATATTGTGGTAATTCGCGAAATTTGTTTACTTTTGCGGAACAGGTAAGTATGTATGAGATTGAAAGAAGCAATGAAAAAATTCATATCAAACCGTTGGGGTGATTTTGCAATAAACTTTACAGTTGTAATCACCTTTACCCTTGCATTGTCGTGGTTGTTGGACTATGACCCTTACTCTTTGTTTGAGGGCACATCAGATTTCAATAGCGGTGATTATTATGACAGGGTTTATCATCATAACCATACTTTACCGCTGGATACGAATATCACGATTGTGCCTGCGGACAATATTCCCAATGACCGCTTGCCCGATGTGCTCCGGCGCATTGCTGGATTTGGCGCGAAAGCGATCGGATTTGATTTGATTTTCAGAAACGAGAGCAGCATAACAGATGAGCTCATTGATGTGATTGATTCTTTGCCGCAAATAGTGATGCCGGTGAGCCTTACTTATGACAGGGAGAGCGGAAAGGTGTGTCATGATGAACATTCGCTATTGGATGAATATCTGGACGGCAAGATTTTTGCCACTGTCACATTTCCTCCACGCTCTGTAATGTCATATCAACGTGAGTTTTATATTAAGGTGCCGGATGACGGCGACAGCATAGGGTCTTTTGCTTTTGTTCTGGCGAGGATGATTAAACCGGATTTGGTTATTCCGAATGACAGGAACATCGAAAATATAAATTTCAATATCAGTGAAGTTGATACAACAGGGTATAATGAATTATATGACTCTGCGATTGAGGAAAATATAAAAAGGCGGATTTTTGATAAGATTGTGCTGGTCGGAGAAATTCATAATGGATATGATGTTCATCCGACAGCAGTTGACGATGAGATGCCGGGAATAAAGATACATGCTGCGGCAATATCAACTTTATTGAGCAACCGTCCGCTTAAACCGCTTGGAAAAACATGGACGATTATATTTATAATCGTGTGTGTTGCAGTTGTCACAATCGCGGATGCATATTTCGCGGACAAGGATGATTTCCGTAAAGGCATCGCTTTCCTCGGCATCAAGGGGGTGTTCTTGGTATTGATGCTTGTAGGAGGATACGCATTATATATTTATTGTGGAGTAAGGAGTGACTTCACATATTCAATAACTTTATTCCTGTTCAGCATGATGATAGCGGACCTTTGGTTCGGATTCCGCAACTATCTTACAGACAGGAAGCAGAATAAAAAGAAATAATAACTTAAAACATACATGGAATGAATACACTATTGAAAACACTTTGGTTGAGTATTACAATTGCTTTAGCAGCGACAGTTTCTGCACAAAATAATGAATACATTGTAAAAAGTGTAAAGGGCTCTGTAGAGTACAAGCTAAAATCATCTGATGATTGGCAGCCGGTAAAAAGGCTGTTGTCCCTTCCTAAAGCCTCAACACTTAATATAGCAGCAGGTGCAGAGCTAACTGTTTACTCTCAATCAAATCCACAACCGTTACGCATTTCCAAGCAAGGCGAAAGCAGATTGCGCACCCTGATTGCAGAAGCAGAAAAGAGTGCTACGGTAAGTCGCGGAAAAGAAATAATAAGTGTTTTCAACAGTAAGGGGAATAAGGGGATAACCATGCGCTCCGGCACAAGTTTCCGTGGCAATGAGGACCAGGAATTTCTTCTCCCTTTGTCCAAAGCGGTGAAATCGCCGGCGGCATCCGGGAATACTCCAATCAGCCTTACGCTAATAAAAGATGGAGAAGGTGATTTTGATGTGGAGATTTCAAATAATAGTGCCGATAACCTTGCCGCAGCTATAATAATAAACGTTGGTGGAAAATACAGTGCATTGCACATTTCCGGAGACGCGTCCAATCCCGGGATGCTTGACCTTCCGGCAGGAATGAAACTGATGATACCAGACTGTAAGATCGTTGATATTGAAGGTATGAAAGTAGTTGCACTTGCATCAAAAGAAGTGTTTAATCCTGAGACTTTGTGCACTTTGATGAATGGCTCCAATATTCAAAGCGAAAATGAAAACGGCTCCGATGCCGGAGCCGTTGCAGTGGAAGCATTGATACGGTAAATCAATCCATAATAACGAATGCATCCCCAATCAAGGGGTCGGTGCCGGAGACAGTTTTGCCTTCGGCATCTTTGTATGTGCCTTTGCGGAGCTCGGCTCTCGCCTCGTAGAAAGCGGTGCGTTTGTCTTTGCCGGCAGCGAGATGACGGTAAAACGCACTCATCATAGCAGCCGTAGCCTGATCGTTAACTTTCCACAGACTCATCACAAGGGTGTTTGCACCTGCAAGCTTGAACCCGCGCTGCAATCCCATAACTCCTTCTGCGGTAGCTTGTCCGGCACCGGTTTCGCAAGCGGACATCACTACAAGGTCGGTAGAAGACAGATCCATAAGTGCGATTTCGCGTGCTGTAAGCAAACCATTGTCAAGACCGTCCGAGCTTTTTATTCCGGCAAGGTATTGGTTAGCCCCGGAGAATACGAGACCGGAGTTATCCATAGCTTCGTCCATCTTCGATGATTGTGAACGCAGTGGATGGTCGTTGTCAGACGGATTATAGTATCCGTGAGTTGCAATATGCACAATTCCATAGTTGCCTCCGGATAGTGCTTTGAAACTTTCTTCAATTCCTTCATCGCCTGTTACCAGCGCGCAGTTGGCGGAGCAGTCGGCAAGGATTGAGGCAATATCATTAACCTCCTTTTCTGTGCCCGGAAGGTTGTTCCATACTCCTATTCCATTTGCTCCACGCATTCCGGATTCGGCTATTTCAGTGCGGATATCTTTCATGTCCGCGATGCCGAGATTGTAATTCAATCCTCCAAAGAGTACCGGTGTGGTCATTGGTGCAACGGTCACAGCAGGGCGGTGTCGGGTAGTGGAGACCCTTACCATTTTATATCGGTCATTCATACCCTCTTTGCCTGTGGGGAGGTATTCCAGCGGTACGCTGTTCCATCTTCCGGCTGGTGCAAAATATACCGACCCTCCGGTTTTGATTACCTTGTCTTTTTCAAGCGGTTCCCAAAGCGAATAATAAAGCGCGTTTCGCTGTAACGGCTCAGAATACTTTACTTCAACTCCCGGTTTGTAAGTGATATGATATACTTTAGGGTCTTTATTGGCTGCGATTGCCACCATTCTCTCACGGAGTTTCGAGCCTCCGACAGTGTTTTCGGTGAATGTGTAAAACTCAATTGCCGCGTCGTTTTTACCTAACCCTCTCTTTACATCTTTCCATGTTGTAGCTACAAACGCTCCCGGATCAGTAGCAGAGATAGCCTTTTGTAAGGTGCGTTCAATTTCTCCGGCTTCCTTGCGTATTTCTGTCGATGAGGTGAAGTCACCTTCCTGTTCAAGACGTACATATTCCTTGCGTTTCGCATTCAATTCGTCAAGTTTTGCGGTAAGCTGCGGGTCATTCATCGCTTTGATAGCGGTGCCAAGGGAGCGTGAAAAAGAAAGGAGGACTGATTTATTGAGGAGGGTAGCGTTATAAACCATACCGTCCGTATCTTTATGCTTCCTGTCTATTTCCGCAAAATTGTAAATGTCGTTTACGAGTTCTGACATCGCAACCATATAGTTGGCTCGCTGGCTCTCATCCATAGTCAGAAAATCGGTGCGGATTTTATCTCTGAGATATTCGAGCTCCTGCTTATAAATCTTTCTGGTGAAGTCAAGCGATGAAGTTGCAAGTTTTTCATGCTTCAAGTAAAGATTTTCATCCTGAGTGTATGTCGCTTTGTTTGCAGCGACCTCCACTCTCTTAGTCAACGACGGAGCTTTGCCCTCCTTCATTTTCTCGTAATTCTTCTTATAGTCGTCAAGTGCTGCAAGGGCGAGTTTGCTGTTTATGCGGCGTAACCAAGGATTGATATTGTTTTTTTCGTCACCCCATATGCGGGTGGCGAGAATGCGGCAACCGTTAAGATAATACGTAGCACCCTTGTCGGCATAATGATGTGATATGCGTTTGCGCGGAATAATCTCATTGCGACGTAGAATGTCACCAAGCGTTATTAGCGATTCCATTTCCACAACCGAGCCGTTGGGATATTGCTTCTGAATAATTTTCAGTGCTTTGCTGATATCTTCAAGAGCATTGCCGTTGTTTCCGATACGTGACTGGCAATCTGCCCGGAGCATATACATTTTCCCTACAATCTCCGGATTGAGGTAAGATTCGAGTGAAGATTGGTACCCAACGAAATTGTCCACGATTTTTATACATTCTTCCGCCATGCCTAAATCTGAAAACTTTTGAAGCAAGTCGACCTGAATACGATTGAAAACAGGATCTGTCACATCAAAAGTCTTGCTTTTGTCGGAGAAAGCAAGGTTGTATGCTTGGTTAAATCCATTGATAGCTCCCTCATGGTAGCCTATGCGCATATCACTCCGTGCCGATGTCAATATGGCATTTACCCGTTGGTTTATCGAACCGTATGAGGTATTTCCTGCAAGCTTGTCAAGTTGGTCACGCACAGTAAGCATATAATCGGTATCATACGAATCGTATGCACAATCCGCCATAGCAAGTAAAATATCAAATTGAAGCGACCGTGATGGGTCCGGACTACTATCGGCAGTTTTCAGAGCTTCAGCGTATGCGCTCCTCGCCTTATCGAAATCGGCTGCTGCATTTGCCGCGCGTCCTAATTCAAGATAAGCGTTTGCAAGTTTGGTGCCTTTTGCACCGGAATTCTTAATACTAACCAACTGCTGCTCTTTGAGATTGAGCTGTTTATCCAACGCAATTTTATGCTCAGCGCGGTATTTCTTGAAAGTGTCAGCGCTTTTGTTGAAATTTTCGAAAATCTTGTTCAGGTCGTTTTTATTGATGCCTTCCAGAATTCCAGTAAGCCCGTCAAGTAAATTCTCGGTCTTGCTTAAGATATTGTCAGTAATGCCCCAGAAGTTTTTTTCAACTTCCGGTGGTTGGTTCTCAATAACTTTTTCAAAAGTCTGTGCCGATGCGCCAAAGACTGTTGCTGAAATGAGAAGAGACAGGAGGTATCTGTTCATAGTAAATGGATTTGTATGTTTAACAGCTTGATAGTTAATGCAAAGATAGTGTTTTCTCTCGGATTCTCAAATCTTCCCCGAA
>CAMWQE010000113.1 GCA_947176335.1 uncultured Porphyromonadaceae bacterium | reverse complement strand
TTTCTTGTCTGTAGCGCATATTCTCCTTCAAACAGCACCTCTCCCTCAACATTTACAAGCTTTTGTGTCTGATACCCGGGGCTCTTACGTATTTCAACGATGTCGTATGGCATGAGCTGGAAGTCAGGATCGCTTTTAACAACAAGGCCGTTTTTTAGGGAGAAAGTATATATCTGAGCAAGTTTTTCGGTAGGACTCATGCTTGTGGGGTCAATGATTCTTCGTGAAACATCTACCCTTGCAGTTGATGCTCCTTGTCTCAAACCTCCTGCCATTACGATAAGGTCTTCAACAGACATTCCCTTTGCGTAAGGATAATCACCGGGAGTCGTAACCTGTCCTTTAATGGTCACTTCACCTTGGTCAATAAGTTCCCGGGCACTTGATACTACAAGTATGTCGTTAGGTTTTAATACAATATCCTGTGCCCTGCCTTCAAGTATGTCTCCTAATGCGATACCTTCCGCTTCGAGAGTCAGCCCTTCCCCTTCGCGGTAAAGTATGGCTCTTTCAAGATAGGCATCCTCTGCAAGTCCCTGTGCGGAACGTATTACATCTTTAATAGTTGTAGTGCCGTCTCCGATTGCGTACATTCCGGGGCGGAATACTGATCCACGAAGTTCAACCCTGTTAATAAAACGGTCATTGATAACACCGACATTTACAATATCACCATCCTTAAGACGGTAGCCGGAGTAATCACTGCTGGTGACATTATATATCTCATTTTCTTTTCCAGTGGGTCGATTAACGGTAATCATGTCGCTATATGCGTTCCCGGTAAAGCCTCCGGTATATTTGAGAAGGTCGGCAAGGGTTTCACCTTCCTTAAGCTCATAGTACATCGGGCGCTTTACATTGCCTTTCACACTAATCAGTTCTTCATAGGGAGGTACAATAACCACATCGCCTTCCTGAAGCCTTATGCTTCCTGTCTGCTTTCCCTCGAACAGGTAATCGTATATGTCGACATCGACCAGACGATTGCCGTTTCGGATAATGTGTACATTACGGATAGAACCGACGGAATTTATCCCACCAGCCCTATATAGTGCGGTGAAAACGTTTGAGAACGGTGACAAGCGGTAGGATCCGGGCACGTTTACCTCGCCCATTACATTTACAAGGATACTTCTGATTGCACCGAGATTAATGCTGACATCCGTTTCCTCGTCTTCAACTCCTGCATATTTGGTGGCAAAAAGTTGCTTCAGGCGATTATTGGCTTCGTCAATTGTAAGGCCGTTGAGCGAAACCGGACCAATCTGGGATAAGATGATAGTACCTTCCGGTGAAATATAGTCACGAATCTGGTCTTCGCTTGCGCCCCATATATCTATTATCACCTGGTCACCCGGTCCGAGCCTATAATCAGCAGGAGTCGCCATATTTTCATTTGGCTCGAAAGACAGCTCCTTGCTGCTGAAAATCTCATGTCCATATATTTTCCTTTGCGGAATGGTATCGACTCTCGCATAACCGAGTGAATCTGGCATCATGACATCGAAGATGTTAGTCATCTGGGATATTGTCGCATTGTCCGGATGCTGTGAGTTGCGGAGCCTCGACTCTCTGGTGCCTTCAAGTTTTGTGCCAACTACTTTGTTGCTCTTGGCGGATGCTTCCGTGCCTGAATACTGGTCACGCAGACGCTCAATCTGTTCTTTGGTCACTCCTCTTGCAAGCAGTTCTTTACCAATCTGTTGCTCGGATTTTCCGATAGCGCTTTGACGCTTTATGTAGTCAATAACTTGTTGATCTGTCATTTTTGCCCATGCTGTCATCGCGGCTATCACGGCTACGACTACCAGGAGGGTCCGTCTTAGGGTGGTTGACATACTTTACGATTATTATTCTAAAGTTTATTCTTAGTTTTCTTTATTTGGCTCCTCTTGTTTGCCAATCTTACGTTCATATATTTTCCTCTGCTTCGACAGCCACATATTGCCGAGCGTCCATGCAACAATATCAAGAAGAAGCAGTATATTCACCTCAATATATTTTGAAAGCACAATATTGAAGATGCTGAAAATTATTGCAGACAGCACAATTAAGGTCATCGCAACTCTCTGATGCATACCAAGAGCAAGCAATTTGTGATGTATGTGGGTCTTGTCCGGCAGGAACGGATTGCCGTGACGCATAAGTCGGCGGAAAAACACCCTTACTACATCAAAGCATGGAATTATGAGCGGGGACACAGCAAGAATTAGAGGATTTGTGCCGAAAAGTGGCAATGTCTCCGGCGCATACTGTAGGAGGGTAAGTCCCAGGAACACGAGGAAAAGCCCGATAGTGAGACTGCCGGTATCTCCCATAAATATCTTTTTACGCTTCTCCGGATTTCCAAACACATTATAATAGAAGAACTGTATGAGTACTCCGAAAGCGGCAAATGAAATCATTGCGTATACCGGTTTCTCAATCATTATGAAGGAGACTCCGTAAATAATGAAAGCCACTCCACTGAGACCGGAAGCAAGTCCGTCAATGCCGTCAATCAGATTTATTGCGTTAATGACATAAACTACAATAAGTATTGTCAAAGGAATGCCGAGGAATGGACTGATGTCGTGCAAGCCGAAAACTCCATGAAGGTCGTTAATCCAAAGCCCTCCTCCTATTATCAGGACCGAGCAGAAAATCTGCACTATGAATTTCGCACGATATCTTACACCGATCAGGTCATCTGCCATGCCGGTCAGGTAAAGCATGAGCAGAGCGCAGAAACCGAATGACACCGCTTGTGCGTTCTCGCTCATTGTCTGCTCAATGGTCTTGTCACCGGTGAGGTATGCAAGGCCGACTAAGAGTGAGACTGAAAAGCATATCACCGGTGTGAAAGCAATGCCTCCGAGACGCGGAACCGCACCACGATGAATCTTGCGCTCATCCGGCTCATCAAACAGGTTACGGCGGAACGAAACAAGAAGAATCTGCGGGATAATAATTCCGGCAAACAGTATGCTGAGGAGCATCGCGGATATGGAGCTAAGAATCCATGATATCATAGTCTCGTGATTTGAAAAGGTTAGAGAGGAACGGCACAATTGGCAGCCCGCATCCGGAGACGGGAGTCCCGATGTGTAGTAGGGCTGGTATTATGTATATAGAACTGTAAGTCCATGATGCCTTGTTGTTTGTTAAATACCGGATTCCAAGTCTGCCGATAACGAATTGGACGTTTTATAGGGCTTTAATGCTATAAAACGACCAGTTTTTGCAAAGGTAGTATAAAAATGTAATGGTTGCAAGTGCAGATTTAAACTATTTGACAAAAAATGTGTCAAAATTTTCTTAGTGTAATCCGCGCATTTTCACTTGCAAGTGTGAGATGAGATGAGTTCAGACGCTCGATATTGAATGTCGTTTCGGTTGAATATATGCCCCATTTGTTGAGTGATGCGGCATCCTTAACAGTCGGGAAATCTAATTTGAGCGTTTTGCCTGAGTATGTCATGTTTGCGGTAGCGGCCACAGATGGCGAGCTTAGATTGACAGTGTGAAGGTAAATGCAATAGAAAAGGTTCGTCGGTTCGGAAATCTCTCCCGAAGCAAGGTTTTCTATGGTTATTATTCTCCATTGACCGTCAAGGTCTCCATTTATTCCTCCCTTGCGGCATCCTGTTAGGAGGCTGACGGTCAGTATTGCAGTTGCAATTAATATGAAGTGTTTTATAGTCTGTTTCATAGCCATCCTGTTTTTTTGATTGACACCATGACACCAACGCTTGGTCCGAGAAGTGCGCCTCCGTCAGTAGCGATTGAGAATGTACCGCTCCAACCGGATAGTTTTCGTGGTGTGAAAGTTGTTTCAATAAGAGTGTTGAAGTTACGCATAACCCTTGAGGTCGGAGTGTCGTATGTGCCCCAACTGCGGGTGTATGAAAGCAGCAGCCGATAGCCCACAAGTGGTGCAGGCTGGCCTTCTATTCCAAGATGATGTGCTTTCAAGCGGTTATGATAAAAATATAGGATATGATTGCTGTTGTAAATCGGTGATATTGCAAGCGGGTTGCCGATTCCCATTCCCCAATTTTGCCATCCGGTGTATATTCCATGGTTGTAATATTGGTCACGTCCGCTCACCTGTTCAGGTATTTCAGGAGTATGGTCCCAGTATACAGGTCCAGCCTGGTCTTTAGTATAAAGGTACTCATAGACTATTGCGCTCACGAATGGATTTTTTGGAAGCCTGCCTTCCACTCCTAAAAGCATATCGCGCCATGTGAAGTCAAGGAACATCATTGAATGGTCCTCAAAATAGTGGTCGTAGTACATTTTCACAGACCAATCATTGTTTTTAGGAGTATAACTTATTGCTGCGTTCCAATCACCTACATGGTTACCATAAACATTAGTCTGTTCGCCAATAGGGGTATCTGAGCCCCCGGAAGAAGGAATAATCACCTTTAACCAATCTTTTAATGCGGTAGGCATATTGATGACTTTATCCCCTGTGATAGATTTGCCTCCGAATTGTGCCGCCATTTGCAATCCTCCTTCAAATTCAATAGGGAATCGGGTGTGGTCGCCAATTTTGAGGAATCCTGCCTTGGAATGGAAGAGTACTTTTTCAGTTCTTTTTGAGTTTGGTGCGGCAAAATTTTTCTGCCAGCGGCCGTCAGTGAAAAATCCGTATGAGATATATCCTTTCACGGCAAGCCAACGTTTTGTCCAAGGCACAATAGTGTACTCAGGTATCCCTATTTTAGCTTGTGGAATAGGGCGGGCATTGGCGGAAAAAGTGAGATTGCCGGTGGATAGTCGGGGATTGTTGAAGCCTCCGGTAAATTCCTTGCTGCCTACAGTAAGCCCTAAGCAACGGTAACGCAGGTCGGCATAAAGCTGCTGCACAATGAATGTGGACGTGAAATTATAGGCAAGTGCAAGGTCCGCTCCGGCACCCCAGGCGAATCTTTTGCCGTTCTGATTTGCCTCCTTAAATATTCCGGCACGGAGATAGCCGTTGTTCTTTTTTGTAGAGGATAGACCGAAGCGGTTATTCACTAACCAGAAAGGCGTGTTATTGCCGCTGCTGAATGATGCATTCCCCTCTACCGAGTAGCTGATGCTGTCCGGCATACTGGCTGCCGAGCTGCACAGGGAGAATATGGTGGCGGAAATGAGGAGAAGGAGTTTTAGCTTATGCATTATTATTGAATGTGGGTATCATTAATGAATTGCGGCTGCAAAGATAGGCAAAAAAGCTGATAATCTTCACAAAATGAGAATGTGTTGGTTTAAGGGCATAAAAAAAGCCCGTGCGCGGCTTGCCGCAAACGGGACTTTTCTTCGCGGCAAGCCGCGCTTTATTTTCAGGATTGGAACCGGATTATGCTGCGAGAGCAAGGTCGGTAAGCCAAATCCAAAGAGGACAGAATCCGATGAAGAGAATCACACTGAGGGTAAGGGATGATGTACCGGTTGCCACATAAGTGTCGTACTCGTCGGCGATGATGATGCCTGAGAATGCAGGGGGAAGAGCCGCTGCTACAACGAGCATCTTGAGGTTGAAGGGATCCATGTGGAAGAGGAGGCCGAGGATGAGCACCACAGCAGGCATTATAATCATCTTCATGATTGAACCGAGGATAGCCTGCCAGTTGATTGTGATTGTGATAGCTGAAAGGGTGATACCTGCGGAGAACACTGCAAGTGAAGCGTTAGCTTTTGCAATAAGGTCGAATGAAGGGCTGAGTTCAGCCGGCCATTTGAGTCCGCAGAGCACCAGAATCACCGCAAGAATCGGCGCCCATGCAACAGGCTGCTCAAGAGCGTGGATAACTGGCTTCCATGCGCTTTCCTTTTTCTTGTTGGGATTTGTTTCAGCAAGCGATGCATTCATCAGTGAAAGTCCCACCGGGATACCGACTGCATTGACCACGATGCCAACAATAGCTACGACAAGTGCAACTGCCGGAGTTGTGCCGAAAATAGGCTCAAGCACTGCAAACCCGAGGAAGCCGATTGTCGGTGAACCGCTGATAAGTGCCGATACCGCTGCATCGGCTCCGGTATTTTTCTTGAAGCAATAGCGGAAGATAAAGTAAACGAGCATGAAACAGCCCATGATGCCTATGAGGGACACGAGAGTGAGTTTCAAGTCTTTTGCCAGATCTTCGCGGCTTGCCTGGACAATTGAAACGAAGAGGGCTGCAGGGAGTGCGTAGTCAAGCACAACCTTGTTGAATTTCTTCGCGTCATCACCGTTGAAGATACCTTTCTTTCCCGAAATGAAGCCCGCAAGCATCACCACGATAATCGGGACGATTGCATATAGTATTATATGTTCCATAATCTGAATTTAAGGGCGTTATACATAAGGGAAATTAAACGGTATATTCAATAAGCGGGGTCGGGTTGAGGTAACCTATGTGTCCGCTCTCCTTACCTGAGTCGGCTGCGAGCTGCACGTCAATCATTGCCGGCTGACGTGATGCGATTGCTTCTTCAAGTGCCGATTTGAGCTGGTCAGGAGTTGTCACATAATAGTTCTTCGCTCCGAATGCCTCACCGATTTTGTCATAGCGTGCATTGATGTCAAGGGTTGTAGGAGCGGGTG
>CAMWQE010000112.1 GCA_947176335.1 uncultured Porphyromonadaceae bacterium | reverse complement strand
CAAGGGGTATTAGCTCATCTGGCTAGAGCGCGACACTGGCAGTGTCGAGGTGAGCGGTTCGAGTCCGCTATACTCCACCACTCCACTATTACCGGCTTCGTATGTCTTCGGAACCGGTATTTCTATTATATATCTTTGAGAATCGCTATATTTGCCGTATGAAACTGATAGAACTCAATATGGACAAAATCATTGCCTTGTGCAAAAAATACAAGGTGGCAAAATTGTGGGTCTTCGGTTCCATACTTACCGACCGCTTCAACGACCAAAGTGATGTGGATTTCCTTGTGGAGTTTGATGATGGAAAGATTGATCTCCTCGATTATGCTGATAATTATTTTGATTTGATTCATTCTATTGAGGCTATAATAGGGCGGAAAATAGATATGGTGATAAACAAGGCAATACGTAATTCCTATTTTCGCGCAGAGGTAGACAATACCCGTAAATTATTATGGAGTATAGCGTAGATAAAACTCTTACTGATATTCTTTCAGCTATCTGTGAAATAGAGGATTTTTTTGCCACTCGTCCTCTCCGGTTTGATTTTTATGTAGCAGATATTTGCCTCAAGCGAGCAGTTGAGCGTAATATAACAATTATCGGAGAGGCAATGAACCGCTTACTGAAGATAGTTCCAGAGATTCAGGTGACTGCAGCCAGAAGTATTGTTGATACACGTAATTACGTGATACATGGCTACGATAGTGTAACCGATGAGATTATGTGGGCTATTGTTGTAAGGCATCTTCCACTTTTGAAACAGGAGGTCATGCAATTGTTGGAGTCAGACAAATCCTATTGAGTGTCATAAAATAGCAGTATGGTTTTCCGCATAAAAACACACTTCTTTATTCTATCACCGTGTCTCACGATATTTGCTATGATACTGTGTTTTTGTGGGACCTCATGTTCCTCAGACACAAAGATTGATGAACTGCTTGCGGACGCTTATACTCACGTGAAAGCGCGTAATCTGGAAGTTGCGCAGGTTAAAGCATTGCAGCTTGACGAATTGATTACCGACATGTCGCCCTTAAAAGACCGTGAAGCTATTGTGCGGTTGAAAGGTGTGATATGCTACAATAGTAATATCAGGGATGATGCAGAAAAATATATTCAGGAGGCGCTGGCGTTTGCCACTGAAATGAAGGACTCATCTCTCATTGCCATCAATATGTTCAATCTTGGATTATGCAGCAATAATTCTGAAATTGCAATACCGCGATTTGAAAGTGCGGCATCTTTTGCCTTAAAGAGCGGGTATAGGGATATACAGGTTGCCTCGCTTGAGAAGCTTGCCTCAGTCTATTTGCAAATTAATGAATTTGACAAGGCGCAAAGTTGCCTTGACCAAGCATCTGGGCTAAGTATAGGCGATTCTGCACATAATTTGGAAATTGAGATGACCGGATATGCGCTCCTTCTTGCTGAGGGACATATTGATGACGCTTTGCAAGGCTATCAATCCATAAACGCCGATTCCCTTAATGTATATGGGAAACTTATGAAAACAAATGCCATATACGATATCTTACTGCAAAAAGAGGAATATAAGAATGCATTGGCTTATAAGGACAGCGTGCATTTTTATGAAGATTCTATCCGGAAACTGGATGGGAAAAAGAAAGTGGAGGAGATAGAAAAAAACTATCATGCGAGGATTGAGCAGAAAGCCAAACGCTTTACCGCGATGCTATGGATTTCTGCATCGGTTGTTGTGGTCGCACTTGTTATCTTGTTCTTTATCCTTAAAAATCTGAAGATGAAACAACGACAGGTGGAGCTGATGGATAAAATTGCCGATCTTAATGCCCGGATTGCCAATCTGATGTCCCGGAGAGATTGCCGGGACGAACAGCCAACCCTATCCCCTGAAAGCATAGTGTCCATTTCAGGGCTGATAGAACAGAAATTTGATTTTGCCGGAGAGGTTTTTAGAAGTCTGCCTCAGTTCTCGTTGTTGAAAAAACTGAATCTGCTGCATGATTTGACTCCGGACAATAAAGCGGAGGTGAAAATTGTATATGATGCACTCGTAGGAAGGTTCTCTGATTGTTGCTCTGACCTGAGGCAAACATTTACCGGAATGACAAACGATGATTGCCTATTCTGTGCCATGAGTTTCATTGGTTGCAACAAAGAGGTTATTTCAGTAGCGATGGGCTCATCGGAAGAAGCGTTGAGGCGTCGTAAAAGCCGCATCAAGCAGAAGATGCCTGAGAAAACCTTCCGGTTCTTTTTCTCAAAGTAGCCCTTAATTGGGACAAATGCGTGACAATAGATGAGTGTCACACCATTGTCCCGTCTGATATTCGGGCAGTTATATTTTGTGCTCTAATTTCGCAATGGAATTTAAGAACACAAAAAATAAACTGTACATGAAACCATTTATTTTAGTATTACTATTTGCCCTAATGTTGCCGGCGATGGCACAGGGACAGAATATTTCCGGAAAGGTCTGTTACTTGACAGACTCACTTCCGGTCGAATACGCAACAGTACGCCTTGTGCAAAATGACTCTGTGGTTATCGCTGTGTGTCTTACTGATGAGGCCGGGTATTTTATTCTGCCGGTAAGTGAATCTGCAACTCATCTTGAAATTTCCTCTATAGGTTGCAAGTCCCGGAGGGTGCCATTGCCCTGCGACAGTGTAATTTACCTCGAATCCTCCAATGAGCTTGCAGAAGTGGTTGTGCGCGGGAGCAAGAGGTATGTCAACCCTACATCAAGAGGTATAATCGTGTCAATGTCCGGGAATCCTGTTGCTAAACTCGGTTCGGCGGCTGAAGCGTTGAAACAGATGCCTATGATTGATGCTTCAGGAGGGGGAATATCAGTGCTTGGATTTGGCTCACCTCTTATTTATATAAATAATCGCTTGGTCCGGGATTCCGGCGAGCTTGCGTTATTGTCAGCAGATGACATAACCACAGTGGAGATAGTTACCAATCCTTCGGGAAAATATGGTTCGGATGTTACTTCGGTTATATTAATACGCACGCGTAAGCTTAATACCGGGTTTCACTCGGTTGCAAGCGGTAATGTATCAGCGTCTGAGGAGTGGTCTGAGTCCGGGGATGTCTCTGTCAATTACCATACAAACACCGGTTTTACTTTTATGGGAGATTTTTCCTATGGTTTTTCCGGGTTCAGGCAGAAACGTTACTATGGTGAGAGATTCTATCCAATGGATGACGCTGAAACAGTCTACATTACAGATACCCATGCTAAAGCAAGGAGCCGGAGCCAGTCCATGACTGCAGATGCAGGAATCAATTATGATTTTGGAAAAAACTCAGTGGGCGTAAAATATACCTTTGACAGGACACCTAAAAGCCGATATTGCGGCAATGCCATTTCTATAACTAATACTCGTGATGTGGACGGGATTGCCTCGCAGAGCAACCTTTTCAAGAAAAGTTCAATGCATCATTTGAATAGTTTCGCTGATTTATCTCTACCGCTGGCAATCGGGCTTCGGATAGATGCCGATTATGTTGCTACAGGAAGAAAATCAGATTCAAAAGTAGATGAGGTGCAACTATCCAATTTTATGACTAATACGAACAATTCACATGGAACATTGTGGGCCGGGAAACTGACACTCACCAGGAAGGTAAATAATGTAGAAGTGGAGTTGGGAACAGATTTATCCTATACTAAAACAACTCAGGATTATAAGGGCTTTTCTTCAGATAATCTGGATTTTCTTAAGCCGGAAACAGATAATGTCAGGCAAAATCTTTTTGCAGGATATGCAGGTTTTGATTGGAGTCCAAGCCTGAAATGGAATATTTATGGTGGAATCAGGCTTGAATCAACACACGTTGATTATAATCGGAATGGTGAAAAGAGACAGGATTTGTCAAAAGCATATACATATCTGATGCCGAATATAGGAATCGCTTTTAATTCGCCGGTAAGGTTAACCTTATATTACCGTTCATCGGTGTCACGCCCGAGTTACCAGTCGCTGGATAACACATATTTGTATGTTACGCCCACGCTTTGGGAAACCGGTAATCCGGAACTTTTGCCAACGCTCCGGCATCGGATTGGGCTCAATGTGTATTACAGGAAATTTATGCTACAAAGTACGTTTGCCTTAAATAAGCGTAGTATCAGCACCACATATGGATATAATGGTACAGAGGGGATTAATGTTACTCAGCCTATCAATCTCCCGACTTTTCATTCCGTTCAGATTGTTGCTGTCCAGCAGTTTGACATCTCATTCTGGCATCCGTCTTTACAAGGTGTCTTTTATGTCCAGAACCTTAAGTATGGATATCCGTGTAGAAAATACAACAAGCCCTTGTATACCATAGCGTTTAATAGCCGTTTCGATATTCTTGGAAAAATATATGCTTACCTCAATATTTTCAGGCTTGGCACCGGAAATCAGGATTTGGTTTACTCCAACGGCTCATGGCAGATAGCGGTGACTTTGAATAGGACATGGAAAAACTGGACATTTACCCTTTCGGCAAATGACATTCTGAACACATGGCGGCAAAGATTTGATACCACAACCAACACTGTCGAATATTCATCAGTAAGAGCTGGAGCTTCTCGTTCAATTTCACTTAACGTCCGATACTCACTCAACAGTGCTAAAGGGAGATATAAAGGTAAAATTTCACGTCAGGATGAGATTGACCGTTTATGAATGGCTAAGACTTCTTAAAATCTGCCTGTATCGGAGATATGTGGAATCATCCTTCCCTTTTATCATTGCCAGATAGTTGATTTTTCCCCTGATTACGCGGGCAAGGCTCTTTTCTGTACCTTGGCAGAAATCACAGGTATAGATTTGCTGGGCGCGTTCATAGCCATAGTGTGCCCACAGGTGTAGAAGGGACCGGAGTTGTTTGATGAATGAGCGCGGCACATTCAGCTTGCTGCTTACCACCACTCCTGTGACTTCTTGGCGCATGCCTGGTACAAGAGTACTTGTCTTGCAGTCATTGATTTTCAGTCCGTACCGCTTAATTGTTTCCCTTATTTTAGCGTGACACTTAGGGGTAATGCGACGTACGGGATGGTTGTGGCTGAAAGTAATGTCATCAGCATATCTGGAATAGCGTAAACCGTATTGTTTCGATAATTGGACAAGCTCGCGGTCAAGTGGCTGAAGTACTATATTTGACAGCACCGGGGACGTTGGCGCCCCTTGCGGCAAGACCTCCTTGCCGTCCATACCGGGGACCGTGCATAAGCTGCATATCGTGTTGATTACCTCGCTGCTTTGGAATATTTCTCCAAATTCTCTGTGCAGAGCTTTCCGTAGCATACTTTTAGTGATGCTTGGGAAGAATTTCTCAATGTCTATATTGAAAATGCAACTCTGTCCAAGATGTATTTTTGCATTATCCCTCACGTTTTTACCGCGAGTGAATCCGGTAACGCAAGCATTTGGCGTAAATAAAGACTGCATTAAAACATTGATAGCACTCTGTATAGCTTTTAACTTTCCAGTGGGAGCACTGATGCTCCGGGCACCGCCCGACTTCTTGGGAATATCGAAAGTGATATAGCTTTCCGCTCTTGCTTTCGCTGTGGCGAAACGCATCAAGGCCCGGTATGACAACGGCTGCGCGATGCTCCAGCTGTCGATAAGCGGGGCTATGCCGTTCAAAACCTTAAGAAAGTCTTGGCGGCACTTGATTGGCGTGAATATGAAACTGTCAGCGATATGTTCCCGCATAGTCTGATTAAAGATTATCGAGAACAGCGAAAACACCGGAATACTTTCGTGAGCGATATGTGGTCGAGGTGCCGTCAATGTGTGCGGCGACCGAAATGGTGCATCCTGCATCACCGGGAGCGGTAGCGGAGGTGATGGATAATGCATCATGAGTGAGAAGCGCGCAGTGGCGGCTCCGAGTAACGGACTTCGGGATACGCTTCCGTAGCACGGAAACGAAGTCTGCCGGATGCAGCAGACAACTTTGCAAAGGTGATGCCGGTGTTTTCAATGTCCTCTTATTCCTTCTACCCGCAAAGGTAACTACTTCCTCCCTAAAAACGCCTTTTCACTCCATAAATCTTATATTCAAAAAATATCCCCCGGAGCGTAGGTGAACGGTCCGAGGGATAATGTGTCGGTTGGTGTATGGATCTTATCAGCGATTCTTGTACATTTCGTCGTAGTAGCGTTCGTAGTCGCCGGAGGTTATGTTGTCCATCCAATCCTGATGGTCAAGATACCAGCGTACAGTCTTCTCAATACCCTCCTCGAACTGGAGTGAAGGTTCCCAACCGAGTTCACTCTGGAGCTTGCGGGAGTCAATGGCATATCGCATGTCGTGACCGAGGCGGTCAGTGACATACGTTATCAGTTTTTCGCTCTGACCTTCTGGATTACCGAGCAGGCGGTCAACGGTTCTGATTATTACTTTGATGAGGTCGATGTTTTTCCATTCGTTGAAGCCGCCGATGTTGTATGTCTCGGCTATTTTTCCTTTGTGGAAGATAAGGTCGATTGCACGGGCGTGGTCTTCAACGAAGAGCCAGTCGCGCACGTTCTCGCCCTTGCCATAAACGGGTAATGGCTTGCCGCGGCGGATATTATTTATGAAAAGGGGGA
>CAMWQE010000111.1 GCA_947176335.1 uncultured Porphyromonadaceae bacterium | reverse complement strand
GCAACATAACGGTTGTCTTCTATTTTTCTTGTGTGACTTGGCAATTATTCCACTGCCATCGCCGCGAAAACCATTCCCATATATTGCATCGTGATAGAATTTGCCGCCTGAAAATAGCCCACATTCTCAATATCCCCGAAAGTGCGGATAAAAAGATTGATGATATATGTCACCGAGGTAGCGGCAAGATTTCCCGCCACAAGGATAAATCCTACTGACAATAATTTTCTGACCAATGGCTTATTGGCGGAGAGGCGCACGGTTTCTTGCGCAGGCAATTTGCATCGCTTAAGCGTGAAGGAGTAGAAAAAATACATCGCGGCAGTGACGCATATAATTGCCGGAACAATGCCTTTTATTCCGAAAAGATAATACAGCGGCACTCCGATGAGCAAACCTGCGAGTGCACCTACAAGAGATGCGCGGGAAAGTTTTTTGACCTGATGCAATCCTTGGAGTATGGAGAGTTTTCCAGCAGCAGCTATGGAGAAAAATAGGGAAATCGAGAGAAACATGAACGAGACTGTCTGCCCATAACTCCCGAAAGTGATGCGGCTGAGAACCGGAGAGAGCAAGAAGCAAAGGAGTGCTCCAAATATCGCACTCCAGAAAATAAGGCGCCATGCAACTGCCATAACCAGTGACAATTGTGGAGGATTATCCCGGTTTGAGGATATTTCCTTTACAATAGCGAGGTTCAATCCAAGTGAACCAAACACCTGAATTGTGGTCTGTGAGGAATTGAATAAGGTATTTATGCCTATTCCCTCAGGCCCGAGAATCATCGCGACAAACTTTCCCCGGACAAGAGATACGAGCATCTGGATTATCTGGACCCCTCCAAACAGGGAAATCCCTTTAAGGATACTTTTCTCGCTGTTGTCAATCTGCTCTTCCATTTATAAATCCGGAATCCATCGGTTGACAAGCGAGACAATTCTATGCGCTTCCTCACAGGTGAGTACCGGTGAAACCGGCAAAGAGAGCTCAGATGAATGAATCTGTTCTGTTACAGGGAAAGAGCAGTCATTCAATTTCGGGTAGCATTTTTGCCTATGAGGAGGGATAGGGTAGTGGATAAGGGTTTCGACACCGTGATGGAGAAGATATTTCCAGAGTGAGTCACGATAGTCTGTCAGTATCGGGAAAAGGTGGAAGACATTTTGTCCCTTCGGCGCTTTTGCCGGCATGGTTACGGCTTGATTTTTTATGCCGTCCGTATAAATGCCGGCAATCTGCTCGCGCCGTTGGTTTTCAGCGTCAAGATATTTTAGTTTTGTGTTGAGAATTGCCGCCTGTATTTCATCAAGCCGTGAATTTCGCCCGATGTAGCTAAAGAAGTATTTTTTCTCCGAGCCGTAATTGGCAAGCGTTCGCACAGTCCGTGCAAGCTGTTCGTCATCGGTCGTTATTGCTCCTCCGTCTCCGAGCGCGCCAAGATTTTTCCCCGGGTAGAAACTATGTGCCGCAGCATTTCCGAGGCTTCCGGTTCTCCGGTTTTCAAAATAGCATCCGTGTGCCTGAGCGTTATCCTCTATAAGCAAGAGTTTATGTGTACCGCATATCTCCGCAATTTCCTGTGAATAGGAGCATCGGCCGTATAGATGGACTATCATTACCGCTTTTGTGCGTTGAGTAATGGATTCCTTTATCCTGACGGGGCTAATCTGCAAAGTGGCAATATCTGGTTCGACCAAAACCGGCACCAGTCCAGCCTGAGTTATTGCCATTATTGACGCGATATAAGTATTTGCGGGAACAATCACTTCATCACCAGGTGAAAGTGTGCCGAGTTCAATGTAACCCCGAAGAATTAGGTAAAGTGCATCGAGACCGTTTCCACATCCTACGCAACAGGTGGTGCCGATGTAGTCCGCATAATTTTTTTCAAAACGAGAGGTTTCTTCTCCGAAAAGATATTGACCGGAGGAGACGACTCGGTTTATCGCCTCATTCATTTCATCGGCGTGTAGTTCATTGATTTTTTTTAAATCAAGGAATTTAATCATCGCACGCAGCCATTTTACGGAATTCAATAAAATCTCTGTAATCTCTGATGTAGTCATCATCAGAATACAACTCGGATGCAAGAACAAGGCACACCGCATCCGGTGAGAAATTGTCAAGAGTGTGCCAGATACCATCGGGGATATGGACAGGATTGCAGTCCTTAGCAAGCATAACGGTTGTGCTTGCCTCACCATTATCCAACGTTACCGAAAATGACCCTTTTACCGCAAAAATCATCTGTGCTGTCACTCGATGCGCATGGCTTCCACGGGTCTGATGCGGTGGAATACCGGTGATGAAATATGCTCTTTTTACCCGGAATGGCGCACTCAACGCTTCAATGCCATTTATTTTAGCTGACGAAAGAACGATGATACCACTATTTGAGTCCTTTATATCAAATTCATGGTTTTGAGGAATAAGATATCCATATTTATCGCCCGGTGTAACAATAAATGAGTCTGCCGGTAGGTTTAACCGTATGTTTTCAGGTTTTATGCTATAAACCGAATGTATTTTGAAAGGGATATGCTTTTCTTCCTCGACAAAGGTGAGGACACCACGGTTGTCAAGAAATTCAGGCAAGTTCACAAGTATCGGTTTATCCATACAAACAATATGACCTGACAATATAACGTTGCCAGGTCATATTTATTATAGTTTATGAGTCTTACGCTTTGTAAGCAGCAATCTGTTCGGGCTTGAAGTTGGCGATGAAGTCTGCATGTTTTGTAACTTCCGCCTGTGCGAGTTTCGCATACACTTCAGCAGAGTGGGTGAAAGATTCGTTGCGTGTAGCGTCGCCGAGAAGGAGATAGCTCATGATAATCACACCAGCCATCTCAACGAGGCGGCGTGCCATGAAGTCAGAGTAAGCATTGTCATTAGCCTCTGTAACGGTCTTGACAGACTCTTCATAACGGGCGGTCATAGCAACGAGCGCATCATGAATCCACTGGAGTTCGGGCTTGACAGCCTGTGCCTCATAGTCACGAATCATGTTGAGGTATGTGCCGGTGGTGACGTGACGGATAGCCGCAACAACCTGAAGCTGTGTGGTGCCTTCGTAGATAGATGTGATTCGTGCGTCGCGGTAGATGCGTTCGCAAGCATAATCTTTCATAAATCCGCTACCACCGTGAATCTGGATACAGTCGTAAGTGTTCTGGTTGCAGTATTCGCTGCCCATGCCTTTGACGAGCGGGGTGCAAGCGTCAGCAAGTTTGCTGTACATCTTAGCCTCTTTCCTTTCCTCGGGGGTGAGGGTGCGCTCTTTTGCAATGTCATCATAGATTTTGTAGATATCTACAAAACGTGATGTTTCATAAAGAAGTGCGCGTGAAGCATCGAGTTTAGCTTTCATTACAGCAAGCATTTCATAAACAGCGGGGAATTCAATGATTGCTTTGCCAAACTGCTTTCTGTCCTTTGCATAAGCGAGAGCTTCGCGGTAAGCCCTTTCGCTGACACCTACGCTCTGGGCAGCAATGCCGAGGCGCGCTCCGTTCATAAGAGCCATCACATACTTGATGAGCCCGAGGCGACGCTGTCCGCAGAGTTCAGCGGGTGCGTTCTTATATGTGAGCTCGCAAGTGGGTGAGCCTTTGATACCCATTTTGTTTTCGATGCGGCGAACATCCACACCGCCGTTGCGCTTGTCATAGATGAACATTGAAAGACCACGACCGTCTTTAGTGCCTTCTTCAGAACGTGCAAGCACGAGGTGTATGTCACTGTCACCATTGGTGATGAAGCGTTTTACTCCGTTGAGCACCCAAGTGCCGTCTTCTTTCTGTGTAGCTTTGAGCATCACGCTCTGGAGGTCAGAGCCTGCATCGGGTTCGGTAAGGTCCATTGACATTGTTTCACCCTGGCAAACGCGGGGAATGTACCTCTGCTTCTGGTCCTCATCGGCAAACTCATAGATAGTTTCGGCGCAATCCTGCAATCCCCAAAGGTTTTCAAAACCTGTATCGGCACGGCTTACGATATCCGCAGCCATGATGTAGGGGGTGATGGGGAAGTTGAGTCCACCGAGGCGGCGGGGCATTGCCATGCCCATGAGACCTGCTTTCCTGCAAAGTTCGAGGTTTTCCTGAGTGCCGGGAGCATAGGTTACACGACCATTCTCCACTTTGGGACCGTCGTGGTCAACTCCTTCAGCATTTTCAGCGATTTTGCCGCCGCAGATGTCTCCGACAATTTCAAGGACTTTGTCATAGGAGTCCATAGCATCCTCAAAGTTAACCGGTGCGTAGTCAAATTTTTCTGCATCGGTGTAGTTGCGCTCCTTGAGCTCAACAATCTTCTGCATCAGAGGATGAGAAAGGTGATGCTTAAGATCTGGGTTGTCTGTATAAAAATTAGCCATTTTGCTTCTTTGATTTTGTTAATTTTCCGAATCGCCCGATATTACTTGGAGTTCTTTTTGTAATATTTGATGAGCTTGGGAATAACATCTTCGGCGTTACCTGTGATAACATAGTCGGCGATGTCGTTGATAGGCGCATTGGGATCATTGTTGATAGAGATAATCATTGCGCTATCCTGCATGCCGGCGATGTGCTGAATCTGACCAGAGATACCGCAGGCGATATAGAGTTTTGGGCGGACAGTCACACCTGTCTGACCAATCTGTCGGTCATGTTCGGTGAAACCGGCGTCAACAGCAGCACGGCTCGCTCCAACCTCAGCGCCGAGAGTGTCAGCAAGTTCAAAAAGGAGGTCAAAGTTTTCTTTTGAGCCCATTCCGTAGCCACCGGCAACGATGATAGGTGAGTTCTTGATGTTGACTTTTGATTTTTCGATGTGACGGTCAATGATTTCTACAACAAAATCCTCCGGCTTCACATACTTCTTGACATCAAGGTTAATGACTTTGCCCTTGTGGTTCTTGTCGTGAATCTGTTTTTTCATCACGCCTTCGCGAACGGTAGCCATCTGGGGACGGCACTCAGGGTTCACAATGGTAGCAACGATATTGCCGCCGAATGCGGGACGAATCTGGTAGAGGAGGTTTTCGTATTCCTTGCCGGTCTTGGGGTCTTTGTGGTTGCCGATTTCAAGTGCGGTGCAATCGGCGGTAAGTCCGCTGTGGAGGCAGGATGAAACTCTGGGACCGAGGTCACGACCGATGCATGTCGCACCCATGAGGCAAATCTGTGGCTCGATTTCCTTGAAAAGGTTAATGAGCACAGCCGCATGGGGATTTGAAGTGTAAGGATAGAGTTTTTTATCCTCAACTTTGTAAACAGTGTCGGCACCGTACTGTATGATTTCCTTCTCAATATCCTTGAGGTTGTCGCCTATAACCACAGCTTCGAGTTTGACCCCGAGGGTATTGGCGAGCTGGCGTCCTTTTGTGAGGAGCTCGAGGCTCACATCGGCGATTTTGCCGTCCTCATACTCACAATATACTATAAGATTGTTTTTGTCGCTCATAATGATGCTTGTTAAATGATGAGGCGCTTAGCCGATAGTATGGTTTGCAAGGAGTTCCTTAACGAGGTTTTCGATAGCTTCATCGTTATCCTCAAGGCGAAGGTTTTCCTTAGCGGTGAATACAACATTTACAATATTTTTCACCTTTGTGGGTGAACCGGGCATACCAATCTGCTCGGGATCCGCTTCAACATCTGCGGCACTCCATTCCTGAATGTGGAGCTCGGGACGGCGTGCGTAGATTTCTTTAGCGCTTTCGCTGAGTGCGGCTACACCGGAGGGTGAAGTGGCATGCTTGTATTTCATCACACGCATAGCGTTTCTCGGGCGGCATTCAGCAGCTGAACCGTTAACAGTGACAACGCAGGGGAGGGGTGCCTTAACGGTTTCAACTCCGTTTTCAAGACGGCGCTTTACAGTCACTTTTCCATCTTTGATATCAAGAATCTCCTCGGCGTATGTCACCTGAGGCATTCCGAGCTTCTCAGCAATCTGGGGACCAACCTGCGCGGTGTCGCCGTCAATAGCCTGACGTCCGCCAAGGATAATGTCAACTTTGCCGATTTTCTTTACTGCCTGAGCGAGTGAATAGGAAGTGGCAAGTGTGTCTGCACCACCAAGAACTCTGTCGGTGAGGACAATGCCTCCGTCCGCGCCACGGAAAATAGCTTCGCGGATAACCTCGCTTGCCCTGGGGAGTCCCATAGTGAGGACAGTTACAGTAGAACCGGGGTTAGCATCCTTGATGCGGAGCGCCTGCTCAAGTGCGTTAAGGTCCTCGGGGTTAAAGATGGCTGGAAGTGCGGCACGGTTGATAGTGCCGTCCTCTTTCATTGCATCTTTGCCCACATTACGGGTGTCAGGCACCTGCTTTGCGAGCACAACAATGTTTAGACTCATATTTAAATCTTTTAGTGATTATTTTTCTTTCAGATTGCAAAGTTACGCATTTTCAGCGAAAAACCAACTCAGTCGTAGCTACTTCCGTCAAAGCAATGGGTGCAAACTTTGCATTTGGGCAATCCAATCGACTGAATGACGTTTTCAATAGAACTAAATTTCAATGAAGTGATTTTGAGCTGTTCCCTTATCCTCTCCACCATTGCCTCGTATCTGGGGCTTCCTGTGGTGGCATATTCATCGAGGTGGGCAT
>CAMWQE010000110.1 GCA_947176335.1 uncultured Porphyromonadaceae bacterium | reverse complement strand
CCGCTGGATTAACACCCTTATCGTAATTCCGGTATTTGACTTCCTCGGCAAGTTCATCACCAACTACGGCATCATTATCCTGCTGCTCACCATCTTCATCAAGCTCATTCTCTTCCCCTTCACCTACAAGAGCTACATGAGCCAGGCGAAGATGAGGGTGCTTGCTCCGGAAATCAAGGAAATCAACGAAAAGTATCCCGGCAACGAGAACGCGATGAAACGCCAGCAGGAAACAATGGCTCTTTACAGCCGCGCCGGCGCGAGCCCGTTCTCAGGCTGTCTGCCGATGCTCCTGCAGCTCCCGATTCTCATTGCGATGTTCAACTTCTTCCCCTCTGCAATCGAGCTTCGCGGCGAGCCGTTCCTTTGGGCGAAAGACCTCTCCGCTCCGGACGCTATCATCAGTTGGAAAACAAATATTCCGCTTATATCTTCCACATTCGGCAACCACATCAGCCTATTCTGTCTGCTCATGACCGTTGTAAACATCATTTACACCAAAATCAATATGCAGAGCCAGCCCGGCGGCAACTCTATGCCCGGAATGAAATGGATGATGTACCTCATGCCGGTGATGTTCCTTGTGTTCTTCAACAACTACGCGTCTGGCTTGAGCTACTATTACTTCCTTTCGCTCCTCATCACCATTGCCCAGACATTCGTTTTCCGCAAGGTTGTTGACGAAGAGAAAGTACGCGCCACAATGAAGGAGAACGCCCGCAAGCCCAAAAAGAAAAGCGGCTTCATGGCTCGGCTCGAAGAAGCGCAGCGCAAGCAGCAGGCACTCCTGCGCGAACAGGAGAAGCAGCGCGCCAAGAAACACAAATAACCCCCACACATAACATACCACCAAAAGAGGCGCTTTACCGCGCCTCTTTTTTTACATAAAGGAATTGGGGAGGCAAGTTGGGCGGGTTTAAGGACTTTTAATTTTATATTCGCGGTTGTTTGGAAAAAAGGGCGTATCTTTGCAGCGGACAAAGAGATAGCGTCCACCTATTTATTAACAGATATCAGACCGGGGTCTCGCCCATGAATGGGAGAGATTCTTTCTTTTATTCTGCATTTACAAACACCTTAACACCATAAAACCCATACTGACTATGGCTATAACTTACATGACCAAAGAAGGTTACAAGAAGAAAATGGAGGAAATCGCATACCTCGAATCGGTAGAGCGTCCCAAGATTTCACGCGCTATCGGCGAGGCACGCGACAAGGGTGACCTCTCCGAGAACTCCGAGTATGACGCGGCTAAGGAGGCGCAGGGCATGCTCGAAATGAAAATCGCACAGCTCAAGGATTTGGTTGCAAACGCTCGCATAATTGACGAGAGCACTCTCAACAACGAGGAGGTGCAGATTCTCAACCGCGTGAAAATCAAGAATACAGCAAACGGCATGACTATGGAGTACACCATCGTTGCTGACAGCGAGGCAAACCTCAAGGAGAAGAAAATCGGCTCCAGCACCCCTATCGCGCAGGGACTGCTCGGTCATAAGCTCGGTGAAATCGTTGAGATCAAGGTGCCTGCGGGACTGATGAAGTTTGAAATCGTTGAAATCAATTTCTGATTATGGCATCTATATTCACAAAAATCATCAACGGCGAGATTCCCTGCTATAAAATCGCCGAGGATGAGAAACATTTCGCTTTCCTCGACATCAACCCTGTTGCCCCGGGACACACACTGGTTGTGCCCAAGCATGAGATAAGCTATATCTTCGACCTGAGCGACGAGGAGTATGTGGAGCTGGAACTTTTCGCCAAGAAGGTTGCTCTCGGTCTTCAGGAGGCTGTGCCCTGCACCCGAATAGCAGAGGCGGTAATCGGTCTGGAAGTTCCTCACACCCACATCCACCTCGTGCCTATCAAAAGCGAGGGAGACATGAATTTTTCACACAAACTGCAGTTGCCCGCCGAGGAGATGGAGGCACTCGCAGCAAAAATCAGCGCGGCAGTCGCGCCACACCTTAAATAATATAACCAATTATATATCATGAAAAATATCATTAAAGTTTTCCTGATTCCGGTGCTTGCGGTATGCGTTATCGTAGGCTGCGCCGGAAAGAAAGATAATGCGGAGAAGACACGCGATTTCGTGACCGTGCGTGACGGTGAGTTTTATATCGGTGACTCTGTTTACCGCTTCGTAGGAGCTAATTTCTGGTACGGGGGCATTCTCGGCGCCGAAAAATACGGTGACCGCGAGCGCCTTGCCAAAGAGCTTGACTACCTTAAGGAAATCGGTGTCACCAACCTGCGTGTGCTTGTCGGCGGCGACGGCGAAACAGGCGTTGACTCGCACATAGAACCGGTGCTCCAGACAGCTCCGGGTGTGTACAATGACACTCTGCTGCAGGGCCTTGACTATTTCCTTGCCGAGCTTGAGAAGCGCGATATGACTGCTGTTCTCTACCTCAACAATTCATGGGAATGGAGCGGCGGCTACAGCACTTATCTCGAATGGACGGGACACGGCACAGCTCCTCTGCCCAAGGACGGTTACAAGGAATTTGTTGACTATGCAAGCCAGTTTGTGCTTGACGACTCAGCCAAGCAGCTTGCCCTCAACCATGTGCGCAATATCGTGAGCCGCACGAACAGTGTGACCGGCGAACCATACAGCCAGTCTCCCGCAATCATGTCATGGCAGATAGCAAACGAGCCCCGCGCATTCAGCAACGAGGGCAAACGCGCACTTGCCGACTGGCTGCGCACCACCGCGCGCACCATTAAGGAGATTGACAGCAACCACCTCGTATCCACCGGCAGCGAAGGCAAGTATGGTTGCCAGGTAGATCTCGACCTGTGGGCTGAAATCCATAATTACCCGGAAATCGACTACGCAAATATCCACATCTGGCCTTACAACTGGAACTGGATCAGGAGAGATACCAAGGACGGGGTTGTGGAAGATGTGGATTCAGCCTGCAAGTACACCCTCGCCTATATAGACGAGCATTATGAAAAAATGCAGGGCGCAAAACCGATTGTGCTTGAAGAATTCGGCTATCCGCGTGACACCATGGGACTCGCTCCCGGCTCACCGACAACCGGACGCGACAAATACTACGAATATGTGTTTGCTATCATCCGCGATTCAGGTAAGATAAACGGCTCAAATTTCTGGGGTTGGGGCGGATTCGCTCAGCCGGCACACGCCACATGGCAGCGCGGCGATGACTACAGCGGTGACCCCGCGCAGGAGGACCAGGGACTTAACTCTGTGTTTGCAGCCGACTCGTCTACTGTTGCAGTTATCAAGAAAATGACCCAATCGCTCAAAAAGTAAGGCATGAAAAAACTTATCATAGCAATCACAGCATTCGCACCGCTCGCAATCAGTTGCGGGCATTCCGGAGCGGCAACAGATACTGCCGCCGATTCAACCACTGCCGCCGAAGCGCTCAGGGTTCGCCTTGACAGCATCGTTGCCTCAGGCAAAGTTATGTTCGGACACGACGATGACCCTGTTTACGGTCACTCATGGGTAGGGGATTCCGGTCGCTCGGACGTAATGGAAATCGTCGGCGATTATCCCGGGATAATGAACTGGGACCTCGGCGGTATTGAGAAAGGTGATGCAGCAAACCTTGACTCAGTGGATTTTGCGCGCATGCGTGCCGAAGTAATCGCGCAGGACGCCCGCGGTGGCATAAACGCTTTCAGCTGGCATAGCGTCAACCCGGTTGACGGCAGGGACAGCTGGGCTTGTGACGACACCACCATTGTAGAACAGATTCTCAATAATCCCGAAGTGCAGGCTGTGTTTGACGGTCAGGTGCGCAAGGTAGCGCAGTTCATGAACTCGCTCACCGATGCCTCAGGCAATAAAATCGGTGTGATTCTCCGCCCGTGGCACGAGCACACCGGAGCATGGTTCTGGTGGGGAGCGAAACAGTGCACGCCGGAGCAATACCGCGCGCTATGGGAGCGTACCCGCAGGATTATGGACGAAGAGGGTGTTGACAATGTGCTCTGGGCATATTCACCCGACCGTGTTTCCGGCGAGGAGGAGTATATGGAGCGTTACCCCGGCGATGAATTTGTCGATATAATGGGCGCAGACGTGTATGCCTACGGTGGCGAGAAAGGTGTTGACACCTATCGCGCAGCCGTGAGCAGAACCCTCGGAGCAGCAACCGCTGCGGCAGAAGCACGCGGCAAAATCGCGGCATTCACCGAAACCGGTCTCGAAGGGGTGACTATGAGCAACTGGTGGACAGAAGTGCTTCTCCCTGTGCTGAAAGAGAACAAGGTCGCTTATGTGGTTGTGTGGCGCAACGCCCATGACAAGCCCACCCATTTCTTCGGTCCCTACCCCGGGCATGAGAGCGCGGACAATTTCAAAGAATTTTACAACGACCCGACAACGCTTTTTGCAGGCGATGTCGCAAAGATACGATAACGTATTTAACCCCTAATCACAAACAGATATATTAAATTATGCTGTCATTCAATGAACGCAAGCGCATAGTGGAGGGTGAATATGAAGCCCTCATCGAGCGCGTGAACTATCCCATTGGCGGAAACGGAGTCTATACCCGATACAAATATCCCATAATCACTCCCGGGAGCGTGCCCCCGCTGTGGAAATATGATTTCAATCCGGAGACAAACCCGTATTTCATGGAGCGCATAGGCGTTAACGCCACACTGAACTCCGGAGCGATAAAGCATGACGGCAAATATTATCTTATGGTGCGTGTTGAAGGCATGGACCGCAAGTCATACTTCGCCCTTGCAGAAAGCGAGGACGGCATCAACCATTTCCGCTTCGTAGGTCGTCCCATCACTATGCCGGACACTGAAAATCCGGGAACAAACGTGTACGACATGCGTCTTACCAAGCATGAGGACGGCTGGATTTACGGTCTTTTCTGCGTGGAGCGCCATGACGACTCCTGCCCCGGCGACCTTTCAGCCGCTACCGCCGCATGCGGAATAGCACGCACCAAAAACCTTGTGGACTGGGAGCGTCTTCCCGACCTCAAGAGCAAGAGCCAGCAGCGCAATGTGGTGCTTCATCCGGAATTCTTCGACGGAAAATATGCCCTTTACACCCGCCCGCAGGACGGATTCATCGATACCGGAAGCGGCGGTGGCATCGGATGGGCTTTCGTTGATGACATGACCCATGCGGAAATCACCGAGGAGACTATTATCGATGCACGTTACTACCACACTATCAAGGAGGTAAAGAACGGCGAAGGACCTCACCCCATAAAGACCCCACGCGGCTGGCTGCACCTTGCACACGGAGTGCGCAACACCGCTGCCGGACTGCGCTATGTGCTGTACCTGTATGTGACCGATCTCAAAGAGCCGTGGCGCGAGATAGCCGCTCCCGCGGGCTACTTCATGGCTCCTGTGGGCGAGGAATATGTCGGCGACGTGAGCAATGTGTTATTCTCCAACGGCTGGGTTGCCGACGAGGATGGCAGAGTGCTTATTTACTACGCTTCGAGCGATACAAGGATGCACGTTGCCGAAAGTACAATCGACCGGCTGCTCGACTACTGCTTCAATACCCCGGCGGACGGAATGATTTCAGCGGAGAGTGTCAAGGCAATCAACCGCCTGATAGATTCCAACCTCGCTTACTTTGAAAAATAACCTCTTTCCCATTCAACAATAAACCAAATCACTTAAATCACCACCATGGCACCGCTAAAAGAGAAGATAGGCTACGGCTTCGGCGATATGGCATCGTCAATGTTCTGGAAAGTTTTCAGCTACTACCTGCCGTTTTTCTATTCCAATATTTTCGGGCTTTCGCTCGCCGACGCAGCAACCCTTGTGCTCGTGACCCGTATATGGGACGGCGTATCGGATCCGATGATGGGAATAATCGCCGACCGCACCAATACCAAGTGGGGCAAATACCGCCCCTATCTCCTGTGGGTAGCGGCGCCGTTCTCGATTTGCGGCATACTCCTGTTCACCACTCCTGACTGGGGATATGCCGGTAAGTTGATTTGGGCTTATGTGACATATGTGCTGATGATGACGGTCTATACCGGCATCAATGTGCCTTATGGCGCAATGCTCGGTGTTGTGAGCGACAATCCTCGTGAAAAAACAGTGTTCTCCTCATTCCGCATGTTCTTCGCCTACGCCGGCTCATTCATCGCGCTTGCCGCATGGGAACCACTCTGCGGAATGTTCGAGCACCACTGGGGATTCTCCATACAGAACAGCTGGCAGTGCGCCATGGTGGTTATTGCCGCCGCTTGCTTCGTGCTGTTCCTCTGCTGCTTCAAGCTGACAAGGGAGCGCATCAAGACTGTCTCGCAGGTGAGCATAGGGAGCGACTTCAAGTCGCTGCTGAGCAACCGCCCATGGTGGATTCTCATAGGAGCGGCGCTGTCATACAACCTTTTCTGCACCGTGCGCGGCGCGACTGTCGCCTACTTCTTCGCAGACATAATCGGCGCTGACGCCCACATATTCATCTTCTCCATCGCGCTGCTGTTCTACTCGGGATTATTCCTGAGCATCGGCGAGGTCGCAAACATGGTCGGCGTGGCAATGACTGTGCCGGTAGCCGGAGCCCTCGGCAAGAAAACTACATTCATCCTTGTCAATGCGGCGCTGATTGCGCTGAGCGTGGCGTTCTTCTTTGTCCCGGTAACTCCTTCCGGCTATTG
>CAMWQE010000109.1 GCA_947176335.1 uncultured Porphyromonadaceae bacterium | reverse complement strand
GTGATCCGGACGGGATTACAACAATATAATTCCATAAAACTCCCTCAAATAGCTACAAGACAGTATGTATATGGCTAAATGATTGTTTTACAAAGTATAATGTAGGATTATGCTACTATATTGTTGTTTGTTTTGATTTGTGCGAATTTAAGTAGATTTAGTTTTAGTAGTCAAACTGTAGTCAAAAATTGAAGAGATTAATTATTTTTGCATCGTTATAATTAAGTAATCGAATCATGGCGACAATAAAGCGGGAACTTTCCTCCAAAATCAATGGTAATGGGAAAAGCCAGATAATTTTACGCGTTTCCATAGCAAGGGGCTTACAACCACGAATTAAATCGGGCTTATTTATCACACCCGGCAGATTTAAAGACGGGATGATAATTAAACCTCGCGCTAATCAGGTTGAAGCGGGGGAATTACGAAACTTGGAATCTCAGCTGGTATCCATTGAGCAATTCCTTTTGGATCTCTGTACCTCCACCAGTAGGGAAGAATTAAGCAAGGAATTTTTAACGGAAGCATTGGATAAGTTCCTCAATCCTGATAAATATGAAGAGATGCCGATGGCAGACCTGTGGGATTCCCTTGATTTATTCCTTGAAAAACATCCATTATCGGCTATTCGTGGCAAGCAGTACAAGGTTTTGGGACGTGCTTTGAAGAGATTCAGTCTGTATGCCAAGGCAAAACATCTTGGGGTAGACGTGGCTTTGGATAAACTTACCTCCGTTGACCTTGAAGCCTTCACTGAGTTCTTGCTTAATGAACAGGCAATATACGAGGAGATGCCAACACTTTATGAAGAGATTCCGGTTTCAATCCGTAAAGAGCATAAGAGCAGATGCCCTAAACCAAGAGGTGCGAACTATTTAAGCAATTTATTTAGGATGTTCAGGGCATTTTATAATTGGTGCGTTGAAGAGGGCATAACACAGAATAACCCATTTATAAAATTTAAAGGAATATGCTCAGAGCGGTATGGACGACCATACTATATATCATCGGAGGAGCGTGACCTAATTGCTGATTTTGATTTGTCGGACAGTCCCGCGTTGGAGATACAGCGTGATATATTTGTATTCCATTGTCTCATAGGTTGCCGTGTATCGGACTTGATGAGGCTTACAAGTGCGAATGTGATAAATGGAGCGATAGAATATATTGCGTCAAAGACTCGTAGAGAGAGACCGGAGGTTATTCGTGTCCCGCTTCATGAGCGTGCGGTAGCCTTAATCCAGAAATATGAGGGGCAAAGCAGTTCTTTACTACCATTCATTACTCCCCAAAGGTACAATGATGCGATTAAAGAGATATTTACCCGTTGCGGAATTACAAGAAACGTAACAGTACTGAATCCTATCACCGGAGAGGAGGAACAACGTCCGATTAATGAGATAGCGAGCAGCCATATCGCAAGGCGTACCTTTGTAGGCAACCTATATAAAAAAGTCAAAGACCCCAGTTTGGTTGGGGCGCTTTCCGGGCATGTGGAGGGGAGTAAGGCGTTTGCACGCTACCGCGATATTGACGAGGATATAAAAAAGGAAGTCATCAATCTGTTGTGATTGACCTTTATGAGTTAAGCATTGCCTTACTCAGGATTTAAGGGAGTTGAGAACTGTTTAGCCTCTTCTATGGACATTTTTTTGCGCAATATGAATGCTTGAACATTGACATTATCCCAGATTTTAACAACAGAAGGGAAACTGACATCGACTAATTCCCAACCCTCACGGCTCAAATAGTTTAAAGCAGCGACCCAATTTGTAAATCTTAGTATCTCATCTTTTTGGTTCGTAACAGCCTTAGCCTTCATTTCCGCTCCCGTCTTTTCCACCAAAAAGAAGCCCTTGAAATCCATATCTACTTGTGCCATCTTGTACACATAGCAACTATCATTCGATTCTGCAAAGAGTGGACAGGTAGATAGGAGTGCTAAAATGAATAAAATATGCCTCATAAATTAATTATCTTGTTAATTGTTAGTGAATATGATTTTTAATTCGTTGAAGTTATCAGGAGTCTCAATATCTTTCCAAGAATAAACTGTGTAATTGTCAATATTGAAATCATTGCCGGTTCTCTTGTAAATAATCAATTGCTTTTTATCACATAAGATTATGTATTCCGATTTGAGGTTTAAAGCATAAGATTTAGCCTGTCGGAATGCTTTTTCAACATCCTGCCTATTTCTCATATCATATTTAGCCTCAATCAATATGCGTGCTTCATCGGCTTCATCCACGACTTTAAAATCTACTATGTAATCCGGGAAGACCCGATGTCCACGTCCAACATGTATTCCTACTTGCCTCTTGAAATCCAAATTTTCTTCTAATCCCAAAGCTTGCAGTAGTGGTATCAATAATTTCTCTTCAACATCGTTCTCATTAGTAACATCTTCGTAGTCCTTAAAATCTGGAGCATAAAGAACAGGAAGTTCTGAGGTGTCAAATCCTTTTTTACTCAAAAGGGTTAGAAGTCTGTTGTATGCCTGTGCTGGCATAGGGAACCCGTTCACTCCTTGAAAATTCTTTCTAACCAATGGGAATGAAGAGAAATACTCATCTTGTTTAAGCTCAGTTAGAGATATATTAGGAATATTTATCCGTTCACCAATTCTGCTACAAATATGATAGTGATAGAACGGGTCTACATATCCATTACTTAAAGCTCTCCATATTGTTGTTACAGAACTTTTTGGTGTTGTCTCGTAGTGTACCATTATATCCCCTGGACGAGTATCTTTATTTACTTGCCAAAACGTTTCATCCACTTGTGCCTCAGTTGGTGTAAATAATCCTCCTATAAACCAGCACTGGGTTGGGTTTGGTAATTTAATTGACTCTCTTTTTTTGATATGTGGGATAAAATCGTATATAAAAATGCAGGTCTCAATATAAGAAAGTCTATACTTAGCCCTCACGTTTGAAAATATCTTGCAAAACTCCCAGTAGTATTCAAATCGTGCTTTATAGTCTCGACGTGGAGGGATTGCAGGTATAGAAATTTCTAAAATGCTCATAGCTTCAACAAAATCTACAAATCTGAGACCATAAAGATACGGATAGAAAAAATCCGGAGCATATTTGAACGCTGCATACGATAATGGTAGCATCAAACTCACCAGTAGATCATAATCTAAGGGAGGAACTACTTGTTGATTTTCCTCGGCAACCCCAAAAGAAGCTATTTCATGGAGGCAATTTATAGCATCAGCCTCAGATGTAGGAAGTTTTAATTCAGAAAATCCATAGCAATATATGGTCTCAGCCATATCATCAAGAATATTCGGCTTTATATGTTTGGAAAGAATGGGATTGTAAAAGAATACAAGCTCCTCGCAATTAAAAGTTTCATAACGTCTTCTTGCTGCGAGACCATTTTCAGAATTCATATATAATTCCCATATTGCTCCAATATTCATAATTGTAATTGTAGGCTAAGTAGATGCTTCCCGTTTATATTATCCTGTAAATTAGTCCATCAGCTTAATTTCTCCAGACTGATTTACTACATAACCGAGGACTGAAAATATGCGTCTTACATCTGACAAATGTATTTCAAATGGTTCATGGATTAACTGACCGTCCTCATAACGCTCCTGATTAGTTGAATAAAGCTTAATATATCCTTTTTCGCTTCCTTTCTGAATCCTTTTAGTTACGCGAAACTCATCTGTTTCTATAACATAATTACGACCAGGGACTAGTAGGCGAGGATTTAAGACCTTTTTAACTGCTAACCAACACCCATTAGGGTACTCTACCATTGAGTCCCCCACATGGCGAATAATAGCCGTCTCCTTATTCTCAAACCAACTACCACTATCGACGTAACCTACAAGATTGGCGTTCTCCGAAGATGAAGACACAAGACCGGTGTTCCCTCCTGTTGTCTCTGCATCGTAGACGGGGGTGCGCTTCGCTCGTTCCGTGTCATCATTTTCAGATTTTAGCATTTCCCCCTCGCCGGTGAGAAGCCAAACTCGATTCACCTCAGTATATACAGATGTTATCTTGTTTGTTAAGTCCTCGCTTATCCTCCTTGTTTTGCCTTTTAAGATGTCATATATTATTTGTGGACGTTCATATCCTAACTCTTCTGAAAATACTTTAGCATTAATATTCAGATAATTAAGAAGTGACTCAATTTTCTGTGAAGCGGTCATTTGTGAATAATTATTAAAATACAGAAATTTTCTTGATTATTTTTTGAAAATACAGATAACGTCTGTATCTTTGCATTGTCAAAGTTTACTAACCACAAAGATAAACAGAAATTATTAACAATGGCAACATTAGACATAAAAACGAGAGATAAGCTGAAGCCCATGATGCGTGACATGGCTGTCGGCGATGTGCTGCGCGTGCCGTTCAAGCGTACAACCACCAACCATCTTAAAGTGGTGGCTAATGAACTTAAAAAAGAGGATGGGCAAGAGTATACTGTGAAATCTGAACATCAGGTTTACTACCAATTAGTGACACGCATAAAATAATATAGCCATGGCAACTACAATCACATTGACACCGGCTACTGCACAAGAGTTCAAAATGGTCGCAGAACTTGAAAACATAGCAAAAGATTTTGCCCTGCGGGTGCTTGACAACTCATACAGCTATTTTGCACGGCGCATCTTTGATGATGGCGATGATATGTCAACCCGTGAATGGTTTGACTACCTTGATAAAAGTTGGGACTTCTATTTCGGGGTTGATTTGGATATTACTCTATCCCGCTATGACGGCAGCAATGATCTACGCTCAATTGAGGTTGACAGTACCGATAACTACGAGTTCAATTTTTGCGAGGATGGCGAAGAGCAGCCGATGAACGTGCGTGAAGAGTTCATCAGCGAGTGGCTTAAAGCTTTGTGCTATAAATGTGATGAGTATTTGCCGAACTACTCTAAGAAAGTTGCCTAACAATAATACCAAGGGACTATGCAAGAGAAATTTACGAGATTTATGTCAAGTTTATACCGAATCATGCAGGTTGTTACCGGCGCACTCATTGCAGCTTACTTTGCTTTTCAGGCGGTGCGAGGTTTTCTGTCCGGTCATATAGAAATGGGTATAGCTATGGCAATGTGCGCCACTATAGGCGGCTTCATCTTCAACATTGCACGAAAAGAGTACAAACAATTTAAAAGATATGATAATGAACGACCTGAATACACAGCTAATGGCGGCGAAAGCTCAGATAGAGGGTGCAAATCTACAGATAGCCCAGCTACAGCTAACCCTTGACAGGGTAGTGAGAGAACGTAACTTCTATTACGCAGAAGTGCAGCGCATGGCAGATGTTCTTGCTGAATATCCGGGCGCACTCGCACGGCTAAAGACTACACCCGCGGCGGGTTAATGCCGGCACCGGTGACAGGTGAAAGCGTTGCCGGTCACAATACAAAAGAGTACATTGACATAGTGGAAAATATTCTCAGGGCACAAGCTGACTTGTCGCAAGGTGTCGCTGAGTGAGGTGTGCAACCGAGAACAGAAAAGGCACTGAGGCTGAAAGCGCACAGCCAAGAGCAGAAATAAGCGCAGAGTGATTAATTTTCAGAACGCCGAGGGGTGTGACGCAAGTGACGGCATCCCGATATAAGGCAGCCATACTCATACATGAGTTTCCTATTTATATAGCGGGTTAATCCGCAGTCCCCGAAAGCGTTGAGCGCTGCTTCGATGCAGCCGGGGGCACGAATCAATGTTTTTACCATTTAAAATTTGTGTGTTTTTCATAGTAAATTAATTCCCTGCCGGTTCGGGAGAATAGGCAGGTTTTTACAAGCAAGCGTGGCGAAATTGGTAGACGCTTATGGTGGTAAGACTGAGACGCATGTACCTGATGCACGGAGGAAATGCCGTGTGCTTATCTGGCAAAAAATCGACCAGATGAGGTAAACAAGTTGGAGTTATCTAACGGGAAACCAAAACCGAAAACAGGAGTTGCCTATTAGCAAGTGGCAACATAAAAAAGGCTAAGAAGCGCCACTAAATTCAGTCGTGCGGGTTCGAGTCCCGCCGCTTGCACTCAATTAAATTTCAACAAAATGACAGCAACGATAATTAAGGCAATCACAAACGGAGATTCCAACGTGATTCTCCAAGTATCGGCATCCGACCTCAAGCAAATAGTCAGTGAGATGTACCATGATGAAAAGGCGCGTACCGAGGAGGCTCTCCGGAATCAACGAGAACTTCCAACACTTAGCCGTACAGAAGCCGCGAAAGCGTTAGGTGTGTCACTTACAACTCTTTGGCACTGGGCTAATGACGGTTATCTTAAGCCGGTTAAAATCGGTAATAAGGTCATGTATAAAGCCATTGACATAGATAATATCTTACAGAAGAAAACATAACTATCAATATACCATATAATATGAATGACAAATTTGAGTCCCTGAAAGAGGAAATACTTAAAAGGGCAAGAGAAGCAAATGCATGTAGAGAGCAATACGGCAGAGCCTATAAAGCTGAGACAACAGCAGAACTCCTGACAGTTATCAAGGATAACTTCAACTGGGCGTTTAATCATAAAGTCCTCACGGCAGATTTGATAGAAAAATACCGTGAAGATTTTGCAGAAAACGGCATTTATTTGAATGTATCCGTAAATAGCGGATTCCTACTTTGCGACTGTGCCACGGTTGAGGCTTACGGCAGTGCCACGGTTGAGGCTTACGGCAGTGCCAC
>CAMWQE010000108.1 GCA_947176335.1 uncultured Porphyromonadaceae bacterium | reverse complement strand
CTATAATGGTCGAGGATGCAGCGGAGTGCTCCATTTTCTGCCTGTCCTTCTCCCCTTTCCTCACAAGCGCGGAGATAAGGCTGTAAAGCCCGGGGATGATGAACATTATGCCTACGGCAACAACGAACCAGTCAAGCAGGTTAGCCTCGTTATGCCACACAATCAGTAGTATGCCCACAATCATCACAATAATTGCGGTAAGCCAGTTATTAGCTCTCATAGCAGTTTCGTATTAGTAATTATCATATATACTTATTACGCTTGTGCGTGCATAATTGTTCCGCGGCAAGCCGTAAGGCTGTCAGCCCAGCATGGATGCGACGCGCCGTGCCGCGGCGATAAACGCATCACACTCCTCGACAGTGTTGTAAATGGCAAACGAAGCCCTGACGGTGCCGGTTATGCCGAGTGCCTCCATGAGCGGCTGCGCGCAATGGTGCCCGGTGCGCACCGCGATTCCGAGCTTGTCAAGCAGCATCCCGGTGTCGTAGGGGTGAGAATCTCCGATAAGGAATGAAATAACCGCGCTCTTGTGGGGAGCGTCGCCATAGATTTTCAGTCCGGGGATTTCGAGCAGCTGCGGAGTGGTGTAATTGAGCAACGCCTCCTCGTGGGCAGCTATTGTCTTTATGCCTATCTCGTTGATATACTTTATCGCTTCGGCAAACGCGGCTATACCCACAAAATCAGGAGTGCCCGCCTCGAATTTGAACGGCAGCCCCGCAAACACGGTCTTCTGGAAAGAAACCTTCTTGATCATCTCGCCTCCGCCCTGGTACGGGGGCATTTTCTCCAGCAGGTGCTCCTTGCCGTAAAGCACTCCCACACCTGTGGGACCGTACATCTTATGTGAGGAGAACACATAGAAATCGGTGTCAAGTTCGGAAACATTCACCGTGAGGTGCGCAATCGCCTGCGCACCATCAATCAATGTCACGGCACCGTGGCGGTGAGCCTCGTCGATAATATCCTTTATGGGGTTGATTGTGCCGAGCACATTGCTCACATGGGTCACGGCAACGACCTTGGTCTTTGGTGTGAAGAGGGCGCGGTAGGCATCCATATCGAGCTCCGACCGCTCATTCATCGGTATCACCTTGATATTAAGCCCTTTTTTGACGGCAACAAGCTGCCAGGGCACGATATTGGAGTGATGCTCCATGACCGAGAGTATTATTTCGTCGCCCGGCTCAAGGAGCTGCCCGTAGCTCGCCGCTACAAGATTTATAGCCTCCGTGGTGCCTCTGGTGAAAATTATCTCCTCTTTCTTCTTCGCGCCGATAAAACCGGCAACCATCTCCCTCGTTTTCTCAAGCATCCCGGTCGCCTCCTGCGACAAAGCATGTACTCCCCTGTGCACATTCGCCTTATGGTTGAAGTACATCTCCTCAATCGCATCCACCACAACCTTCGGGGTCTGGGTAGTCGCGGTGTTGTCAAGGTAGATTAGCGGCTTGCCGTAAACTTCCCTGCCGAGAATAGGGAACCCGTTCCTGATTGCCTGAATGTCCAATACTTTGTTATCTTGCATTATCCTCTCCTTTATGGCATGTAGCCTTACATTCGCCGCACATCGCCTCCGCGCCTGCAAACCTCTTCTCGACAAGATGCCTGAGCCTGTCGCGGAGCCCTTCCATTCTCACAGTATCAATCACATCGGTCATGAATGCCTGCATGAGCATGGTCTTTGCCTCCTGCTCCGGTATGCCCCTCGTGCGCATATAGAATAGCGCCTCCTGGTCAAGCTGTCCGGTGGTAGCGCCATGCGAGCACTTCACATCGTCATTGTAGATTTCAAGTTGGGGGCGGGTGTGCATTTTTGCCTCGGGCGAGGCGAGTATGTTTTTATTGCTTTGGTATGCTTCGGTAAACGGTGCGTGGGGAGTGACAAGGATGCTTCCTTCAAAAGCTCCTGTGGCACTCTCGTCAAGCACATACTTGAACAGTTGCCGGCTGCTGCAATGGGGAGAAAGGTGGCGCACAACGCTGCTGTTGTCGGTGTGCATCTTGCCCGAGCCGATTGCCATTCCGGCGAGGGTGGTATCGCAACCTTCGCCGTCTATATCTATGGAGTAATCGTTTCTCGTGGTGCCGCAAGTCAGGGTCATGCCGTTAACGAGCAGGTTGCTGTCCTTGCTCTGGCGGGCGAAGAGTCCTGAAACCCTCGAAGTGCGCACCGATGATTCCTCTATGTCGTAGTAATCGAACCGTGCGCCGGCGCCGAGCACCACTTCTATTACCTGTGAGCTCAGGCACTCCACCGCAGCCGGCTGGGTGTGGTCACACACGAGCAATTTTGCCGACGCTCCTTTGCCGAGGACCACCAGCAGGCGGCGCACGGCAAGCACAGGCGCGGGAGTGGCGAAGATGTTCACAAGCTGCAGCGGCTGTTCAAGCACCATTCCGTCCGGAATGTAAATCATCACTCCGTCCTGGGCAAGGAGGGTGTTGAGCGCCACTTCCGGGCGCGTCAGAGCGGCGAGGGTGCCGTAATAAGCGTCGAATACCTGCGGGATTTCCTGCGCCGCTTTGCGCATGGAGGTGAAGACTACACCTTCCGGAAGCCTTTGCAACCCTTTTGTGGGGTGGAAAGTGTCGTTGACGCATACCCCAAGCAGAGTGCTCATGTTGGGCACATCGCACCTGAACGATGCCGCGATGTCGGCAGAAAGGTCTACCCTGTTGACATTCACCCCGAAATCGGGCGCGAACATTTTTTCGAGGGAGGTTTTCTCATACCCCTCCTCGCCTCTCTCCGGAAGCCGGGAAGATTGCAGTACTTCTAGAGCGCTGCCCCTCAACCGGTTCATCGCCTCCGGAGCTCCCTGCGCGAACTCGTTGCGGTGCTGCAGGTACAGCTCTATATATTGATTCAGGCTTCCCATCACTTATTGTCTACCTCTTCTTTAATCCAGTCGTAACCCTTATCTTCCAGTTCGAGGGCGAGCTCAGGACCGCCGGTCTTGACGATGCGTCCCTTATAGAGCACATGCACGAAATCAGGTTTGATGTAGTCAAGCAGCCTCTGGTAGTGGGTGATTACTATTGTGGCGTTGTTGGAAGTCTTGAGCAGGTTCACTCCGCCGGCAACTATGCGGAGGGCGTCTATATCAAGACCGGAATCGGTTTCATCAAGTATGCTCAGGCGCGGCTCAAGCATAGCCATCTGGAAAATCTCGTTTCTCTTCTTCTCGCCGCCGGAAAAACCCTCGTTTACCGAGCGTGACGCGAGCTTGTTGTCAAGCTCCACGATTGCCCTCTTCTGGCGCATGAGCTTCAGGAACTCGGTTGCGCTCAGAGGCTCCTCGTTGAAGTACTTGCGCTTTGCGTTGAGCGCAGCCCTCATGAAGTTTACCATCGACACCCCGGGAATCTCTACGGGGTACTGGAATGAGAGGAAAAGCCCTTCATGTGAACGGTCCTCAGGTGAGAGTGCGAGCAAATCCACTCCGTGGAAATCAACAGTGCCGCCGTCAACACTGAATGCGGGATTGCCGGCAAGCACCTCGCTGAGGGTACTCTTGCCTGAGCCGTTGGGTCCCATTATGGCGTGCACCTCTCCGGGGCGCACGGTAAGGTTGATTCCTTTGAGTATCTCTTTGCCGTCGATTGATGCGCGGAGGTCATCGACCTGTAAAAGTATGTCTTGTTTCATCTTGATGTCTGGTATTGGTTATATGGATTATCCTACGCTTCCTTCGAGTGATATCTGGAGCAGCTTCTGCGCCTCTACGGCAAATTCCATCGGCAGCTTGTTCATCACCTCCCTCGCGTAGCCGTTCACGATAAGCCCGACAGCCTCCTCGGTGGGAATGCCTCGCTGGTTGCAGTAAAATATCTGGTCTTCGCTGATTTTTGAAGTGGTAGCCTCATGCTCCACCACGGCGGTGTCGTTCATCACATCTATGTAGGGGAACGTATGCGCTCCGCAGGTAGGGCTGAGAAGCAGGCTGTCGCATTGGGTATAGTTTCGGCACCCCTGCGCTTTCGACACCACTTTCACCAGACCGCGGTAAGAGTTCTGGCTATGCCCTGCCGAAATGCCTTTGCTCACAATAGTGCTTCTGGTGTTGTTGCCGATATGAATCATCTTGGTGCCGGTGTCCGCCTGCTGGTAATTGTTTGTCACCGCAACCGAGTAAAACTCGCCTACGCTCTCGTCACCGGCAAGTATGCATCCCGGATATTTCCATGTGATTGCGGAGCCGGTCTCCACCTGAGTCCATGACAGCTTCGAGCGGTGGCCGCGGCAAAGACCGCGCTTTGTCACGAAATTATAGATACCACCTTTGCCATCCTTGTCGCCGGCATACCAGTTCTGCACGGTAGAGTATTTCACCTCGGCACGGTCCTCCACTATAATCTCCACGATTGCCGCGTGAAGCTGGTTTTCATCACGCATCGGAGCGGTGCAACCCTCAAGGTAGCTGACGTATGAGTCATCATCCGCCACAATCAGCGTCCTTTCAAACTGCCCGGTGCCCCCCGCATTTATGCGGAAATAGGTTGACAGCTCCATAGGGCAGCGCACTCCTTTGGGAATATAGACGAATGAGCCGTCGGAAAACACCGCGCTGTTAAGAGCCGCGAAGAAATTGTCGCGGTAGCTCACAACGCTGCCGAGATAACGCTTCACAAGGTCGGGATAATCTTTCACCGCCTCCGAAATGGAACAGAAGATGACACCCATTTCGGCAAGTTTCTCCTTGTGGGTGGTCTTGACGCTCACCGAGTCCATCACAGCATCCACAGCCATCCCGGAAAGCACCTTCTGCTCTTCGAGGGGAATACCGAGCTTGTTGAAGGTCTCGATAAGCTGAGGGTCAACCTCCTCCATGCTCTTCGGAGCATCAGACTTGGTCTTAGGAGCGGCGTAATAGCTTATTGCCTGGTAATCAATGCCCGGAATATCGAGGTGCGCCCATTTCGGCATCTTCAAGGTGAGCCAGTAGCGGTACGCCTTGAGGCGGAAATCAAGAAGCCATTCCGGCTCCCCTTTCTTTTCGGAGATGAACCTCACCACATCCTCGCTGAGTCCCCTTTCGAGAATCTCGGTAGGAATATCGGAGGTAAACCCGTATTTATACTCCCCGCCGGTCACCTCCCCGATAATATCCGGGGTTTTGTCGGCTTTGCCGGGAGTTGTATTTTGCTCTTTATCTTTATTCATATCAGCTGTCTTGTAATAATTAGAACAATGCAGGAACGGTATTGGTTGCAATGCCTTTCAATGCGCCGAGAATCCACGGGGTCATCTCCATTACAAGCCGCATTACCTCCCCTCCCGCAAGTTTGCTTGACGAGAACAGAGGACTATCCGGCGAAATTATTTTCCAGAGGTTCAGCATCAGGCTCACCACCATGAACCATTTAAGCACCAGGAATACCGAACCGGCAACGCGGTCAAGCGGACCGAGCATCACCGCATGTGTCGCTTTTCTCAGGAAACCTCCTATGAGCCACACTCCGAGCCACACAACTCCGAAAAGAGCGCCATAGCCAAGCACCTGCGCGGCATACACCGTCATGGAGGATGCATCAGGAGCGTCAGCACCGATAAGCGGCTTCACAAGCGACACCGCATAATCTCCCGCAATGCGGCATGCTAGCACCGCGGCTACTACCGCGGCAACAGAAGCGAGCTGCTTTATAGCCCCCTTCCGGTAACCTATCACGGCGCCTCCCGCCAGCAGAATCAGGAAAAGTATGTCCAATATACCCATTACGAGTGCGAAGTTACGATTTTTTTAACACTTTCGGGAGCTATCGACCCCACTTATTTATTAATGTGTACCCCAAAAAGTGCCGATTTAAACGGAAAAATAAAGATTTGCCGGCAAATGACCTACAAATCACGGAATCCCGGTATTGACGGCAAATGTCAGAGGCACTAACTTCGCGGACTATCACATTTAATCTACCGACAACAGATGAACTACAATTACACATCAGCAAGAGAATGGATTAATGACGGTTGCCCCGTGGAACCCATAAGAGGCAAAAAGGAGTACGACAACGCATCGAAAATCTACGATGACGTCAGCACTATGTCCGACCCCGCTATCAACCGTAGCGCGGTAGCAGGACTAAGCAGCGAACTCGCCTATGCAGGTGAACGCCATTGGACATTCAAGTGGCAGATTATTCTCGGAGCCATAGTGTCGGTAGCATTGCTTTACTGGCTTAGCGGAAGCAAAGAGGAGAAGATTGCCGAGCAAGGAGCTCTTGTGGAAACAGTAAAAACATGGCAGAGCGGTGACACCGTCATACCCATGACTGCGTTCAAAAACGCTGACATCACGTCAAACCTATACGAGGTCCGCTATCAGAGCCCTGCTAAATTCAAAGCATATAAGCTTCACAATGCCGGCTTCGAGTATTATAACCATGAGCAGGTAATTAAAAACTTCGAGAGAAATGCGCAGAATGCATCTGATGCGGAGACACGGGAGAGGAACAAAAAACTTGCCGAGAAGTATAAAGCGAAATTACCCCAGGACATGAAGGAGTCTAAAGAAAAATACGACAAGCTTGCCGCTATGTCCTTCACCGAAATCCAGGAAATGGCATTGGGAGAGGTAGAGACAAAACTTAGTGCCGAAGCGAGCAGCGGTCGCACCGTAAAATTCTGGCTTTGGTTTCTTGGCATCTGCATTCCATTGTACATTTTTGCGAGCCGCCCCTATGGTTACACTATCAACAAATACACCGCCGAAGCAAAGACTCTCAATGTCATTCAGCGCATCGGGC
>CAMWQE010000107.1 GCA_947176335.1 uncultured Porphyromonadaceae bacterium | reverse complement strand
CTCATGGTCTCTGTGTAGAGCTCGTCGATATAGTCGTTGATGTTTGAATGTTTACGGGTTTTAATGGAATCACTCGTGAGGACAACGCCGCGTGCGTCCACGATTCCAAACACGGTATTGGTACCGCCCATGTCTATGCCAATCACATAGGGTTTGCTGTTTACCATCTTAGTTTAAGGTTTTGATTTGTGTTGTTTGTTGTTAGTTGTCCGCAAAGTTAAAATAAATAATGAAATAAATGCTGTGTTTTCAATTTTTTTTGCAATGAAGCTAATAAATGTTCCTAAACCGCGTTAAATTATTGTTATGATGCGCAGTGGTTGAAGGTGATGCGGAAAAATTTGAGTAATTTTGCACCATTATGAAAAATAAAGTATTCAATTATCTTGCAATATTGTGCGGAATCTTAATTTTCGCCCTCTCTTCTTGCTCCAAAAATGATGAACCGGATCCCGCGGCAGAACCCAAATGCACGGTTCTCGTGTATATGATTGCCGATAATTCCCTGGGTAGTCATAGCTGGAATATGGATTCTTATAACCTAAAACAGATGCAGGAGGCTGTTGCAGACGGAGCGCTAAATGGCGGTCGGCTGCTCGTGTACTATGATCCCTACGAGGCTGAGGTTGAACCTAAGCTCCTTGAAATCACTCCGAAAGAAACTGTTACGCTCAAAACTTATCCCGAGGGTACATCTTCCGTTGATGCCGATTTTATGCGCGGTGTCCTTGATGATGCGGCTTCGATTGCACCGGCTCCTAAGAACTGGCTTGTGTTGTGGAGCCACGGCACCGGTTGGATAGAATCTTCCGATTCGCGCTCGGTTGACCGTCAGGCTGCAACCACCTCTTTCGGTCAGGATATGCATCCGAACCGCGTGGAGATGAAAGTGACGAGTCTTGCATCTGCTCTCGGAAAGGGCAATTATGATGTCATTTACTTCGATTGCTGCTTCATGGGCTGCGTGGAGGTTATGTACGAGCTTCGCCATGCGGCAAAAGAGATAGTCGCCTCCGCTACAGAGCTCCCTATTGAGGGGATGCCTTACCGGGTGAATATCCCGGCAATGTTTGCCGACAATGCTACTGCGAAAAAGGTTGCTGAGAATACTCTTGCTTATTATATGTCTGAACAGGTGAACAATAATTCCTGTACCATAGCGGTGGTCAAGACGGATGAGCTGGAGCCTCTTGCCGAGGCTACCCGTGCTATAATGCGAACCGGAGTGCTTCCGTCATATTCTTATTATTCTTATGATGCAGTGCCGTTTTACAGATGGGATGGCGCTAAATCCTATACATACGACTTCGGGGATTATATAAATAATCTTGAAGTTGAAAACAAGGGTCTCATTGACGCATGGAATGCCGCGTATAAAAAAGCGGTGACCTATTACGGCTCCACTCCGGTCAGCTATGGGCTTGACATGAGCAAGTTCACCGGCATAGGCACCTATATCGTCAAGACCAAATCAGATATATCCCGGCTTGGTTATGCTAACCAGAGCTGGTATAAGGATGTGGTAAGCGTTAATCCGTCATTGCAATAAATTTCCGCCATGAAGTTTCCTTTGCTTCAGATTCCTGTTCCCGAGATTGTACCGGACAGCATCCCCGCTCCTGCGCAGGAGATGGGTGCGCTCAAAAACATCACTCTGGATGAACTTATAAACCGCCTGGTGAAAGACACGGTGGATTTTGCAATCCACCTTGCCATCGCCATTGTGGTTTTCTACATAGGCAAGTTCATTATCAGCCGCATATATAATGTTACCGGCTCTATTCTTGCCAGGCGTGAGGTGGAGCGCTCGTTGAGTACATTTATCCTCAGCCTTATAAGGATAGTGCTCTACTTTATCCTGCTTGTGACTGTAATCGGAATTCTGGGCATCAACACCAGCTCGTTCATCGCCTTGTTTGCTTCGGCTGGCGTTGCGATAGGTATGGCTCTCAGCGGCACTCTCCAGAATTTTGCGGGAGGCGTCCTTATTCTTCTCCTCAAGCCGTACAAGATAGGAAACTATATCGAGGCGCAGGGATTTGCAGGAACTGTCACCGAAATTCAGATTTTCTCTACCCTTATCAGTACGCCGGACAACAAGTCTATCAATATTCCTAACGGCGCGCTGAGCACCGGAAGCATAAACAACTGGTCGCTCCGGCCCTACCGCCGCGTGCAGTGGGATGTAGGCATCTCTTACGGCGACGATTTCGATACCGCTTCGGCAGCGCTCATGGCTATCCTTGATTCCGAGCCGCTGATTATCCGTCCCGGGGTGGAGCAGATTGACAAGGATGCCGAGGATGCGCACCGTAAGGCTGCGGATGATGCAGTTGCGGAGGCGGAGGCGCTCAATCCGACCGTTGTTAAGAAAAAAGGATGGTTCAGGCGCATGCTTGAGCGTCAGAAAGAGAAGATACAGGAGCGCAACGAGCGTCAGGCTGCGGCAGTGCAGTCACTCATCAAGAGCCCGGTGAAAGATCCGACTGTCAATATCTCCGCTCTTGCAGACAGCAGTGTCAATCTCGTAGTGCGCGCTTGGGTGCGCACCGATGACTACTGGACGGTGTACAACCGCGTAATCGAGCGTATATATAAGGAGCTCCCCCAGAGCGGCGTGTCTTTCCCGTTCCCGCAGATGGATGTCCATGTGGTCGCTCTTCCCAAGGGAGCCGGCTCCAAAGCTCCTTCCGCATAGTCCTAAATAACCTTAACGCCTTTGGAGTATTGCGATTCTTTCCGTACTTTTGCGATACCATAGGCGCAGACTTGACGATTCCTACCAATTACTTGTCTTCGCGTCCCTGGCAGGCTCACGGGCTTTTGCGGCGGTGCCGCATGCAGTCTCCTCGCCCTCAGTCGCCTGTCTGCTCCGCGGCATGGTTTTGCCGCACGCACCCGGAGTGCCGGATTTTCTATTGTCCGTCCCTCCGCTCCCTTAGATAATAGAAAAAACAACATAATGACAAGTAAATGGAATTATTTACCCCTTACTACAGAAGAGCAGAAATTAGAAACAGAGTTAGATAAACGATACGCATCTTGCGCCCCGGTCAGCGAGTTACTCGTGCAGCGCGGAATCACTTCGGTAGAGGAAGCCGAGAAGTTTTTCCACCCGTCGCTTAAAAACCTCCATGACCCTTTCCTCATGCCCGGGATGGCTGAGGCTGTGGCGCGGCTCAATAAAGCATTGGGCGCCAAAGAGCGCATCATGGTTTATGGTGATTATGATGTTGACGGCACAACAGCCGTTTCGCTCGTATACAAATATCTGAGGAATTTTTACTCCAATGTTGACTACTATATCCCGAGCCGCGATGATGAAGGCTACGGGATATCGAAGCATAGCATCGACTTTGCTGCTTCGCAAGGGGTGTCGCTCATCATTATCCTCGATTGCGGAATAAAGGCTATCGAGGAAATAAAGTATGCCAAATCTATCGGCGTGGACTTCATTATCTGCGACCATCATGTGCAGGATGATGAATTGCCGCCGGCTGTTGCAATCCTTAACCCGAAGCTTGAGGGAAGCACCTATCCCTGCTCGCATCTGAGCGGATGTGGTGTCGGCTACAAGTTCATGCAGGCGTTTGCCAAGAGCAATGCCCTGCCGCTTACCGACCTTGAGAATATGCTCGACCTCGTTGCGGTGAGCATTGCGGCGGACATAGTGCCTATGGTGGATGAAAACCGCATTCTTGCTTACCACGGTTTGCGCCGGCTCAACAGCAGTCCTAACCTCGGACTCAAGGCTATTATCCGCACCTGTGGGCTCACCGGCAAGGAAATCACGATTTCTGACGTTATCTTCAAGATTGGTCCCCGTATCAATGCTTCCGGCAGGATGCAGAGTGGGCGTGAGGCGGTGGAACTGCTGGTTGCGCGCGACAATGAGGAGGCTCTTGAAAAGGCTAAAGCTGTGGACCAGTATAATAAGGACAGGAAGGAACTGGACAAGCGCATCACAGAGGAGGCAAACGCTATCCTCGGGGCTCACAGCAAGGATCTCGCCGACAAGAAATCGATAGTCATATATAATAAGGACTGGCACCGCGGCATTATCGGAATCGTTGCCTCGCGTCTTACCGAGCTTTACTACAAGCCGGCGGTTGTGCTTACCCTAAACAACGGTCTTGCAACCGGCTCATCCCGCTCGGTCCAGGGGTTTGACATCTACAAGGCAGTGGAGGCTTGCCGCGATTTGCTTGAAAACTTCGGAGGCCACACCTACGCTGTGGGGCTGTCGCTTAAAGAGGAGAATATACCGGAGTTCACCCGCCGCTTCGAGGAGTATGTGGCTGAGCATATCCTTCCCACCCAGCTTACCCCTGTGCTTGATATTGACGCATATATCAACTTCGCGCAGATTACTCCCGAATTTGTTTCGACCTTGCGAAAATTCAATCCATTCGGTCCGGGAAACCAGAAACCGGTGTTCTGCGCGAGGAATGTGAAGGATTTCGGCACAAGCAAGCTCGTTGGGCGTAATCTGGAGCATATCAAGCTTGAGCTCGTTGACGATACTTCCGGCAAGGTATTCAATGGTATTGCTTTCAATATGGTGCAGCATTATGACCATATCCACTCCTGCAAGCCGTTTGACATCTGCTTTACAATCGAGGACAACAAGCACCATGCGGCTCTTGCTCCCGTGCAGCTTCTCATCAAGGAGATTCGTCCGTCTGAGGAATGAACTCTTCCCGCCCATCCCCGCTCTCCGTTCTCCGCGAGTACTGGGGCTATGATTCCTTCCGCCCTCTGCAGGCTGAGATTATAGACTCTGTTCTGCAGGGGCATGATACCCTTGCGCTGCTCCCTACCGGTGGGGGAAAGTCCATAACCTTTCAGGTGCCTGCGCTGGTGCTTGGAGGATTGACTATTGTGATAACCCCGCTTATCTCGCTAATGAAAGACCAGGTGGATAATCTCCGCCGCAGGTCTGTGTCTGCCGTCTGTATCCATTCCGGATTGACACGTGCCGAGCAGAAGCTTGTCATGGACAAATGCCGCCTTGGCAAGGCGTCCCTTCTCTATGTGTCTCCCGAAAAACTCCGCTCGTCATCTTTTATTGACCGGATTCGTCATTATGATGTGAGGCTTATTGCGGTTGATGAGGCGCACTGCATTTCCCAATGGGGATACGATTTCCGTCCTTCCTATCTGGAGATTGCGTCTCTGCGCGATGTTTTCCCATCCGCGCCGGTGCTCGCTCTTACCGCGTCGGCAACTCCGGTTGTCGCGGAGGATATTATGGCGCGGCTGCGTTTTACCGATGCTCGTGTGTTTTCCCGCAGTTTCAGCCGTCCGAATATCTCTTATATTGTGCGGCGTGCGGAGCATAAGGATGGCTTGCTGCTGAAAGCCGTGCGGTCGGTTCCCGGCACTGCTATCGTGTACGTCCGCTCGCGCAAGCGCACCCGTGAGATTGCGGAATTGCTTAAATCGGAGGGTGTTTCGGCGGCATATTACCACGCCGGGCTCTCGGTGGAGGAGAAAAACGAGCGGCAGCGGCAGTGGAAGGACGGTGAAGTCAGGGTAATTGTGGCGACTAATGCTTTCGGCATGGGTATCGACAAGCCGGATGTTCGCCTTGTGGTGCACTATGATATTCCCCCCTCGCTTGAGGAGTATTATCAGGAGGCGGGACGCGCGGGGCGTGACGGGCTTCCCTCTTTCGCTCTGCTTATTGCGGGAAATTATGACAAAGGCGTTCTTTCCCGGCGTCTTGCTGATTCATTTCCTTCGCGCGACTATATACGGAAAGTTTACGAACTCGCCTGCAATTTTGTCGACATCCCGGTCGGGGAGGGCTATACTGCTGTTCGTGACTTCGATTTTTCGCTTTTCTGCACCCGGTTCCGTTTGCAGCCGGTAATGACCAGGAGCGCACTCAATCTGCTCACTGCATCCGGGTGGATTGAGTTTGTCGAGGAGGTCTCGTCGCGGTCGCGTGTTATGGTCCTGCTATCCAAAGAGGAATTGTACTCTCTCAGGCTTGACGGCGATGCTGATATTGTACTGCAATTGCTGCTGCGCACCTACACCGGATTGTTTGCCGATTATGTATATATCAGCGAGAGTCTTATCTCCTCCCGTCTCGGCATCAGCGGTGACCGTGTGTATCAGGCTCTGCTGGCTCTCGGCAGGGCGCACGCAATCCACTATGTTCCTCATTCCGACACACCCTACATCTATTTCCCGACCTCACGGGAACTGCCCAAGTACATTCTTATTCCTGTGGAAGTGTATGAGCGTCAGCGCGAAAGGATGGAATCGCGCATAAATGCCGTGAAAGACTATGTTTTTGGCGCTTCCGGATGCCGTGTCAACCGTATGCTCGAGTATTTTGGCGAAAAGCCGTCCGGGCCGTGTGGCAAATGTGATGTGTGCCGTGACTCCGCTCCTAAATCCGCAGCTCGTTCTCTGGATGAGTCCATATTATACCTTGCTTCTCAGCCCGGAGGTCATACTCTTGCCTATATTGCGGCGCAACTCTCTGTTTCTGTAAAGACCCTAATCGACTCTGTGCGCCCCCTCCTTGATTCTGGAGAAATTGTTCTTGTAGGCGATAATCTCCGCCTCCCCTGATATAAGCCCTATACGATTTATACGTCCTATATGGCTTATAAGTCATATAAACCTCATTACACCGTTAAATCCAAGCTTATATTTAACTCTTCACTGTTAAATCAGTTAAACTCTATTAAAATGGGGGGGGGGTAGTTAATAATTGTTAAATTAATTTACCAACCCATGAGTTTTAAAAAAATCACCGGCCCAACG